>CAZHZR010000001.1:0-58519 GCA_964537095.1 uncultured Roseivirgaceae bacterium
GCACTGCACCTGTTCCACCGACCCCAGCATTACGTGCATCGTGCATCCGCGCGGACGCAGGGGGCAGGTGGTGGCGTACATCGAGTACGCTGCCAACCTGATTCGCTAAACCATGCGTCGCATCTCTGCAATAGCAGTGCTAACGTTAGCACTATCTGGGTGTGACAAGATAGTGGAGCGTAAGTACGATGAAGCTTCCTCCTATCAAGAGGAAGGAACAGTATCGTGCACCAAAACCAGTGTGTGCTACACCTGTATGCCGGGCATGAGATTCGACGGCAAGATGGGAATGAATTGTAGCATGAAGCTGTCAACCATGTGCCCAGGAGTACGAGAGGCTATCTACAGAGTCACACCGACTACTCTCTACTACGAGAGTGGTACAGTAAAGTACACTACTACACGTAGTGTAGTGTCCACCGAAGGTCCGTGCCTTTAACCACAACGAGGTAGTTATGAAGATCGAGAAACGAGACGACGGCTTCTACATCAACGACGAGAAGATCAAGTTCGCCCACTTCCGTACCGTCACCGACCGTGGCCACGTCGAGCCGTGCGGCGGTGCCACCGTCGCCTACATCGGCGACAAGGAAACCATGAAGGCAGCAGGCATGGCCTACTGCTCGCAGGATGACAACTTCCAGTACGCATACGGCAGGCAGAAGGCAATGGGCCGCTTGGCTCAGGGCCTGACGCACTCCCTGCCGGGTGACCCGCTGGAGGACGTGGAAGAATACGTCCCCAAGTACATCACCAACGAGTTGCGCGATGACGTCGAAAGCACGATGGCTGTGTTCGGTTTCAGCAGGTACTAAGCAACATGTGACAGCACTGACTGGGGTCAGGCAGGACAATAGCTAGGTAAGTACCGGGCTCTTCGCGGAGGTCTATGTATTTAGACCAAGGCGTTGACAGTGGTTGATCCCTATTGAGTCCAGCGCGGGTTCGATTCCTGCTGCTGTCCCTTTCTAACGTTAGAAGTGAGGATAAAAAAATGGATGGTGAAATCAAATTCGTAATCGGCGGTGTCGTTCTGCTATTTGCAGCAGTGGCCGGCGGGTGCTACGCAGTTCCACAGTACAATGTGTACAGCCAACGGATGCAGGGGCAAGCGGAATACCAACGAGCAGAATCCAATCGCCGCATCGCGGTGATGGAAGCGTCGGCCAGAAAGGATAGTGCATCGGCCGATGCCGATGCGGAACGTATCCGTGCACGGGGCGTGGCGGATGCCAACAACATCGTAGCCGAAGGGCTGGGCGGGCCGGAGGGTTATCTTCGATATCTAGCCATCGACGCGATGAAGGCACAGGCAGCCAGTCCGAACTCATCGACGGTGTATGTCGCAACTGAGGCAGGCATTCCGATCACGGAAGCCACCCGTTTCAACAAGCCGAGGGCTGCTAACGCCGAATGACACTCGCTACCATTGTGTTTTCCGTGGTAGTAGTGCTGTTAATAGGAAGCATAGTGGTCGCTATTGCACGTAAGCTAAGGAAGATGCGCGATCTGTCATGGCTAACAAACGATACAACATCACAGCGCTCGCATACGACAGGAAAGGAGTCCTGATTGCAGTAGGCAAGAACAGCTACGTAAAGACGCACCCCATGCAGGCAAGGTACGCCAAGCTTGCTGGTAACCCACTCGCCGTCTACCTGCACGCAGAGATGGCAGCCCTAATCAAGGCAAGGGGTAAGGTGCATCGGCTGGTGGTAACAAGATTCGATAGTGAAGGGAAGGCGGTGAGTGCTAAGCCTTGCAAGATTTGTCAACGGGCACTCAAAGACTATGGAGTTACACACGTTGAGCACACGTAAACACAAGGTGTTCGTATACGGCACCCTCAGGAACAGTCATGCGGCGACTCATCGGCTCGAAGGGTACAACCTGTACAAGTTCGAGGGCGGCACCTTTCCATTCCCTTCCGTGCGTAGAGCACAAGAAGGGCAGGCCACCGGCGTATTCGGTAATCTTCTAACTGTTAGCGATGCTGAACTGGCAGAGCTTGACCTTTACGAAGGCGTCGAAGCCGGCCTGTATACACGAGAGGTAGTGCGTGTACAGGAAATCGGAATCGCTGGTAGCAACATCGAAGCCTACGTCTACGTAGGTACGGACCTCATCTTTCCGCCACAAATCCAGTCGGGTGACTGGACTTCACGTTAAGGAGTCATCATGTACTTCAATGCCAAGCAGCTCCAACAGTTCCTCAATGAAACCACCATCGGCAGGAACAACAAGGCTTATGTCGTGTCCGCCTTTGTCGACGGTGTGCACCGCTACTCGCTGACGTCGCGGCGTATCCGAGAGATCAGCGCCACTCCAGTGTCCTTGAAAACCTGCACCAAGATCATGCGCCGCGCCAACGCTGCGCTTGCTCGGCGCGACCAAGACGAAATGTCAAACCTCGGCCTGTTCAAGTGGATTCGTCCGTGGGATGTGATTCCCAAGCTGCGTAACATCGTTGCGCCGCAGGGTGACTTCACTGTCGGTGTGGAAATCGAGATGGGTTTCGCATCACAGGCGGCAGCCTCGCTGGTAGCGCAGAAGGTGCTGCGTATGCGCAACGTCACCGCCGATTGGGAAGGCGGTACGTATCCCATCGAAGCTACGTTCCCGCCCTCCTTGTACTCAAAGTTCGGAGCCAAGTCCCCGGCCGTCAAGTACGTGAAGTTTCTGGCTGCGAACCTGGACATCGTGCGACACAGCGGGTACCACGTGGGCACGCACGTCAACGTCGGCAGTCCTGAACTGAATGCCACCCCCGACAGATTGGCCCGCTTGATTACAGTCAACGACCACTTGATGGCCCTCAGTTCGGAGGATAAGGCCAAGTACTTCGGCCGCGCATCGCCGTATCGCTACGGCATCTTGCAGCAGTCCGGCGGCGGCAACGCTTTCATCGAGTGGAAGCTGTTCAATAGCTCGCATGAAGTGCCTCGCTTCTGTTCCTACGTACACACTGGCGTCGAGCTGGTCCGCCTGATCGCCAGCAGCGAGGCGATCACTGCAACATCCGTCCGCGCCGCACTGGACACGGGTTACCACAAGGCCTACCCGCGCACCGCCTGATCCACTTCTTTCTAACGTTAGCACTAAGGAATAGCACTATGAACAACAAGACAGCCAAGCGTTCCGCACGACTACCGATCCGCTTCTCTCGCCTGAACGAGGGCAGCATGTTCCGCATCGCAGCGGAGCCGAGTCGTGGTATCTCACGCTCCAAGGATGCCCGCGTATACCAGAAGGTACACCCCGTGTACTCCAAGGACACGAGCGACGCCGAGCACTTCATCATCCTCGACCAAGAGGACCTAGTGGTCCCACTAACCAAGGGTTGGTAACATGTGCCTAGCAATCTATAAACCACCGGGCAAGGACATTCCACTGGAACACCTGACCGCGGGCTGGAGCCGGAACTCCGATGGCGGTGGCTTTGCCTACTACCACAACGGCAAGATCAAGACCAAGAAGGGGTTCTTCAAGCTCAAGGACTTCCTCACGGCCTACGAGGCAGCCGCCGCCGCGCACCCGAACGCTCCGTTCTTGGTACACTTCCGTATGAGGAGCATGGGCGGGAAGGAGGAGGAGAACACCCACCCGCATGTATTCAAGCACGGCGTGATGATCCACAACGGTACGCTGTCGGGTACTTCTGCTACTGGTAACACCGGCAAGTCAGACACGGTGCTGTTCATGGAGAAGTTCGGTGAGCGGCTGACCTACGACCGGCTAGCCAACAACAAGGAACAGTTCGATCTGGCCTTGGGGTACAACAAGCTGGTGTTCCTATACCGTGATGGCAAGGTACACATCGCCAACGAGAAGTCAGGTACGTGGATCGATGGCGTGTGGTACTCCAACCAGTACAGTCTCAATCGCATTGCAGGTACGGGAGCATCGTGTAGCACATGAACATCATCCTCAGGAAACGAAAGCTGGGACGAGGATCAACAATGGGAATCGTGGCTGCCATGACGCAGCCAGTTTCTAACGTTAGAAACTTCCTCCCAGCAGATGTAGCAGCTATCACCCAACCCATCTCCTACCTGTTCCGATGGGGGTGCACGTCGAGTGTATCGGAGCTAGGTCTAGCAGCCCCCACCCATACGGTGAACTCAGCCGAGTCCATCCAGTGGTGTAGCAACAAGAAGGTGGGCAGGCTAGAGATGCAGGCGGCTGGGGTTCCTGTGCCGCAGACATGGGGCACTGCCGAGCAGGCTAGCGTGTTTGCTGGAAGAGTTGTACTCCGGCCAGCGCAGCACGCACAAGGGAGGAACCTGTTTACATACACACTGACAGAACAGGACCGTGCCCCCGGCGATGGGTATTATGATCTGTTGAACAAGGCTCGCCAGCTAGGCCAGCATTACGTGTCCGTGCTGATCGACAAGGTGGCAGAGTACCGTGTGTTCGTTGCCCAGAACCGTGTAGTATGGGTAGCCCAGAAGGCTCCGGGCAATCCGGATCAGGTGGCATGGAACGTGGCCCAAGGGGGCCGGTTCGACAACACTCGTTGGGGCGACTGGCCCAAGCGCGTCATCCAAGCAGCACTAGCCGCAGCCAAGGTAAGCGGTACAGACTTCTGTGGTGTCGACGTAATGGTTGATGCCGAGGGTAATCCATATGTCCTCGAAGTTAACAGCGCACCCTCTCAGACATCTCCGTACCGCCAGCAGTGCGTGGCTAAGGTGTTTGATTACATCATCGCCAACGGCAAGGCTGCCCTCGAAGACGTTGCCGACAGCCCGCGCCGTACGTGGAAGTCCTACATCCACCCTGCCCTCTGGCAGAGGGGGGACTAAGATGTCCACCTTCTACGCGGTGTTGAAGCTCACCCCCACGTCCCGGCCGGTAACCACCGGAGAGTACGAGGCGTTGGATGTTGAGCAAGCACTTCGAGTTATGCTGATGCGGGCGCAGGTAAGATCGACAATGGAAGTACACGAGTACGAACTGCTGCGAGTACGGGGCAGGGACTACGAGAGAGTAGGCAGGAAGTCTGCCTCCGCGTATGAAGCACCACCCAAGCCGCCTGCTGTACTACCTGCACTATCACCACCGGCGGCATCTGTAGAACCTACCCTGTTCGGCACATACAGCCGACGTAAAACAGTAACACTGTGAGGAAACCATGAGCATCATCTTGAATACAAACAGGGACTACTTCGCCCGCAAGTTCGGGGGAGCGATGTTCTTCGACTCCGATGGCACGCCTTGCGCATTGCCCTGTCCTTCTCTATCCGGCATGGACGTGCCCATGTTCACAAACGAGGCGAAGGTAAGGGCCATCGCCGTAACCGGGCCAGCTGATAGGCCGGTGAAGGAAGAGCGAATCTTGGAACCTGAGTTCTTTGATTCGCTGGAGAAGTTTGCAGTACCTGCTCTAGGCTGGCGCTCGGCAGCCGGTGGTCGGGTGATGATGTACCTGACAGGTAGCACCCGTACCTACAAGAAGGGCGTGTGTCTCGACTCTGTACAGTTCTCCTACGCTGGCCATACCCGTGAGATGTTCGAGACTGGTAACGCTAGCCATAGCTTCTATGGAAGGCCGTACGTGAAGCTGGCTGCTGTCATGCGGCCCAAATACATGTCCCTGCAAGAGGGGCTAGCGGCCATGAATGCAGGAGATATCATGGGCTTTGCCGTGTCGCAAGACTTGGCGGTGTTGCCCAACGCCGACGACACCTACCTCGTGGCCTACGCCAACCAGATCGTCGGTACTATCAGCCCTAGCGGTACCGCAACCCTTCACATCCCACGCAGCATGGAGGACTTGGTATGAGCACCACCGTAGCATCTGTGTTCGGCCGGCGGCACAGGAGCCTCGTAGACGAGGATATCTTTGTTCCGTGGCCTGACCAAAAGCAGCTTATCGGAATCGAAATCGAGGCGGAACTTCTCTCGGGGTATAACCGGGCACAGTTTCCTCCGAACCATCTTCGCTACTGGACGAGAGACGGAGACGGCAGTCTTATCAACGGCTCCGAGTTCAAGCTCACGCACCCAGTCGCAGGCTCCCAGCTGGCAGCAGCCATCCGAGAGTTCTTCTCACCCGAGGTAAGGCTGTTAACGTCAATCACTTCGGGTACACACATCCATCTGAACATGGACGAAGAGACTACCCCCATCACCGCAGTGCAGACGCTGGCGGCGTTGGTCTTTACCATCGAGCCTGCCATCTACAACATCGCAGACGTGGGCCGTAAGTGGGGCGGGTTCACCAACCCGATGGACTCGGCACCGCCTGCCCTGTTCGGGGCGTTGTTCTATCCTGAGATGGAGAACAGCCCGCGAGCACTGCTCCGGCTGTGTGAATCCAACCGGGCATACAAGTACTACGGCCTGAACGTGCAGACGTTGGGCAGCTACGGTACGATGGAGTTCCGCTACTTCCCCACCGCTACATCGGGAGAGCAGTTGACGGACTGGGTGATGCTGGTGCAGAGCATCAAGCTGGCAGCGCTACGCTTCCACTCGCTGGACGAGATGCTGGTAGCCCTGTCTGATGAAGAGTCTTACGTCGAGCTGCTGACCACCCACCTAGCTGCATGGTCAGACCGTATCCTGACGGCAGTACCGCACGCCACCTGTGTTCGCCGCCTGCGCCAGCTCAAGAGCATGGCAGCTACAGGCATGAACGGCGGACTGCTTGGTGCCAGCATGGGCCCGGCCGTGTACAGGAATGCCAAGTACGACAAGTTCTTCAAGAAGAAGAAGGGGCCTGAGCGGGTAGACACTGAGCAGTACGGGGGCCCGCCTTCGTCGAATGAGCGCATCGTTTTCTACACACCACAGAATTGCCCAGCGACTGGGCTCCTACCAGCCAACAGACTAATCATTATCAGGCTCCCGTCGCGCTGGGATGTGTTCTTCAATGGGGAAGGCGGCAACATTGTTTCGCTAGGCTCGGCGCCCAACTCGATGAATGAGTCCTCGATTATACGTTCTATCATTACTCCGCACCTGCACGAACTGATCGTCGAGGCCGAGGCCAAGTACCGATATGCTCAGGGTATGTACCCCTCCGGGCACCCGGAAAGGGTTAACATGCGCTCAATTATTACCCACCTACACAGTCTTAACACGTCATCCAACCCTGAATAAGGAACTGTAACTATGTGCGGCATTCATGGATTTGTAAACGCGGTAACAGCTGATAACAACGCAGACGATTTCGTAAAGAGCGGCTGTGTTGCCGGCATGTTGCGAGGCAGTGACTCGACAGGCGTGGCTGTCATCGACACGTTCAAGGAAACCTTCGACGTGCACAAGCTACCGCTATCTGGCAACCACTTCGTCGAGACGAAGCTATTCACCCGTCTGCTACCACGTATCCGAACTCCTAACGTTATCACCATTGCGCACACTCGTGCTGCTACGGTAGGTGACATTCGTGCTGACACGGCACACCCGTTCGAGTACTACGACGAGTCTACTGGCCGTACCCTAGTAGGTGTACACAACGGTACGCTCACGGGCTGGATGAGTCGCAAGGGCGCAAAGGACCACGACGTTGACAGCCAGTGGGCATTGGCTCGCATCATGGAGAGCGGTAAGGATGCGTTCAAGGAATTCTCCGGTGCCTACTGCTTCGTTTGGTGGGACAGCGAAACCCCCACCAAGCTGCACATGGCACGCAACGACGAGCGTACGATGCACATTGCCTTCACGGAGAAGAAGGGCATGGCCTATGCCAGCGAGGCGGGTATGGTGGCATGGCTGGCTGAGCGTCATCACATCAAGCTGGATGGTGATATCAGAGCGCTACGTTCCGGGCTACAGTACAGCTTCGACCTAGAGGATATCCAAAAGGTAGAGACTTCCGAACTGCCCAAGGCTACCTATACGTCCCAGACTACGCCCACTACCTACAACAGCTACACCGTAGTTGACAAGGTGGAAGCATTCCTCAGAGGGGTGGTGCAGAAGGAGAGCGCCGCTGCTGCTCAGGTAGTGACTCCCATCGCTGCTGAGGACACCACGCTAACGCACAGCGCTACGACTGGTGAGCGTAAGCCTACCGTGACGAAGGAAGAGATGGACGACGCCCGTGGCCTCGGCATGATTAACGAGAAGGGCATGTTCACGCCGACCCATACCGACAACCGAAGTGATGTGCTGTATGGTACCGTTAACATCCAGACCCGTAATGATGGTTCGTGGAGCTGTGATGCTATCATGCGCAACGCCTCCAACGTAGAGTGGAGGCCTAACGATCAGCTACAGGTCACTGTGCTCGGAGCTATCCTGACCAACACCGACCTAGTTGCCATCGTATCCAAGCCCCGGCTGACGCTGGTGGCACAGGATTCTAACATTAACAATGCCAACACCGCCGTCGCCCACTAAGGAGATACCATGTGTACACAGCTAGAGATGTTTTGTTGCAAGACTACTTCGACCTCGCAGAGGGAGAGACTAGAGCAGGACAACTCTGCCCTAGCTGCCAAGGTGGTAGCACTAGAGAAGGCACTCTCTCTGTATCAAGACGTGATGGAGCAGTTGTCTGGTTCTGTCATCGAGATTCATGCAACTTCAAGGGAACTGAGAGAGGTTACAGTGCAGGCCGGACTAAGGCAGCTACCCTCGTATCAACGTCTACTACAAGGGGCGTGGCAGGAAGGGCTATTCTCTCCGAAGCGGAGGGACTTTCTGAGGAAGCTAGATCATATCTCAACGCTCGCTACTTGCTCGATCAATCGCATCTGGCAAAGTGGCGTCTCGGCTGGGACACCGAGTCCAACCGACTATGCCTACCGGTACTCACGCGTACTGGCGACACCGCAGGAGTCGTGCTGCGAAGCCTGTCCGGACAGTCCCCCAAGACCATAACCCATACGGATGACGACGCGATAGCGTGGTATACAAACCCGAGACAGGGTGGTATCATCGTCGTCGAGGACCAGCTATCGGCCATGCGTGCTGCTGACTACATGACAGCCGTCGCACTACTAGGCACACACCTGAACGAAAACCGAGTGGCCGAACTTCGGGCCTCGAAGAGGAGTCCAATCTATCTTGCACTAGACAATGATGCTATCGGTACTGCCATACGGCACCTAATTAAGTACCGTAGCTTTCTGAAGGTGCAGCTAGTAAGGCTCACCAAGGATATAAAGGACCACACAACCGAAGAGTTAGACGAACTAATGAGAGGTATCAATGGAGCAACCACTAGTCGCGGCAGCGATCCGGTCGAGAACTGACTATGACCTAGTGAGAGGGTACATCGATGTAAAGGGTAAGACCTACTCGAAGCCCTTTCAGGTAGTCATGTCAAAGATCGGGGACTACTATGCAAGAGACGGCAATGCGGATGCCGTAGTACCTGAGGTACTGCTGGCTCAGATCACTGAGACAATCCGTAACGAGAAGCACGTAGAGACATTCACCAACCTAGTAAACGAATCGCTGTCAAGTAACGGTAGTGATTCTAACGTTAGAGTTGCCATCCTATTAGCCAAGCAGCAGGAGGCTGGCGACAAGCTAGCCCTTGCTATTACAGGTGGTGGGGATGCTGACACCATCTCTGCATTGATGGCAGACTATGCCATGCTCAAGGAGATGACTGACCTAGATCAGTTGACGGAGCAGGGGTTAGAGGTTTACGAGAATGTAGACTTGCTAGGTATGATTAGGCACGAGTACGATCCTACGTCACTCATTCGCCTGTACCCACAGAGCCTGAGTGATAGGCTGGATGGTGGTGCTAAGCGAGGCCATCACATCGTGGTGTTCGCCAGACCTGAGGCAGGTAAGACAGCGTTCTGCGTGAACATGGCAGCAGGTATTGCTCGTCAAGGGTTCAGGGTACTCTACTTCATCAACGAGGATAGGCCGCAGGATATCATCTTGCGTATCGTTTCTAACCTTAGTGGTATGTCTAAGTACCAGATTCAGAAAGACCCAGCGGCAGCGCAGCGAGTAGCAGAAGAGCACGGGTTCAACAACATCATCGTTGTGTCCTGTTCGCCGGGTACTCCAGCACAGATCGAAGAGTACATCGAGAAGTACGGGCCGGATGCTATCTTCGTAGATCAGCTACGTAACTTGAAGGTGAGGGCAGACAACCGCGTGAACCAACTAGAGTACGCAGCAACGGCAGTTAGAACCATCGCCAAGAAGTGGAACGTGCTCGCAGTATCAGTGACACAGGCTGGCGACAGCGCACAGGACAAGGCTGTACTAGACATGGGTGACGTAGACTTCTCCAACACCGGCATCCCAGCACAGGCTGATGTGATGGTAGGTATTGGTGTTGACCCAGCACTGGACGCAGAAGGGCTGCGCACCCTGAGCCTACCCAAGAACAAGATCAGTGGTGTACACGACAGCTTCCCTGTCCGTATCCTTCCACAACTATCGAGGATGACAAGCGTATGACAGACGAATTCGTACTATATATCGAGATTCGAGGATTGTATGATGGCTGGTCAGTGGGGGTCAAGGAGGACGGTACGATGTACAACCGCTGGCCGGAAGGTGACGAGCGTCACGCTGCTACCCAGAGATTCATCAACTCCTACCCCAGCCGCTACGAGTGGGAACGTAAGGATACAGGAGACAGACCGCTGTTCCGTTCATCGCGGATTAATGAACAGAAGGCAGAGAGTACCACCGAAGATGGCGGGCTCCAGCCGATCTAGCTGAACGGATTTGACAAGGGGTATATGTAGCCTGTATGTTTTGTATGGGCTCTTAACCGACCGAACGTTGGGATAAGTGAGGGAGGTAGGAACAGACAACAGCTTGAGACGACTAAGGAGCAAGCTGTTCTAGGAGACAAGTATGTTTGGTTTATTCAAGAAGAAGCCTGCAACACCAGCTAACGTAGATGACACTGACCTGTTGTACGAACAGACAGGGCAGGGTAGATACCGTATCTATAGGGATGCCTACGGTAGCTACATTGCACAGCTTAAGGTATCCGAAGGTAAGGGTGGCCGTTTCTATACAGACGTTAACGAGTATTGGAAGGATGTTCGCGTCACACAATCGGCAATGTACGCCTCGCGTACTGAGAAGGAAGCTGAAGAGGCAGCGGTAAGGCACGCCAGTGAGAGGAAGAAGGCTTGGGAGCTTCGCAAGTCAGCTGGCCCAGTCAGAGAACTAGGTAAGCTGCCATGAAGATTCTAACGTTAGATGATCTGGGTACTATCAGGTCAGCAGGTTTCAAGGCAGGGCCGACAGGTCATGCGTGGTACGGCGAGGACTACCAAGGCGCCGTGTGGCGAGCATATAGCGACACTGTTAGCGACGCGCTGCTGTTCTCCCGAGAGGTAGGAAACGTTTGGGGATCGGCGGATGTGATGACAAGGGAGACTTTCGATGCGAACTTCATTACCTAATCTGACAACACTGGCACATGACATTCGTCTAGAGCTGGTAGACATTACAGCCATCGAACCTACGGGTAGTGCGTACACCTGTAACCCTCCGGTACTGGACACAGACATTGACTTCATCTGTAAGGTGGAATCTATGCCGGAGTTCAAGGCCGTAGCTGTAGACCTAGGGTGGGAGCCTTACGAGCCAGACCCTGACAGCGATGAGGAAGAAGAGTATGACCTCGGCGACGAGGGTGACTTCATCAGCTTCCGTAGGGATGATATCAACCTGATAGTCACACAGCACCAATCCTTCTACGACGAGTATGTACTAGCAACGAGCTTGTGTAAGAGGTTCAATCTTCTAGAGAAGCAGGACCGCTGCGATCTATTCAGTGCTATCATCGACGGGCCTCCTAGGCCTAAGGAAGAGAAGCTAAAGAACCCTGAGCTAGTAAAGGAAGCAGGGCTAGATATAGTAAGACATAGGGCCCGCGAGACTTTGAGGGCGCACCTTGAGGGTCACGTCAGTGCACTGTTGACAGGTTCACTTGACGTGCCTACTTCTACAGGAAGGGCCGCTGGTGGGCAGGGAGGTAATAGTGCATACTAAGGGTGATACACATTGGCGGTGCGAGCATCCGGTTACAAAGGATGTTAAGATGGCGGCTAAGCCAGAGCACGCAGCTAAGCTGGTACTAGATGGATACGAGTGCGAGATTTATCACGAGATGGCGGCACCAGATGTAGAGGAGGATGATGAACAATGACAAGCTACCGTGGTTCCTCCTGCATGATAACCCGGAGGAGTTGTACACGACGAACAGGTTCCTAGTCCTAGACTGGGAAACAGATACAGACGAACACGGCAGTGCATTGCATGAGCCGAATGACATCGTACTAGGGTGCTGGCAGGTAGTCGATATCGACGGAACAGTACTCAAGTCTGGCAGTAAGTTCGGTGGTATCTACGAGCATCAAGAACTATTGGATGACATTGCAACAGTAAGCTTTGTCGTAGCGCACAACGCAAAGTTCGAGGCACAGTGGCTAGCCCGCTGTGGTGTAGAGCTGAGAGACGTGCTGTTCTATGACACGCTGCTAGCGCAGTGGGTACTTGATGGCAACAGGAAGGGTAAGGGGCACGAACGTGACCTCGCATCCCTGTCTCGCAAGTATGGCATCCCCGGCAAGGTTGACCTCGTGTCTAGGTTAATTAAGCTGGGGGTACCGACGAGAGACATTCATCCCATGTGGCTAGAGGAATACTGCCATGCTGACGTTGAAGCTACCAAGAGACTATTCTTTGAACAGCAGCAGCTGTTAACGTCTCAGCAGCAGTGGCATCTAGTACACACACGTAACTTGACATGCGCAGCGTTGGCTGACATTGAGTTCGCAGGCTTGCATCTTGACCCGGATAGGGTGTATAATGAGTACGTCAAGACCGTAGAACTACGTGACCAGCTTGGTGCTGAGCTTGCCAAGATGACAGGAGGTATCAACCTGTCTAGCCCTAAGCAGTTGGGTGACTTCCTTTACGATACCCTAGGCTTCGATGAAGTTAAGGACCATAAGGGCAAGCCAATCCGTACAGGCAAGGGAGTACGTAGCACCAACGCCAAGGTAATGGTAGGACTCAAGGCAACTACCGAGGATCAGCAAAGATTCTTGGAGATGTACAGGAAGTACAACAAGCAGGAGAGCTTGTTGGAAAAGAACCTTGAATACTTCCGCCTTACCTGTGAGCAGAAGGGTGGCCAGTTCTTCGGCAACCTAAAGCAGAACGTAGTCCAGACTCACCGCCTAGCGAGTAGCGGTATCCCTGTGCAGTTCGAGGGAGTGAAGGGTACCAAGTCGGTACAGTTCCAGAACATCCCGAGAGAGTACAAGAAGCTATTCTGGTCAGGAGAGGAAGGTTACCTAGTAGGAGAGTTCGATAGCGCACAGCTAGAGTTCAGAGTCGGCATCGACATGAGCGATGACCCGGCAGGTACGGAGGAAATCGAGTCTGGGGTTGACGTCCATAGCTTCACGTCTAAAGTATTGACGGAGGCAGGCGAGCCAACAGATAGACAGAACTCCAAGCAGTACACGTTCAAGCCCATGTACGGTGGCGGTAGAGGTACACCGGCAGTAGAAGCTTACTGCGAATACTTCAAGGCCAAGTACAAGAGCATGTCCCAGATGCAGCGGGACTGGACGCTACAGTGCGCAGACAAGAAGCAATACACAACACCATATGGAATGATCTTCTACTTCCCAGACACGAAGATGCAGAGAAGTGGTTACATCACGAACACCACGTCAATCTCTAACTACCCTATCCAAGGGTTCGCTACTGGTGAAATCATTCCTGCTGCACTAGTCTACTTCTGGCATCGTACCCGTGGCTTGCCTATCAGAATCTTCACAACGATTCACGACAGCATCGCCGCCAAGATCAAGGAAGGTTACGAGGACAAGGCAATGGAGATTGCTCAGCAGTCTCTAACGTTAGACGTCTATGACTACTTGCGTAGGGTGTACAAGTACGAGTTCAAGGTCCCTCTTGGATTCGGCGCAAAGATCAGTAAGCACTGGTCTGATACTAAGACAGAGGTTAAATACGACGTATGGCCGGACGGCAAGGTTATCCAGCGGTAAACGAAAAAGATGCTACCACCACAGTAGGTCTACCAGTTGAGCGTTACAACGAGCTGCTATATGCAGAGCGCACCCTAGGTGCAATGTACGCTGCTGGTGTAGATAACTGGGAAGGTATGGATGAAGTGATGAACATTCTCAATGACGAAGGAGTCTAATTGATGACGATGATTACAGGTGTGGTACAGGCAGTAGAGACTAAGTCGGTAGCTGGCGGCAAGACTGCCTACAATATTGTCGTAGGTGGTGAGCGTTACGGTGCTGGTCTATATGCACCGAAGTGCAAGGAAGGTGACTACGTACAGTTCGAGCTGGATGACAGCCGTGGCTACAAGAACGTAGGCCGTAACTCACTGAAGGTGAGTGCAGGCAAGGCGCCGCCTGAGGCTGTTGCTGAGGCACAGGCTACGGCTCCGGTGAAGTCGCCAGACGGTGGCATTCGTACCAAGAATGACATCGAGAAGCAGAAGCGGGACGACGCGAAGCAAGAGACTATCTCCCGCCAGTCGGCCCTCAACAGTGCCATTGCTTTCCTAGCAGTAGGTCAGGCAGCGGATGCCCTGGGTCTACCCAAGACTGACAACAAGGGCCAGCGTATTCAGGCACTTGATGCGCTGCTAGCCAAGTACACTCAGGCGTTCTACGAGCAGTCCACTGGTCAGAAGTGGAAGGGTCCTTCGGCTCCAGCTGGTGATGCACCAGAGCAGGAAGCCGAGGCTGAGTCGACAGAGAATCCTGACGACATTCCTTGGCAGTAATGTTTAAGGCATACCTATGGGGGCTGGCAGTTGCCAGCCTCCTTGCCTTAGCAGCACTGCTACAGCCACTATTCAGAAAGGAAGATGATGCGTTTATTTCTAGACTTGGACGGAGTAATGGCGGACCTTGAGGGTGACTACCTAAATAGGTTTGGCCACCCGATGGACGAAGCCGAGAGCAAGGCTAAGATGTGGAGTAGCATCAATGGTATTGAGGACTACTTCTATCATCTGCCTATGATGGCTGGCGCTCTTGAGTTCTACAGAGATATCAAGCGATACGACCCAATCATTCTTACATCATGCCCTACCTCCCGGTATGCGGAAGTAGCTACGCAGAAAATGCGATGGGTCAGGAAGAACTTGGACCCTGACGTACTGGTGATTACCGTAGACGGTAGTGACAGGAAGCAGTATTTTGTACAACATAAGGGAGACATTTTAATTGACGACTATGGAAAGAACTGCCGCGAGTGGGAAGGAGCAGGTGGATATGCCATCAAGCATGAAGGTGACAACTTTGTGCGCACCCTCAGTACGCTCATGCAGTACACCAGAGAAGCAGCAAGAGCCGCCTAAGCGTGTACTAGCTGATGACAACAGGCGTGAAGAGTATCCACTGTTCGATGGCCTCTTCGCTTACTTCCCTGCTGCACTAGCAGAGGTAGCTAGATGGTCACAGGTAGGCAATGATAAGCACAACCCCGGCCAGAAGCTCCATTGGGCGAGAGAGAAGAGCACGGACCATCCCAACAAGATTCTCCGTCACCTACTTGACTACGACCAGTTAGAAGAGAACGGCTTCCTAGAAGCTGTGCCTCTAGCATGGAGAGCACTAGCCCTATTACAGACGGAGCTAGAGAAGAAGGGCTGGGCAGAAGGAAGGAACGGGAGATGGAAGCGTGAAGGCTTTGCTGGATAATCCGTGATGAGAGTATTGGTTGCTTGTGAATTCAGTGGTGTAGTGAGAGAGGCCTTCCGTGCAAGGGGGCACGAGGCTTGGAGTTGCGACATACTGCCTTGCCCGCTTGGTCCCTACGGTCACCTACAGATGCCAGTGCAGCTCGTGCTTAGCTTTAGCGAGGCTAAGGCACGAAGGGTAGGAGTATCTACATGGTGGGACTTAATCATTGCCCACCCACCCTGCACCTACCTGACGGTAGCAGGCAACCGTTACTACGCACACAGGCCAGACCTATATGAACCAGCCGCAGAATTCGCTACTCAGTTTTTTGACTACGCTCCCAAGGTATGTGTGGAGAATCCTATCGGCAGACTTAGCCGCTTGTTCAGAAAACCTGACCAGATTATTCAGCCGTATCAATTCGGAGAAGACGCAAGTAAAGCGACATGTCTGTGGCTCAAAGGACTACCCCTGCTGCGAGGCACTGAGCGAGTTGCTGGAAGGATTGTTAACGGGAGAGAGCGCTGGTCCAACCAAACAGACTCAGGACAAAACAGATTGCCGCCCAGCGAGGACAGAGGATTGAAGAGAAGCATTACACCACAAGGAATAGCAAACGCTATGGCGGAACAGTGGGGTTGATATGTATCTACGTCCATTCAAAGATTTACCAGCAGACATTCTAGATTCTAAGATCAAACGTCACGAAGAACTACGTGAGTTTATGTACAGCGACCTAGCTGCAAACGAATACTGGAAGTTACAGGAAGAGCAACGGATAAGAAAAAAGGAAAGTAATGACAGATAAGTACTTAAAGACTGCATACCAGCAGCTAATCGCCAAGAGTAGATACTCTAGGTGGAATGAAGCTGAGAGACGACGAGAGACTTGGGAAGAGACAGTGGATCGCTACATGACTAATGTAGTCAGTGGTGCTCTTGATGTAGCACTGCCCGGAGAAGCGACGCTTCTCTACAACGAAATCCGGGATGCTATCCTAAATCTGGAAGTCATGCCGTCTATGCGTATGCTGATGACAGCAGGGCCTGCCCTAGAGCGGGACCATATGGCAGCCTATAACTGTAGCTTCGTAGCTATGGATAACCCCCGAGCCTTCGACGAAATCCTGTACATCCTAACCTGTGGTACGGGAGTAGGCTTCTCGTGTGAGACTCAGTTCGTCAACAAGCTACCCGAGATTGCGGAGAGTTTCCATGCTACTGATACAACTATTGTTATCGGCGATAGCCGTATCGGCTGGGCTTCTGGGTTCCGTGAGCTGGTTTCTCTTCTATATGCCGGCAAGGTCCCGAAGATTGATGTATCAAGAGTACGGCCTAAGGGAGAACGACTTAAGACCTTCGGAGGAAGAGCGTCAGGACCGCAACCTCTCGTTGACCTGTTTGACTATACTGTTCGTGTGTTTAGGGCTGCTGCTGGCCGTAAGCTGACAGACATTGAAGTACACGGACTAGTGTGCAAGATCGGTGAGGTTGTAGTGGTGGGTGGCGTACGCCGCTCTGCCCTTATCAGCCTGTCTGATCTAAAGAGCAACAAGATGCGAGCCGCCAAGAGCGGTAACTGGTACGAGAAGAATCCAGAGTTCGCACTAGCTAACAACTCGGCAGTGTATGAAGAGGCACCAGACACAGGAGCATTCCTAGAGGAATGGCAGGCACTATATGAATCCAAATCAGGCGAACGAGGTATCTACTACAGACGCGGTATCAGAGACAAGACTGAAAGAATTGGACGACGCGATCCTGGCCTTATTGTCGGAACCAACCCTTGCGGTGAAATCGCTCTCCGCTCTGCCGGACTCTGCAATCTCACAGAGGTTGTCGTTCGCGCAAGAGACGATTCAGAAAGTCTTAGACGCAAGGTTCAAATTGCTACTATACTTGGTACAATCCAATCGACGTACACAGACTTCAGGTATGTAAGAAACATCTGGAAGAGAAACGCAGAAGAGGAACGCCTGCTTGGCGTCAGCCTCACAGGAATCTACGACAATACCACACTGGCCTCCACGGATCGAGCCCCAGCACTTCTAACAGAACTAAGGGAGTATGCTGTTGAAGTCAACCGAGAATTTGCAGGACGCTTGGGCATCAACCCTTCCGTGGCTATTACTACTGTTAAGCCTAGCGGTACAGTCTCCCAGCTGGTGGACAGTGCTAGCGGTATCCATCCTCGCCATTCACACTACTACGTACGTAGCATTAGGCAGGACAACAAAGACCCGGTGACACAGCTACTCAAGGATCAGGGTGTACCACACGAGCCCTGCGTAATGAAGCCTGACGATACGACAGTGTTCTACTTCCCAATGAAGAGCCCTGATGGTGCGGTGACACGTAACGAGGTAACCCCTCGTGACCACCTAAACCTGTGGGCTGTGTACAACGAGCACTGGGCAGAGCACCAAGTTAGCGTCACGGTGAGCGTCAAGGAGAATGAGTGGGTAGATACAGCAGGCTGGGTGTTCGATAACTTCGAGCGCTTGTCTGGTATCTCCTTCCTACCAATGGACGGTGGTACGTATAAGCAGGCTCCTTACCAAGACTGTACCAAGGAGCAGTACGAAGAACTGTCGGCTAGGGTGCCGAAGACTATTGACTGGGATAAGCTGCCAGCGTACGAGAAGGAAGACAACACCACAGGCAGCAGAGAGCTAGCCTGCGTAGGAACAAGCTGTGAAATCATCTACTAAGGAGTAAGGTATGGCACGCAAGAGAGATAGGGTTTATTGGGTATTACAGAAGCGCACAGCACTATTCGGCTGGAAGGCTCTGCATTTGTACAAGACCAAGCGTACTGCTGACATTGAGCGTGCAGCTATGGAGAAGAACAGTAAGCTAGGTATCCTAGGTTACAAGGTTGACCGAGTGGAGCTGGTAGATTGAGAGAGCTAATCAACAACGTACTGGCATGGGCTGACGAGCGAGGACTGCTAGCTGATGGTAAGGGTGCTGAGCGTCAAGCGCTCAAGGCCATGTCAGAGCTAGGTGAGTTCGCTGATGAAATCCTCAAGGGAGATAAGGTCAAACAGCAGATGGAATTGGGGGACGTAATCGTCACCCTCATCCTGACAGCTAAGAAGCTAGACCTTGACATTGAGGACGCTTTGGGTGTAGCATACAGTAAGATCAAAGCACGCACCGGCAAGACTGTTGACGGTGTATTCATTAAGGACTAAGTATGGCACGGTTTGAACGAGAGGTACGTTACGTAGTAATCAAGCTGAAGCATTTGACAGCTTCACAGAAGATTGCCCTGTACGATTTCCTAGACGAGCAGGATATTGACCAAGTAACTTCAGTGGTAGTAGAAGATACGAACCCCATCTATGAAGACGTGTGGGAGATGATGAGGAATCACGTAGGACAGGAGACAGCTAATGGCAGCTAAGAATCGAGTAAGTGCAAAGCAGCGACTAGAACTAGTACGTGACGCTCTACATAGGCTTAATGTGCGATCAGTGTCCAATGCTGGTCTAGAGATTGATGACTATGTGTCGTTTGTAGAATCTGTAGAAGAGGCACTATATGCAGAGCTAACTCCTAAGAGCCTACACATGGCCTCGGAGATTATCAATGAACCGAGCAGCGCTTAATCCGCTCATTGACGGAGACGTTATTGTCTACCGCGTAGGCTTTGCTTGCGACGCCGCAAAGGACGACGACGGCAACCCCGTCGTCGAGCCTGTCGAGTACGCTCTAGCTACTGTACGTCGTGTGATCCAGAACATCAACGACAAATTCTCTGAGCAGAAGTACCATCGCATCTTCCTGAGTGGCAAGGATAACTTCCGAGATAAACTAGCAACAATCAAGGTGTACAAGGGTAACCGCGACCCGGCAAACAAGCCGCGCTACTACAGCGAAATCAAGGACTACTTGATTAACGTCCACAACTCAGAGGTCATCAACGGCCAAGAGGCTGACGATGCACAAGGCATTGCTCAGTGGGAGAACAAGGATAAGTCCACAGTCATTGTAGGTATCGACAAGGACCTATACATGATCCCCGGTTGGCATTACAACTGGGTGAAGGACGAGATGAAGTACATCAACCTGTTTGACGCCAACGAGTTCTTCTTCAAGCAAGTGCTGATTGGAGACTCGACGGACAACATCCCCGGAGTGAAGGGCGTAGGACCCAAGACGGCTGAGAAGCTCATTGCTCCTTGCAATAAGGACGTGGCTAAGATGCAGGAGGTAGTACGTCAGGAGTACAAGAGAGTGTACGGAGACAGGGCAGAGCAGGTATACCGAGAGGTTGCCAACCTGATCTGGATTCGCAGAGAGGAGGGACAGGAATGTCCGTACTAGAACTCATCGACAACACAGTAACTAGAATCAAGGACAATGAAGTCAAGCGTCTGCTTATACAGAAGAAACGCGCTTTCATTGAAGCTGCCGGGGTGATGAACCCTAGCTCAGAAGTAGCGGCTGCTAACTCCAAAGCTATCCAGGCCTTGCTTACGACTCAGGAGTCTGTCATTCGTGATTCGGTAGAGCGGCAGATGAACTCAGCCCTAGTCGCACTAATCGAAGATGCCTTCAGGCAGGAGGGCAGGAGAAACATATGGTAGTATCTGGCACAGGGCATAGACCCAACAAGCTAGGTGGTTACTCACGTGAAGCACAGCACAAGCTAATCCGGCTAGCTGACGAGTACCTAGGTATCGTACGTCCTGACAAGGTAGTTACTGGTGGTGCGCTAGGGTGGGATCAAGCCCTAGCGTACGCAGCTATCAGCCAGAACCTACCGCACGTATTGGCTCTACCCTTCGAGGGCTTTGAGTCCAAGTGGCCCAGAGAAAGTCAGGAGTTCCTGTACAGCCTGATGACTCCTTCCGAGGTAGTGTTCGTATGTGAGCCGGGGTACGCTGCTTGGAAGATGCAGGTAAGGAACCAGTGGATGGTAGACAACAGCGGCAGCGTTGTAGCCCTCTGGGATGGTAGCGATGGCGGCACAGCCAACTGCGTTGCCTACGCAAACAAGGTGGGCAGACCTGTCCACAACCTATGGGAGAGGTACTCTGGCCTCTAAGAAGAAAGCTCCCGCCAAGCGGGCGGCACGTACCCCACCGTACGAGAACTGGCCATCGTGGAGCAGCGCAAAGTTCTGGGGGTTCCTAAGGTCAGCACTGAGGTCAGGGTATAACAAGTACCCTCCCAAGTGGGCCGTCTTGAATGAAGCCAAGCGCGAGTACAAAGGCGTAGTCAAGAATCAGAAGTGGGAGTACAAGTGCGCCGGGTGCAACAAGTGGCACAAGGCTAAGGATGTGTCTGTAGATCACATCGTACCAGCAGGTAGCTTGAACACGTACGACGATCTAGTCCCGTTTGTTCAGAAGCTATTCTGTAGTGTTGAAGGGTTGCAGGTCCTGTGCCGCACCTGTCACAACACTAAGACACAAGAAGAAAGGAGAAACAAATGATTATGTTTTTAACTGCAACCGCATTGTACCTGCTTGGTGCATACAACGTATACGCTGGCGTAGCTGCTGTTAACAAGGAAGACGGCACTAAGTTCGATGGCCGAGATGCTGCAATGGTATTTGCTTGGCCGGTGCTAGCACTGGTAGGCATCTACACTGATCTTCAGGAGGGTCGACTGAATGGCTAAGAATAAGGACATTCCCAACCATACCCACAAAGCCACACTAACAATCTACTCTGACAGCGTTGATCCAGATGTATGGATTCAGCTAGAGTGGGACCCTCAGATCACGGGGGCAGATATCCAACAGCTTGGGTATCTACCGGCAGCATTCGGGTTTGTGCAGGAGCACGTAGTTCCTATGCTGGACAATGCTTACTCGAAGACACAGGACGAGCTAGCTACTACGGAGCCAGCGTCATCTAGTGTGAATTAAGGAGGCACGTATTAGAATCTTACTACTCGATATTGAGTCAGCACCTATCACGGCGTTCACGTGGGGGTTGTTCAATCAACACATCACGCTTGACAAGATCGCCAAGCCGGGGTACATTCTGTGCTGGGCAGCGAAGTGGGTAGGCGAGAAGCCTATCTTCTACTCGGGCCTAGACACTGACTCCAAGAAGGCGATGCTCAAGAAGATGCACAAGCTGTTGTCGGAGGCTGATGCCGTAATCACCTACAACGGTAATAGGTACGACCTACCTACCCTGAACAGGGAGTTCTTGAAGTCTGGCATGACGCCACCTGCTCCATACAAGAAGATCGACCTGTTGAATACTGCACGCCGCCACTTCAGGTTCGAGTCTAACAAGCTGGACTATGTGGCACAGCAGCTGGGAGTAGGCAGCAAGGTGAAGCATAAGGGTATGCAGCTGTGGTTGGACTGTATGAACAAGGTCCCGTCTGCATGGAAGATTATGCAGAGGTACAACAAGCAGGACGTGGTACTCCTAGAGAAGGTGTACGATAAGATGCGTCCGTGGGTATCTAACCACCCGAACTTTGGTACCTTCACCAACTCTGTTGTATGTCCTACCTGTGGCGGACAGCACTTCAACAAGGAGGGCTTGTATCACGGCCCTATGGGTACGTACCAGCGCTACTCTTGTAAGAAGTGTGGCCATTGGTTCCACGACAACAAGAACATGATTAGAGGTACTATGAAGTCCAAGAGTATCCCGCTCTAAGGAGGTATATGGTAATCGATGCAAGTCAGAGGTTTATTGATCGACTAGCTGCGACAATGTTAGAGGCAACAAAAAAGGACGGCCCTGTGAAAGCGACCGCCCGCATAGAGCACCTACCAGCCTCGACTCGTATCGAGGTAAGGAAGAAGGTGCTGAGACTTAAAACTAATAGGTAGTACTACATGCCCCCGGCCTTCATTGGTCGGGGGCTTTTTTTATGGCTGTAGTTTTCTAATCTGATCCATCCTGCTGGCGCAGTCCTCAAGGCTTAGGGTGTTCTCGTTAGCCACTCGGACATACTCACCTACAGACCTGTCCTTGTTGTGAGTGACAGGGCAGGGCTTGGTCAGTTCGTCAGGAAGGCGTACCCACTTAGCTACCTCTTCCTTCACCGTAGCTCCGGGGGTAGTGATGGTACGTTCCATGATACGCTCCACTTGTTCTCGGCGTACCTCTTGTTCCTTCTGGATAGCACGCTCCTGCTGGGAAGCACAGCCTACCAGAAGCAGTAGCATTACGGCATAGGCGCTGTTTCGCATACCTGCATCTCCATTAGTTCTGCACACTTAGGTGAGGCCATAGCGTCAGAGAATTTCCTCTTCCACTCCTTATCCCTCAGCAGCAGCTGCCTCTCGGCTACACCGGCAGCAAGAGCTGCTGCCTCAGCTTCCGCCATACGCTCCTTGGCTAGCCGCTTGTTTGCCTCTACATTAGTAGCGGCCTCTTGCAGCCTAGCTTCGTAGTTAGCATTGGCTAACCTAAGGGCGGCAAGTTCGGCTGACATCTCAGTGCTAACGTTAGAAGTAGCGGCCTGCTCCCCTAGGCAGTTGTTAGACTGCCACGCAGACCCTGCCCACATACCTCCTGCGAACAAGAGGGCAGCTGCTGCTACACCAATCCACGGGTTACTCAGTAGAAGTTTCATACATCCCGTCCTCCCTTAGGACGCCACTCTCCGCTTACATACTTCCACCAAGGCGGCATGTGAGGAGTGGTTAGCCATGTAAATGCAAATCCCCAGTATAATGTCACAGCTCGCCAAGAGGGGAAGCTATTGGAGTAGCCTAGAACGGGGGCCATGAGTAGACTAAAGCCACCAGCCCCCGCCAAGATGAGGCCTATCCTTCTCACGAAGCTCCTCAGGTCACTACCTTTAATGTCCTGAGTTCTAGCGATAGCTGTAATCATAATAATTAGAAGAGCTGGAACGCTGATGGCCCAAGCCTTCCAGTCTCGTGAAAGCTCATTGCCGGCGTAGTGGATACCTAGCAGTAGCAACGCTGCCAGCAATACCTGTCCTCCTTTAGTTTCCCATATACGGATCGTCGTCATGGCTGCGTCTCCTTCTAGGTACTGTATTGTAATCTCCCAACTTAAACCACTTTCTAAACAACTCTGGTAGTAGTTTCTTAATTACTGGTATTGCATAAGGTGCTCCTATAGACACTAGAAACGCCAAGCTTCCCTCTAGCTTAACGCTATACCACTCCCATCCTAGCATGGCCGGGAACACAGCCACTGCTGCTGTGGATAGCATAGTGAAGAATATGATAGATACGAACATCTTCCTACGTGGCAATTCTCTAACATCATCATCCCACGAATGGAATAATAGGGCACCTACTAGCGCCATAACCATAGTAGTCAACGGCACATTCATAAAGTGCATGGGAACCTTGTCAACAGAGCTAAGGTTCAGTGCACCTAGGGCGCCTGTGGTTGATAGTAGTCGTGTCATATTAACATTCATAGTGTGCTACTTAGGTAGACTTCTTGGCTTAGCCACGTAAGGGCTACTAGCGTATCTTAGTCGCGGATAAATCAAGAGGCGTACGCTGCTACGCTTTGATGAACCCCTTGAGCCACTCAGTCGCCAGCGCAATGCGCGGCGCGCGGAAATGGGTATCCGGGTCATAGCCGTAATCGGGGAATGCCCGTGCCTGCGCCGCAGAGTTGCCGATGGCCAGCACGTAGTCGCCGGGGATGTTGGCGACGACCGGAGCCGACGCCGTAGGCTGGCCGGTCGTATGCCCCCACGTCGCGCCACGGTCACCGCTGAACCCCCATACGCCAGAAGAAACGACGACAGCCTCGTCCGCACCGGTCAGGGTGGCGCCGTTCATATTGCCCAACGATGGCAACGTCACGGCATTCCACGTCAGGCCGAAGTCGGTTGAGCGGATCATTGCGGTTTGGCCGAAGACCACGACAATGCCATTCCCGAAATTCAGCGCGCCGCGAGTGTAGTTGCCGTTCGCCACGGTGACTGTTGCCCAATTCTGCCCGCCATTCGTCGTTCTGTAGACGGTTGTGTTTGTGCCGTTCGGTGTAGCGATACCAATAGACGAAGTAAGCGCCACGCCGCCGGACATATTGGTGCTCAGTCCTGTCACCCCACTCCACGTCAGCCCCGCGTCGGTAGACAGGCGGGATTGATTACTGGAGCCCACAGTCGCCAGAACGCGCGCGTCGTTGAATCGGATGAAGCCGGAGATTGTACTTGTCGTGCCCGAGGTGATCTGCGTCCACGTCAGCCCGGCATCGTCGCTGCGCACGAGGAACCCGCTCGACCCGCCCGCAAGCAGTACGTCGTTGCCGATGTGTGCGAGTTGGAGCTTGCTTCCGGTTGGCGACGACACCATCGCCCACGTCACGCCCCCGTCCGTCGTGCGGTAGACCTCGTTGGACACAGTGGCAACGAGGATGCGATCACGCACATGCACCATCGCACTTGGCGTTGCAGGCAGCGCCGTCGTCGGCGTCATCGACTCCCAGGTCGTGCCCGGCGCCCCATCACCGATCAGCCCCACGGCGTCGAATACGTCAGGGTATTCCGATTGCAGGTACAGCCCGCCCTGCTCAAGCCAGCCAGCCCCCGGCTCGCGCGCGGTGATAAGCACGTCGCCGGTCTGGTAGCTGTCGCCGCCACCAGAGAATTCAACCCAGTCCTCGTCCTTGCGGGCGTAAGTCTTGCCGTCCGCAGGGGCATCCTCGATGCCAGGGCCTTCCGGTCCCTCCGGGCCTTCCGGACCTTCCGGGCCCTCCGGGCCTTCCGGACCCTGTGGGCCTTGAGGCCCCTCCGGCCCGACAATTCCACCGTACGGCAGGAGTGACCACTCCGTCACCCCGTCGCCAATCTTGAACTGCTGCGTGTCCGTCTCTACCGCCAGCTCGCGCTCGGCGAGCACAGGATCGGCGGCGGTCCAGTTTGCCGCTGTGTCGCCGCGTAATTGAAGTTGTGCGTATCCCATTTAACTAGCACTCCCGAAGTCAAACACCGGCTCGCCGGCATAGGTCGTGGTTGCGTTGCCGCCGTCGATGATTCCGCCGGTCAGCCCGCCACCCGTCACTACCTCCCATTCTCCATCCTGTCTAGCGTATTGTTGCCCGTCTGATGGGGCGTCTACAAACGCTCCCGGTAAGGTGTCCCCTACCGGAAGTTCTGTAATGATATTACTGTCTAGGATTACTAGCGGCTTACGTTCCGCCATGATTAACCTCTGATGATTGGCTTACCAATCTCTACATTAAGCGCACCGGCCGCAGTAGCTACGCCCAGTACCTGTAGGCTATGACCAGCTGTAGTAGTAGCCGTGCTCAGTTCAACCACTCCGCCGGGAGTAGAGTGGGACAGAGCATAGCTAGCGCCGGGAGTCAGGCCAGTCATCTGGTTGTTGGTACCCTCAAAATAGACAGTGGCGTCATTACCTGAGGTTACGTTGTCGAGAACAAAACCGTGAGCAATCTCACCAGCACTGGCTACTGAGGCATCAGCCTTGCGGACAAGAGCCCCGCCGCTGTCGTAAATATTTACGAAGTCACCCGCGTCTAGATTTTCCGAAGCTTCGATGACAGCTACGTCTGCTCCAATACCCGTAGGCATCAGAGAAACGTCTAGCTTGCCATTTGCGTCTAGTGCTACAATGTCGCCAGCTTCTGCAACACCTGTCGATACAGTGGTTGCTTCTAGTTCAGCTGGGGTGTTTAGTGTAGGATGTACTCTTAGAAACTTATCAGCCATAGTTAACTCCTAATGATTGGTAGTGAAATGTTGATTTCGATTGTGGTGCTGTTAATTGCTGTACCCACCGACACCACCCAGCCCGTAGTGGGTGCGGTTTGGGATAGAACTCCTGCATCTGTAACATACACGTATCCCGGGGACCATGACCATGAGCCTTCCGATACAGTGCCTGCTGTTTGTACAATGACAGGATCGGACGTTGATCCACTCTGTCTTGTGATGCCTAGTATCTTGCTGCTATCACTAACCGTAGCGAGAGCCGGATGCCTGATAGTATCAGACTCTACTAATACGGCCCTATTGTTATGGATAGTTTCTGCTGCCTCTAGAGTGATAGTCGCTACACCTTCGCGCAGCGCAGCGCTCACAGATACGATAGGGTTGGACGCATCTGTATTGTCTACAGAGATTCCCTGCCCACCCGTTACAGTGTCTACACCTCCTCCACCACCCCCACCGCCAGTGGCGGTAATGGTAATCTCTTGGTCTATGTCGTCAGGAGTAAGTGTGATGTTAGCGCCAGCTACTAGAATATCCTTGATGGCTTCATAGACTCTCTCGTCTGTGAAGTACAGATTAGTAGCACCCTCAGGCAGATCGTCGGTGTCGGCGTCTTCGTCACCTTCGATCCTTCCCTTGGCATCCCTAGTGTAAATTTTTACAGGGCTAGTACCCACCCCTGTGTTGCCTAGATCAGCAAGGCTGATTACAGGATTACCAGCGTTGCCATTACCATCGGCTACTACAATCTCATCAGCAGTGCCTTCAATCTCTCGCATCTGCCAGTAGTTCAGGTCATCTAGAACAGCAATGCCGGGACCATCCAGTCCGTTTAGGGATTCGATTCTCTCCCCAACTAGTCCCCATTCTCCAGCCCTGCGCCAATAGGCGTATCCGTCCATAGGTGCTTCTGGGATACCTCTAGCTTCTGGAGAAATGTCCACATCCACAGAGGTGCCACCTCCGGGGGTTATCACAATCTCTCCGTCTAGGTCACCACCAAGATCGATAGTGGTGGGCTGTACTACGAAGTTAAGTACCTTCTTGATTGGGTTGTAGGTTACCTCGATGCCAAGCTCTCTGTTGTTGGATACCATCTGCCCTACTATGTCCCTAGGGTCAATGGCCTCCTCCTTGTGCTTGGCCTCAATTTCAGCAACGGCAGCCCTGATTTCTTTCAGGATTTTATTGAGATGCTGGCGTTCAACATCCCTGCTCATGGCATTCTTTACAATCCAATCCATTAAGGGAGATTTCCTCTGTTAGGTACAGCTGGTAGCTGCTGCCTTCTTTGGGCCAGCAGGTTACGTACGTTGTCCATACTCTGCGTAGGCCTTAGCCACGGGTACCTGTCAGCAGGAGACGGCTTGGGCATAGGGATGCCCGGCTGCTGCTGCGGTACTGCCGGCATTGGGGCAGGAAGGCCCGGCCCTGCCATAACAGGGCTAGCCATGTTGTAAGCACCAGCGGGGTTACCATTGTTAGGAATGACAGGCAAGGCCCCTTGTGCGTCCTGTTGTAGATACTGTAGGTTATGGAGTGCACTGTTGATATCTGCCATTACTTTTCCTTTACGATTATACCTGCCTCAGCAAGCTTACCCTGCTGCTGCTCAATCTTGCTCAATGCTCGGTTGATTCTATCTCTGTACTCTTCGCGGGCTGTGCCCTGCATACCGCTCATCTGTAACCCTGCGTAGTCCTTGATGGACTTGATGCTTAGAACAGGGGCGCCTTGACCAGACATAAGCATTGTAATCTCATCCTTACTCCACTTGGCTTCCTTCAGTCCGGCTGCGATAGCCTCGTCGCTGAAGCCCCAAGCTCTCATCGAGCGTACGTTCTTGTAGCTCTCAGTTAGCCTATCCACTTCCCTAGCTGCATACTCTGTTACGTATGCGTCTAGCTGATCGTCAGATAGATTCTTGACTAGAGCAAGGCTCTGGTTGAGTCTACGTCTGTTGTCCTTCTTAGCATCGTTAGACTCCCTGCCGTACTCGTTCAGCACACGCTGTGGGTTCAGGGTTTCGTACCTAGCGCCAAGCAGGTTCAGCAAGTCTCGGCCGAACACGTTGGCTGTAGGAACTCTGCCGTCAGCTAGCTCTGGCTGAGAGTACGGAGCCTGTGCCTTGATAACGCCCGGTAGCCAGCTGTCTAGCAGCTTGGCGCCCTTGTTAACTAGTACAGGGTCGCCGCCCATTCTGGCAACGAATTGCTGCGTAGCTTCCATCATTTCGGGGAAGATATCGTGCATGACAGACGGTCCTACTGTCTCCTCGGTAGCCGAACCGATGATAGTACGCAGGTACTGCGGAGTGATTAGTAGGTCAACTAGGTATCCACGAACATCCTTCGCAAGCTGAGCATTGTCAGTAGTATTGACGGCCATACGCAGTAGGTCGGTTACAGGTCCGTTAGGGTCAAGTCTCTGAGAGATAGGTAGGTAGATTGGCAGGCCATCCTTGTTGACTCCAACCTGAAACAAATCCTGTTCCCTGTTGAACTCGCCAACGATACGGCGCTTCTCTTCAGCATCCTCATCGTCGCCTGTAGCCAGCATTAGTCCTGCTGCTGCCCATCTTAGCGGTAGCGTAGACACGGCAGGCACAGCAATGGTAGCTAGGGTGTTACCGATGATACGGCGCATACCCGCGTTACGTAGAAGGGCAGCGGCTCTGGGGTCAGCTGTCTCAGATGCACGCTGTAGGTCTAGTAGGCCTTGGTTGTAGTTGGTGAACGTAGTACGGAATACTTCCGAGAAGTACGGAATGAACTTGGTTAGACCATTTGACTCTAGCATACGTAGCATCGCAGGTACGCGCTCGTTACTGATGTTGGTATAGCTCGTGACGTGCCCAGCTTCCGCCTTGATTTCCTCGATAGGACGCTTAGGGTCTGTGATAGCGTAGTACTTCTTTAGAAGCTCTACACGTTCATGGTAGTTGGCAATCTTGGTCCAGTTATCCATAGCCGCATAACCGGCTAGCGTCATACGACCAATCTTATGCAGTGTCTCCTTACCTGAGGCAAGTACACCGTCCGAGCCAATCTTTCCGTCCATGTAATCGGTGATCTTGTTGCCTAGGATGTTCTGCATTTCGGCTACGTCAGCAGCTTCAATGTTCAGATAGCGCACAGCGTCAGCATACAGCTCTGTTGTACCACCTGTCCATGTAGAGAAGGTGTAGTCGAACAGACCGGCAGAAGCGCCGCTGGCATATGACTTGAAGTTCACGTTACCCGAACGGATCAGGTTTAGAGGCGAGCCTAGGAAGTTACCAAACCAGTTGTGCGGAGTCAGTACTACGCCCGTAATCTTTTCTAGACGGTTAGCACGACCTAGACCTCTACCAACGGCCTGTAGTGACTTCTTGTACACTGGTAGATTACCGAAGCCCTGCTCTAGCGCCTCTGTCCAAGACTCGAACAGAGCAGGAGTTTCTACTAGTGCGTCAGCTACCGATGGATGTACGTAGTAGCCGTCAAGAGGTCCGAACACCTCGCCTGTTAGCTGCACTGGCGGGCGACTCTTGCGTGTGACTGCGTTCTTAGCAGAGAGGGATTCTCTTACTCCGGGGTTGTTGATTTCTTCAGCCTTGACTACCAGCGTACCAGTGTGGTCACGGATAAGCTCGTTCATCAAGCGCTGGCGCGCAAGCAGCTGTCCCTGTGTAGACAGGGTAGTAAGAACTCTAGCAGCCGGGTTACGCATCTCACCTAGTAGGTTCTGGATTTCGCTTGGTACGAAGTCCTTCTTCTTCAGGGTGCCGGGATCACGAGCCTCGTTGGCAATCGTGCGAGCGAAATTGCTTGACTTAGGAGTCAGCCCTAGCAGTGACTTAACAGTTTCCTCAGCCATGTTACGACGCTGGTCAGGAGTCTGTAGATCACGCAGGCGTGCGAGTTCGTTGACAAGCGCGTAGCGCCTATCTTCTGTGTTCCAGTCGGGGTCGTCGATCTTGGCTAGACGGCCACCGTGGTCTTGGTACATATCCACTAGGGCACTGCTCGACATATCCTGAAGTGTTGCGTTGTCAGGGATAGTCAGCTTACCCTCGATGAACTTGATACCGTCCAGCACTGCTTCTACGTTTGCACGTACTTCAGGCTTCAGGTCCTTGTTGTTTAGATAGTCCTCGATCTTGGATGTGTAGTCAGCCCATCTCTTCTCTGCCCACTTACGGCCAGCCTTACGCTGGAACGCGTTGTACGCACGCGTCAGGTACTGCCCTCTGTTGGCAATGAGGGTCTTGACTGTTCTGGCTTCCTTAGGAGTTAGTGCTCTGCCGCTGCTTAGAAGTAGGCGGACATACTCGTTGGTGTTGTTGTCAATGCGGTGACGCATGATATCAAGCACCTTGGCAGTCTCAGGATACTTCTGCGAGAAGTCGTTCCATAGACCTACGCGGGCCTCAGGGTTTGCATTCTCTACGGCAGTGAGTAGCTTCTCAATCTCAGCCTGCTGCTCCTTGCTAGCGTCCCTAGTACCCAAGTCTTTCTTGATCGCACGGCGGTACGCGCCGTCCAGCTTCTCGGCGATCTGAATGTCAGAGGTCTGAGTACGAATGCTCTCGTCTAGTAGACGACGAATCAGTTCCCTAGTAGTGATGTTCTCACGAGGAACCTGCGGCTCCGACGTTGCCTCCGCTGCCATACTTCTTACACCAGCAGCCCTAGCCTCAGGCTGGCTGTTTCTAGAAGGCACGTCAATTCTGCCAGCAGTCCTGTTGTCTACAGGGCTAGCACCGGAAGTCTGCTCACGCATCTCACCTTCTGGATTACCTCTTTCTCTTACAGACTCCTCTGTTCTGTTAACGTCAGCCTGCGTACGGAAGGCCTCTCTCTCGGTGATGTTGGCTCTGTAGTCAGCATCCTGATCGTATAGAGCGCTCTTGTAGTCGTCCACTAGATCATTTCTAGCCTGACGAGCCATCACATACTTCTTGACTACAGGACGGAACTGCTCCGGTACTTCAAACTTATGCTTGGCGATTGAGTTGGAAATCTGTGCAGCCTTAACACCGTCGTTGAGTTCCCTGTCCAGAAGAATGTCAGTAATCTCTTCCTTCATTCGACGAGGGCCGCTCTCCATCATAGGACGGATGTTGTCTAGTAGTTCTCTAGACTGCCTAGCTTCCATGTTGTTAGCTGCGCGGAACTTGGCAATAACCATGCTCGACTTGCTATTAGGGTCGCTCTGGTACATCTCCTCGCGCAGGTACCCACCAACGTCTTGGACGTAGTGCTGTACCTCGTGCATAAGAGCTTCCTTGAACGGCGTAACATAGGGATCACTGCCTGAGACAGATGCTCTGACGATAGTGATGCTCTTGTCGCTGGCGTCATACTGACCGAAGCCTGCATCACCTGTAGGCATCTTGTCCACCACGTACACAGTTACATCCTCAGCTGCGCTAGGAACTTCTCTGTACAGTACGCCGTGATCGAGCACTTCGCTTAGCTTGGCTTCGCCGGTACGTAGTAGCTTATCTCTGCCTGCTGGGCTGATAGTAGCCTCAGCGTCGGACAGTACGTACTTACCTCTACCGTCAGCACTGTCGTAAACCCAGCCATTCTCAAGAGCTGTCTGGTAACCAGTGCTCTCAGAGTTGTAGACCATAGCTAGGGGCTCACCATCTACTGGTCCTACCATCTCGGTCTGTACCAGCTCCTGAGCTAGGCCACGGACTGCGGTAGCAATGTCACCGAAGTCTACATCGATAGCACCAACTCCTGCCCTACGCATAAGCTCACGCGCGCCTGAGCGCATGTCGTTAGCTACACCACGTAGGCGGCCTAGCGGAGCGGCACGATCCTCCGCTAGCTCACCGGCTAGGTAGGCCACCACCTCCTCATTCTCGTAACGGCTTGGGTTAGCTTCCCCGTTCTCTCTTCTAAGGTCTGAGTCAGCTCGCGCCTTGCGCACAGCAGCATCCGCGCGGGCATCGCCCCCACGAGCAGCTGCTCGAATCTTGCCTGCTGTTCCGTCCACGTCTTCCAGTATGGCAGCCAGCACAGGGCTACGACCTTCTCTTGGGTTAGCTCTACCAGCGTGAACGGATTCGTGCTGAGCGATAGCCTCAAGGATAGCACCAGCTGCGTCCTCAGGATTGATCTTGTCTGCGTACAGATATACCTTGTTGTCTTCAGGTACGTACTGAGCAGCAGACCCGATAGGCTTCTGTCCTGCGCTTTCTTGGCTAGGCATAATCACTACCTTGCCCTGACGTAGTAGGTTCTGTACGGCTACGTCCTCGTTCGTGTTTCTATGAGCAAGAGTACGAATGATGTTGGAGAACTTGGAAACGAAGTCCTCAGAAGAGTTGCCCTCTCTACTCGCCATAGATGGTGGGGCAGCAGGCACGTCGATACCTGCCTCTATCGCCATACGGCGGGCTGAAGCATCGGTGTCTTCTTGTGTTAGCTGGTTGTCAGGCTTGGTTGGCGCAGCAGTAGGCTGAGCCGGTGTGGCAGCGGGCTGGGTAGCACCGCGTACTAGGTCCACTAACTGCTCGGGAGTAGCGTCTGGGTTAGCACGGATGGTACGCTTGATCTGGTCAGATAGCTTGCGACCTTCAGCCGAACGCTTACCTGTCTGCATTCTACGCAGAGTATCCGTCACCTTCTTCTCTAGAGCAGCACCCGCAGGATCAACTCTTCCCTCTCCTGCTTCCAGCCTGCGAGTAAGCTCAGCATTGTCAGCATCGGGGTACTGCTCGATGAGGCGATCCATAGCCTGACGGCGCTGTGTACGGTCAGCCGCAGCACGCTGCTTCTGCTCTGTCTCAGCTGCCTTCTTGGCTCTTTCTTCTCTTTCCCTACGACGCTTGGCAAACTCGTTCTCTGTCTTGGACGTACGAGCCTGTGTCTGTTCCTGTACGAAGTCGCGCTGTACTGGTGCAGCGTCCTCTGCCGGTGCAGGACGTGAGAACCCACGACGGGTTTCAGTCGCGTCGAAGTCAGCTACAGTCTTCTCGGCTTCCGCTAGATCAGCACGAGCAGCAGTTAGGGCATTGAAGGTCTGGGAAGTAGTGTCCCCGTCTTCGATGTCATTCTCAATCTGGGCAACAGTCTCAGCGCGTTCATCCACTGTGCGCTGTAGGTTGTTACGTAGCCCGGCTCGATTCTCTTCTCTAGCACGCTCGCGATTCCGTAGATCGTAGGCAGCATCCTCTTCCAGCTGTTGCTGGCGAGCAGCCTCCTGTTCCTCAAAGGTAGGAGCGTCGGCAGGCGCATCGCCGAATAGATCAGGCTGTACCTCTGCTGGTGTACCATCTAGACCACGGCGTTGTGCTGCCTTTGCGCGTAGACTCTCTGCTGTCGCCGCAGCAGCGGCGTCGCCTGTGCCGCGTTCTGTGGCAGCGATGTCAGCATCGTAGCTGGCAGAAGAACCACGGGCTCCGACGGGAGCAGCGCCGACGCCCATGAAGAGGCCGGCCGACCCTGCTCTGTGGGCGCTACCTAGCGCCTCAGCAAAGGAATCAGGAGCCTGCGTCTCCGCGAACTCTGCTAGGGCCTTCGCCTGCGTCTGACTAGCCAGCGCTACCTGCGTAGCACTCTGGGTTAGGTCAGTAATAGCTTCTTCTACATACTCGCCAGCTCCTGTCTTTAGAACGTCACCACCTACACGAGCAGCACGCCCAGTTACTTTGCGGGCAACAGCCTCCGTAGCCTCTACTGCCTTACGCTTTAGTAGGGGCCCTAGTACTGGGATACGTTCAATCACCTTACCGGCCGGAACTACGGCGATAGCTTCAGGCGCTGCCTGGCTCCATGCCCATGCCTCTAGCTGCTCACCCTTAAGCCCGCCTTCTAGGCCCTGCGCGTAGGCTTGCGCGTACGAGTCACCTACGGCTACCAGACCGGCAGGGCCACCGACAAGCGAGACGGCGCCTGACGCGCCGCTGGTTGCGGCGTCGGCCATAGCAGTGCCTGCCCACCGTGTAAGAGGGTCATGCTTGGATAGAGATTCGTCTAGGGCGCGACGAGACTCTAGATTACGGGCAGCCGAAGACCTCAGCGTTTCCGCAGTGCGCGGGCCGAGGCCAATACGGTTTACAATCTCACCTAGGGGAGTGTTCTGGTCAATGTCAGCTAGGCCACTGAAGCGGCCCTTTTGCTCTTCATAGCCAGCTAGTAGGTTCTGAAATGAACCCTGAACTAGGTCTACTACGTTGCCAGCATCCTCAACGACAGTACCCACTTCTGAGGCACGAGTCTCCCAGTACCCCTTCGGTTCTTCCCTTGCAGGAAGCGTAGGCATAGACTCGGCCCCACTTCTAACGTTAGAGAAGTCGGGTGTCTCCTGTTCAGCTACCGTCCACTCCTCGCCGCGCATCTCCTTGTTGAAGATATCAGCAAGCTGCTCGTCCGTTAGGTCAGGGTTGTCTTCGGCAAGTGCTCGAACAATGGCGTCAGCTTTAGCTTCCCTATTGCTAGTAGCCTCTTCTCTATCGCGGGTTCTCTTAACAAGTTCTGCATCGTACTCGCTAAGTCCTCCGCTAATCGGTGAGAAGATATCGACCTTAGGTCTTCTTGCTGCCATTAATTACTCCAATGAATATGGTGATTTTGTAGACGCTTTTGTGGTAGATGTTGAAGGGTTGGCCTTCTTGTACTCATCTAGTATAGACATCAGAGAAGAAGCAGGGGCTGCGTTATCAATGCGCGCTCTGCGTAATGCCATTCTAGCCAAGTTAATACGTTCCGTCTCCGGAACACCGGCCTCTTTGAATGCATCCTTCTGCTTAAGAAGCTCTTCAATGTATTCGGAATCAGTAGGACTTGTATCGTCTAGACTTACTCGACTGCTACCCCTGCCGGTTGCTCTAACATCTAGGGAGCGCTCCTTGTAGCCACGCTCCCATGCTCGGTCGGCGTCGTAGTTCGCTAAGGCCTTCTCTGCCATAGAGACTTCAGCAGCACGCCTACGGCCTAGTAGGATGTCATTCTCTAGGGAACGTCTACGATCCTCTTCCTGCTGCTGGAACTCTCTCACCTTATTCTCAGGAGCAAGTCTACGCTCTAGCTCGTTATCTTCCCCACCCTTGATTACTTCAAACCATACGCCATCGTTCTGCACATAGCGGGTTAGCTTAGGGTCGGGCGTGGCGCGCTTGCGCGCAGCATCCCTGGCTTCCTTTGCCTTATCTAGTTCATCCTGCCTCTTCTCTCTAGCCTCTTCAAGCTTTTTAGCCATCATGTCCTTGCCAACAGATTGCAGACCTTGGCCGATACCTAGCATCATACCCCAAGACATTACACACCCCCTGCTGGAAGGACGGGCGCTGCCGGCGCCTGCTGCGGGGCAGCAGCTTGCTGCTGTTGCTGACCCGAGGCCAGCTCCTGAGCGGATGTACCAACGTAAATCTCTGCCCTATCCATCACTTCTTTAGAAATATCATACTGCTCTTGTAGGTAGTCACTGATCTGCTCGACCCAACCACCTTCAGCTAGTAGTACACGGGGAGACATGGTAACGTCTTCGGGCATCTGCTCTACAAGCTGTGCTCCCATCTGCATTAAAAATTGGCCCACTACTTGACCGGGGTCGTTTGACTGGTCAACAGCTTGCTGAACAACGTCGAACCCGCCGTCGTCGATAAGCTCCTTAGCTAGATTTACTAGGATGCTGAGGTCTAGCTCTTCTTCTTCAGATAGCGCTGCCGCATTTGCTTCCTGTGCTTGCTCGTCTAGTGCCATTGCACGCCTCCTCAGAATAGACCCAGTGGATCGGTTAGCTTTCTCATAAGTCCGCCGCTCTTCTTCTTCTTAGCCGGCCCGGCTTCCTCCTCCGGCTCTGCGAAAGTCTCAAGAGCATTCGGCTTGGTAGGAACCTCAATAGGGGTAGATGTTTGCTGATACTGCGGCGCAAAGCTGCCGAGCTGACTGAACTGCCTGAAGTTATCCAACCCACGCTGCTTACGTTGCCTGTTAAGCTGGTTGTAGTAGTCCGTCTGACCTGCCTCAAACTCTGACAGCGCTGCGTTCCACTTAGCACCTTCTCGGGTCATCTCTTTATCATGTGCCTTATCACCCTTGTCTTTCTTTTCTTGTGCACGCCCCGCAATCGCACCACCTACAACAGTTACGATTGCTGCTCCCCATACTTCGCCCATAATCTATCCTCTTAAAAAAGTTCACCGTAGCCGTTCATGCGATAGAAGTGGCTAGCCCAGATTAGGCGACCGTTCTCCGCAGTGCGGCCAATTCCCTCTACAGGAAACCTTGAGTGAAACAGGGGGGCATCAAAGATTAGTGCCCTGTTGTACTTGCCCTCTACGAAATCTAGTAGTTCCCACTTGTCTGGGTCCCTACTTACCATATCTTTAGCCAGCTCGCTGAAGATTCCTTGTTCTTCCATCTCTTGGAAAGTAGGCATCTCAGTAAGACCTGTTGGCCTGTGCCGGTAGAAAGCCGTACCGCTAGGCTCCTCGTGCTCTGATAGGTATACTACTGCTGTGTAGTTGCCTGTCTGGATATCGCTGTGGATGTAAGCGTTCTCCATGCCCTTGTTTGTTGAACGGAAGAACATGGTATTAGGAACAACTACTCCGCCTACGGCCTGCATTAGCGGGGCTAGGAGCAGGGAGTGGTGACCCCAGAATCCCATGCCCTCGTATTTAGAGCTTCCTACATCCCCCTTGTTCGGCAGCCAAGTACCAAAACCTGCCACACGTACGGACTGTACGACCTCTTCAATCCGGGGGCAGAAATCGTCAACTACTAGATAGTTGCCTCGGCTTAGTGCATCTTTAACTTGGAAATAATCTAGAGTAATCTCTTCGCCCTTAAGGATATGACCTTTAGCGTAGAGAGTATTGCCCTCTTTAAATGCTTCAGCACTGGGCCTGTCCGAATGGTTAGCATACCTTCCCAGCTCAAACCAACCATCGCCTGTACGTAACTTACCAAGAGTTCCGTGTAAGTCTTGAGTAGCGAATACTCCTAACCCGTGAATAGTAGAAGGCTTGATTTCGTACCTGCTGTCTTCCTCTTTCATGGCTGGTGGTAGTGCGTCCATCGTCGCACACATCTGTGCTTCGGTAAGATTGTTAGCTTCTAGAAAGTCTTGATATGTATTAGACATTAGCCTCGGTTACCAAAGTAGCGGGAAAGGATGTTGTCAAAGTTCTGACTAAAGAAGTCACTGTAGCCTGATACAACATCTGGTGTGTAGAGTTCAGGGTCTTCTAGCGCGTACTGCTGCACGCTTTGAAGCATCCCTAGGGTACTCTGGAATGCTGCCTGTCCATACTGCCCCATCATAGCCCTGTTGAAGTTTTGCTGTGTCAGCCATTCTTCTCTTTGCAGTCCTTGTTGAGCTAGCCAATCTTGGGCCCCCACGTTCTCTCTCTGGGCATCAATCTCTAGGGATTGCTGTACTAGAGGCATAGCCGCTTCTAGGGCCGCGCGCTCAGAAGAGCCCGCAGCAATAGAGGAGTTGATGCCTCCTCTCTGCGCTGCGTGTTCAAGCCCTCTACGCCTAGCGTTCTGGATGTAAGAAGAGTTAGGGTCGAGCATGGAAGTAAGGGCACCAGTCACCCTACTGTTGGCTGCCTCTAGGCCAGTGCCGTACGTCTGTCCGACTGGTGGTGCTGTTACGGGCGTTACGCCAGCAGAGCCTCCCGGCCATACAGAGTTTGAAAAGAATGAATCTAGTGCCATGATAGTTCCTTAGTTAGAAGTGAATCCAGAGCCGTCAGGAGACGACTGAGGGATCAGTACCTGTAGTACGTGAGCAGGTTCAGGTAGTAGAGCGTTGGTGTTGCTACCCTGAAACTTCAGCTGGATTGCCAGTCCTCGGTTCGCAAGGTCAGCGTAATTCGTAGCTGAGATAAACTCTTCACTTACGAACTCATAAGGACTCTTGAATGTAAACTGCTCTGCCCCTGTAAAGTCTTCCCTGTAGTCTGTCTGTATGCCGTTGGTCTGTACCTGCAGATTAGCAATGCCTTTGGCTAATCCATGCACCCTTATCTTTTGCATCGTCGTATAGACAGTGGGGTTCTCACCGAAGTACCAGTTGAAGATAATGAAGTGAGGGATGTACATACCGTCAAATGTCCAGCCCCTATCTAGCTCGTACACGTAGTATCCTTCCGTAACGTTAGAACCTGAACCGGGCCCGGGGCCGGGAGGAGTAACTGCATCCGGGATCATCTCTATTTCGCCGTTTGAGTTTCCTGTGATGACTATGTTGACTAGTCCACTCACTGGTATATTCCAAGCAAAGCTAGATAAACCTGCACCAAAGTTTAGGCTGTAGTAGAGGTTACTGTTTACGAACACCTCCATCGTACCCCCAGTAATGCCTCTAATCCTACCCGCCAAGCTGTCACTAGTAGTGGCTGTCCAGGCATAGGCCATACTCATATCCGTACTGAATGCTCTATAGTAGGCTTCTCGACCACTGCTCCAGTAGTTGGGATTCCAAGAAGATGTATCTAGTAAAAGGTTAGCCATTAATCAATTTCTCCGCCGCTTGCGCTAGCTCGTCTTTGCTGGGATTTGACAGGTAGCTCTTCCTACTCCACGTCGGAGCCCATACTTTCGGGTCTGTAGATTTGAATAGCACTAGCACATCCTTACCTAAGTAGTCTGCCAAGTGTGCAGCGCCACTATCAATTGAGATTACTTTCGAGGCCTTAGCTACTGTAGTAGCCCACTTTCCAGAATCCTTACCGCAATAGTTTACGGCGTTAGGAAACCCTTCTACTATATATTCTCCGGTGTCGTGGTAAGCTCCGGGGGCACCCACTACTACGCTAGCACCAGCAAGAGATTCTACCACAGCGCGCCACATACTAGGATGAAACATCTTGGATTCATCCTCCGCCCAAGGCTGGATAAGTATATAGTCCCCCTCCGGCATAGACTTCTTACTGTAAGGAACTACTTTATGCCCCTGCTTCCTCAGCGAGTACACCCACGCATCAGTGATATGTCCACGCCTCCAGTGCAGGTGCTTCCAGTTTCCAGATGTCTTAGGGTCTGTGACAAGGGGAACCTCCACTATGTTTTCCACTGGAGCATAGAACCTAGGGTTCATATGAACCTTCACTTCATGTCCATCCTGCTTAAGGGCATTGATGGCAGGCATAGCTAGAAGTAAGTCACCAGTATGCCCCGCGATGTTAAATATCATACGGGGCAAAGTGAATACGCTCTTCGCCAGCGTCGTCTAGCTCGGAGCTTACAGCGGCTGGAACAATAGACGGGTAGCTATATAAGTCGTCAGGAGCATTGCTCTCAGGCGCGTAGAAGTACTTCTGGAAAGAGAACGTAGGAACAGCCTGACCGTTCAGGGTCATGCTTGTAACAAACCCATCCGAGAAGCATAGCCTATATTGGTTCTTGCTACGAACAGGGAAAGCACAGACTACTTCCTTGTCAGATGTATTCTTTCTAAGAAGGCGAGGACGTAGCCATGGGCTAACGTCTCTAGACATTGGCTGGCCCAGATAGTCTCCGTACTCCTGAGTCTGGCTTAGCGTATAGATGCCATAGGCATTAGCGTACACAGGGAAGCCCATGTCACAGATAGTGTACTCAATAGCGCCAATATTAGGGCTAATAACCTGAGTCGAGAAGTTATCTACGGTAGTACCGGAAATACCCTGTACACTCTTAGACCCGAAAACACCTAAAATAGTTCCTGAAAGTGGCAGCAACCCTACCACCTTGTCACCAAAAGCCCATGAGCTTGCGCCGTCTACACCGTTGAAGTTATAAGGTTCACCAGCTACAGAGATATCTACACGCCCTCCGAAGTAGCCCAGTGCTAGGTGGGAATGGTGATTAGCCACATGGCGAGGACTATCCTTAGTAGCGTCTTCCTGTGTGTAAATCTTATAGAAGAAGTCTCCATTATAAGAGAATGCTCGCGGCAAACCATGCGCGCCGTACATGCTGTTAAGTGAAGGGTCACCATAGAAGTTCTCTGTAATAAACTCGTAGCGACTTCTATTAGCCTTTACTTGCTGCTGTGTTGGTAGGCCATTGTAGGTCATACCAATACCATTAGATGATGGGTACACGTTGGCGATCTGGTTATCGTCGTCGGGTGGATACGCCGAGTGGACCGTCCAATCGCCGCCGATCCATTCTTGTACACCATCGAGTATATCGAGAGTCGGAGTAAGCTGTAGAACGCCAGAGGCGTCTCCGCTACGGAAATCCCCGTGCAGTACGTAGGCAGCCGCCAGCCACCCTGAGATAACTTGAGTTTTATCAGGGCTGGCGAAGTAGTACTGCACACTCCCTGCGTCGAAGTATACTCGGATTCTAACTTCATCTAGCATGAATCTATAGCAGGCATCCCCTGAATCGGCGTACTCGGGAATGGACGTAACCTCAGGGTAGAACCTCAGACCGAATGACATATCCTTGAAATTATCCATAGTCAAGGCGTCCTGACCCCAGATAAATTCCTCGTCTCCGACGATAGTTTCTGCCATGTCGTTCATCTCGTATACGGTCCACTTCTTCTCCTCGGAAGTGCCTTCCTCGGCTACAGTGAAGTCATCCATGACTAGAGGAACCCCGCCCTTAAGGGGCGTTCCGATAGCCTCATACCCGTCGCCCTGCGGCCTAAGCATTGAGATTTCAATTATGCCCTTAGGTGCAATATCGAAAGGAGTGGCAGGATTAGCATTACTTACATCGTCGTTGTCCTTGTCCTTAGTTCTAGACAGAACGTTAACCTTATAGCTAACTAGAAACTCTGTACCTTTGATCTTAGCTGTGGCAGGAATACTGTCTGCCAGCCCTACGAAGTTACCTAGCACTAGGTTAGTGTAAGAGTTAGATGCCTTAAACTCCCTAGTCTCAGGAGGCTCAGGCGCTTCTCCTACGGAGAAGGCATGGCTATCAGTAGTAACCTCTGTAGCATCGGCAAAGGTTACTACGGCGTATGCGTCGTAGTCTCCGTCCTCGATGCCCATAGCGTTGTAGTTGAGAGCAGTACCCGTAGTAGTGCCGACTAGTGTGGGAGTCCCGTCATCAATGTAGTACTCAACGCTAGACAGGGCAGGACCGCTACCTGAAACAGTTACAGCAAACGGCACGACTGAGCCGCTAGCGAACTGGCTACCATCTTCCGGTAGAGTTAGCTCAGTGCCTCTGTCATAAGTATAGGTTGTTCGGAAGTTATCGATGAAGGCACTTGAGCCCTCAGCAACCAGATATACCGAGCCACCAATCTCGGCTTCAACAGCGCCTTCAGGAGCATCAGCATCTACAGTAGATGTTCTGTACGACGTACCAAGGCGAATGTTTACATGATTGCCTTGCTGGATACCGATGATAACGCCACTACTATTGTAGAAGTAAACGTGTACGCTGCCTCCTGCGTAGTCCTGCGCTCCCATACTCTTGATATCACAAGACACAGAGAATTTATGTCCGGGGTATGTCGGCAGTCGCTTAGTCTGCTGTACGTTTACCTGAGGACCTGTCTCGTCATAGCCGGGGCTGGTTCTAACTGCCTTGAGAGCATACGACCCGTTAGAGGCATCACCGAGTCCGTTAGTTACAGATGCGCTTACATCAGATGGGTTACCGTAGGAAACTGTCCATCCGGTAAGACCGCCTGATTCAAAGCTAGCGTTTACAATGTACGGGGTATTTGGAGGCAATGCCATTATGGAATCTCTACTTCAACTGTCGCATTAGCTAGATACTCTGGTATGGCAGGATCGAAAGCTCCCGGCAAATCTATTTCGCCAGTTTCGCTATCCCATACTACATAAGCATCTGCATACAGATACTCGTCATCAGCCTCTTCTAGGTATGATGCTGAGATGTTGTAACTAGTAGGTGTGTCAAATGCCTTCCACCCATTTACCTGTGGAGCACGGCCGGAGATAGGTGCTTTCTGGTTTACGCTAAGAGCAATACCATTGCGGCCGTCAGTAGGCGTAGGACCTAGAACACCAATACCGCCTAGGTTCAGGTTCAGTGCGGGTAAGCTACCATATAGGCTAATGCCATCTCTAAAGTCTACAGACCACCCTTGGTGTACAAATTCCCATCCGAACAGGTCGGGGTTGCCTAGCTCCGTCTGTGCTTGAATCTCGCTACGGGACTGGTAGATAGAGGCAATGTCGCCATGTCCAGCGCCAGCAATGTTTCCGCCTAGGTATACTCTTCCTCCATCAGAGTGAAGAACAGGAAGTCCTAGGTATGTCTGATTAGGCATAGCAGACCCGGCTACATACGGAACTGAGGCTACAGCATACAGCCTATCGTTAAACCAATGCAGGCCAGCTACAGGGCCCGGAAGGCCGGTAACCCTATTACGTAGCACTTGGTTAAACTGCAGGATGCTGTTGTATTGTTCTTGAGGCGAGCTAGTATGAGCTAGTTCCGTAGCACCATCCGGTACCTTTGTGTGGTCTATGATAGCTGTGTAACCATTACCAACTCCCACGCCCACTAGCTGTCCATTGGCAAAGAACGCCTCTCCTGCAGCCCCTCCTAAACCGTAGAACACGTCTTGGTCGCTACGGATACTGCCATCGTATCTGACGTAGCCATCAATACGCTTCTGCCCAAGGAAGTCCACTTGCTCGTAATTCAAAGAGTCAAGGACCGAACCGACAGGCGCAATGATCTTAGCAGCCTGAAGATTCAGTCCTTTATCTAGGGGAATTGGTTCTGGGGTTAGTCGGCTAGTTGTCATTAACGGTACACTGTGAGGTTAAACGGACTAGCTCCATAGCTAGGAATAGGAAGCAGGTTTCTCTCTGCCCTGTTCTGATATGACTGGTACATACTTTGTGCATAAGCAAACAAGTCTGGGTCCTTATCGAACCTAGCTAGGTTCATTAGGGCTGCCCATGCGATCCAGTCATGGTACTCTGGCGGTAGGTTGAACGGCTCATCCTCTGGCTCTTCCAGCTCCTGAGGAGCTACATCATAGACAAACGAGAGGGTAAACGGTGTAATGCTCTGAGGGTAGAATACCATCTTGCCCTCGAAGTCTTGGCTCACGTATGACGGGCTGCTGTTGCTACCTGTATGGTAGTTGTATGTCTTGTACGCGTAGTTATCCCAAGGGATGTAGCGGACATGGTTTGGATAAGACGAACCATTACCAGCTACGAACGTAGACCAGTGAGGCTCGCGGATAAGACCCTGAGTTTCGGAAAGAAAGTCGTACGAACCCTTCTCCGTGTATAGGAAACTACCATCTTCGTCCTCTCCAATGAACTCTTCTCCTGTAATCAGCTGGTTACCTGATACTACGGCAAACTCGATCTGACCGGCAGCCGTGCCGGCTACCCAGTCACCGTCGTTGGAGTAGTCTAGTATCTGGATGATAGTATGGCTAATGGCTCCACGCCAGAGGGTAGGTAATACCCCCGGCGCACTTCCAAACTTGAACTTCAGCCTAGGCGACACGGTAGTGTGGAGTTCGGCCGTATTGAACTCCCACTCGTTCCGTGACATTTGGATTGTCCTCCACGCCTCACGAACTAACCTCTTTACCTTGGGGTAGATTCTACGGCCCGCATCCAGCGAATCCCAAGTGCCTACATCTAGAAGGTCCTGCTCTTTGCCGGATTCTAGAAGTACCTTGTTTACCAGTTCGACGTAGTTTGACATTGCTTATCCTATTAGAGAGATAGGTTCGGAGTAGTCAGTAGCTCGTGAGTAGCCTTGTCTAGCTCTTCGTTTGATTCAAGAGTTAGGAAGCCCTGCTGTAGAGCGTAGGCCAGCTCACGCGGCCTAGGCCACTTGCCGAACTGCTGCCAGTAGCGTAGTCGCGGAGCGAACTTCTTACGCGCCTGAAGCTCTCGCTTGGTGAGAATCTCAGGACCCGGCTTTGATTCGATAACTTGGAATGGGTATGAAGGAACCCTTACTTCCTTAGTGATAGGTGGACCTGAGTCCTGTTCTACCTGACGTAGCTTCTTGGCTGTAGCGTTCCGTAGGTTACGTGTTACACGCTGAGGTACGATAACTTCCACTCCTCGTGGGATCGTGCACTCATAGCCATTGTCGTTGACGTAGACAGGAATCTGCTTAGCGCCGGGGTTAGGGTCCTCTTCGATACGAATGCGGTCATAGCCGGGCTTAAGCTCTGTATCCTTGTCAGCAAGCTGAGGCATCACGCGACCAGCAAGCTTACGTAGGATTGCCTCTACTAGCTCATCCTTGGTAGAGTTCTTGTCTACCGGGATACGCTGTAGGGCTGCATACTCCTTCAGCTTAGGAAGGGTCATGCTTCTGAAATCTGGTGTAGCTAGTTCTTGTACTGTATTGTCTAGCTCAGTCATTGGGCACTCCTTAAGTGCAAAGGGCGGGGGCCCCTGTTGGAGCCCCCGCGAGTACTACTGCTTAGTTACCTAGTAGGTAATCGTTGTCAGGGTCGTAGCTTGACTCCGTTCCCGGAGGAGCCATTTCACCATCGAACTCGGCACCGACGTAAATCTCTACGCCACCTTCACCGACTGTACCACCTGTTGTAACTTCCGCTGCTAGGTAAACAGGACCATCTAGCTTGCCGGGGTCGTTATCGGTGTCGATAGCTTCACGGGCTGTAGATAGGACTGCTGCTGCTGCGAACGCATCGGTGTCCGATTCCGGTGAAGTGAAGGTGTACTCCGCTTCGCCGAATGGACCACGACGTTCTACCTTAACAGGCTCACCGTCACGACCTAGAATCTGCGTGTAACCGATGCTGACAGCGGCAGAAGGCAGCGATCCTACAATGTAGGCCTTTACCTTATTGACGCGCTGGTTTTCACCGATAGGCGCAAACTGTAGAATGTCGCCGGCTGTTAGTACTGCTCCCTCAGCGAGGGTAATACGTCCTACGATCTGGTAAGGCTGGCCACTGTAGATACCACGGTGACGAGTGCGCTTACCGATTAGTGGAGAGTTGTGGGTTGCCATAGTCTATTCTCCTTATTCCGAAGCCGCTGCTTCAATGCGGATCATCCACTCTTCGTTTAGGCGAAGTGCAACATACCACATCTTCCAGCTAGCAAAGCCACGCTGCGCAAGCGGGTCTTCGTACGTAGCCGTTGGGTTCTTGACTGTAACAGTCGCAGAGTCCATACCACGCAGAGGAATTACTGCATACGCGTCTTGGCCTACGATAACGATTGGGTATACGTCAACGTTGTCGCCGTCGCGGCTTAGTACACCAGTAGGCGTACCAGCGCCTGCACCCCAGAATGGGTGTAGGTCAGGTGACAGAATGAATCGAATGTCCTGGAACTTACCGATTTCATAGTCACTTACTGCGTTGTAGTTCGAGTACTTCTCACGAACAACGAACTCAGGTAGGGCACGTAGGTCTGGCTCTAGGTTCGTGTGACCGAACGCTAGGAACGCAGGAGCTACAGGCTCTGTCGCAACGTTAGTCGATGCCTTAAGCATACGAGTAATGTGCTTCGCCTTGTTCGCCTTCAGGAAGCGCTGGGCTGCAACTAGCTCGTCTTCCGAGATAGGTGCTGCAACAGTAGCACGAGAAGTCGCTGCACCAGAGTACAGTACAGCCGTACCTGCGATTAGCTCGTTCCAGATGATCTGTTCCTTGGTAGCAGCAGCCTGCTCGCCAAGTCCCGCTGTAACCTTCTGAAGGTTAGGGTCTTCGTGGGTGTCAGCGATCACGTCAGTGAAGCTTACCCAGTCGCCGTACTGCTGAACTACGGCTGATACGTCTTCGTACTGTAGCTGGTTAGGAGCTGGTGTTACGCCTTCAACCAGCGCAGTCGTGTTGATTGCGAATGGTACGAAACGGCGGAACTTAACTAGCTGTCCCTTATTCTTAGGCAGGCTTTCTGTACGAGCGAACTTCTCTAGAACCAGTGCTGGCATGGCGTGTTCAAGGAAGTTAGCGACGGCCCAGATACCTACGCGCGGTGAAATATCACCATAGGTTGTAATACCAAAACTCATTTAGTCAATCCTCATTTTTAACCTAGTCTCTCTTTCCGAATCTCTTCGGAAAACTTCTTAAACAGACTCATCGCATCGCTAGGTGACGATACTTGTGCAGCAGCGTTAGGGCTGTTCGGTACTACCGACTTGGCCTGCTTCTGCTGTCGAGCTGCCTCAACTTGTTTAGCTCTTTCGGCTGCTTCAGGATCGGGTGTGGGGGCAGGGCTCTGCTCATCCTTCTTCTTCGCAAGCTCAGGGTACATGGCAAGCATGTCCTGTTCGTATCTCTTGATAGCAAAGATTACATCCTCTGCTTCGTCTGAGCCTGCTAGTTCCTGTACAGCGCGAGATTGCTTGCTCTTCCATTCCTTCCAGTGACGGTCAGCGAAGATATCCTTAGCGTTCGGGACTTCCTGTACCAAAGTTTCCCATTGGGCCTTGTGGTAAGCTTCGTACTCTGCTGTGCGGTCAGCCTCGATTTGAGAAATCTGAGCGGTCAGTAGTTCACGAGCGACACCATCGCTGGCAAGGCCTAGAGTTTCCTCCATTAGCTCTGCGAGTTCTGGGTCAGATGCCTTTAGCTTTTCTAGCTTCTTCTGTACCTCTGGCTTAATTTTGGTGGAAGGTTGACTTGAAGGAGAAGAGAGTTGTTTGCGTAGTTCTTCTAGCTTCTTGTCTAGCTCTTTAACCTTACTTTGTACATGGGGCATTCGACCAGCTTGTGACTTAAGATGGTGGTTTTCCTTCTTAAGACCGTCCAGCTGTTCCTTCAGAGTAGCTAGTTCGTCAGGTGTCTTTGCCTTTTCCTTTTCAGGTACTTCCTCGGTCGGCTCGTCGCCAGACGGAGTTTCTTCTCCCTGTGTCCCTTCATCGGAAGCGGGAGTTTCCGGAGGAGTTTCAGTCTCTACCGGCTCATCGGCGGGTGGAGTAGTTACTTCCTCTGGGTTGCCCTCAACGGGCTTCACATCAATAAGCTCATCGAGCTTAAGTGTATCGTTACTGCGGATTGACTGTGATACTTCTTGGAACAACTTTTGCGCGTCGTGCTCTGTTAGCTCGTTAGCCATTACTTTCCTCGATTAGCGGACTGCATAGTCGGCTTATCCATTGCGAGCAGACTATCGAGAACTTCGATAGCCCCTCGGATTCTATTAGACTTGTCATGGGTTTCCTCAGAAACCAATAGACGAATCTTGTTCTGCTTCATTAACTCTAGGTGGTGCTTTAGTGCCTTCCATGTAGCACCCTCAAACTGGATGTGCTCAAAGTACTCGTTCATTACACACCCTGCTTACCAGTAGACTTCTTGAACTGTAGTTCCTCGTTCCAGATTTGGTTCTCCTGCTGCTTGCGTGTTTCTTCAAGCGACTTGTGGAAGGTCTTCGTCAGGTTGTTCTCGCGGGCGATTCTCTCTCCCGATACCAACTTCATGGCTGTCTCTTCCGAGCGAGCTGCCAGCTTGAGAATCTCTGTATCCTTCTCGTTCTGGCTTACAGCAACACGAGCTTCCGACTCAACCAGACGGGCTAGGTTGGCACTCATGCGCTCGTTGTGCTCCATCTCCTCGCGGCGCTGCAGCTGGTTAGCCTCTAGTTCTAGCTCGGCTTCCTTGATTGCAACCTCACGTGACTTGAGTTCTAGCTCAAGAATCTTAGGATCAGGCTGTGCATTCGCCTGACGCTCTGCTTCTTCCTGCTCCACTACATCCTTGGACTTGATGATATCGCGGGTAGGTAGAGTCATTAGGGTCAGACGCGCGCGCTGTAGCGCAGGCTGGTCGATCCACTTAGCCATCTCTGGGTTCTGGGCGCACTCAACGCTCAGCTTCTCTAGGTCACGGATGTGCAGCTGCTTGTTCTTGTACTCCGTAGAAGTACGAACGTCGACAGTGAAGTTGCCCTTGATATCAGGCTTGTTACTGTACTGCATATTCCAGCCGTAGTAAGCTTGGATCAGTGGAGAAGTGATGTTGTCGTCCCAGTCCTCACTCATAAAGTCGAGAAGGGTAGTAGACGCGTGACGCATCACCAGATCACCAGTAGCCGTATCCTGCGTCTGAGGGCTATTCAGGCCAGCAGCGATCAGAGGAATACCGCTCTCTTCTTCGCCGAAGCCCTGAGCCATCTGCATGATAGGGATGATGTTCTCTGTTACGTTAGGGATGTTGAAGAACTGGATAGCCTTCTGAATGTCTACCTGCGTGTCCGTCAGGTACCACAGCGCCTTAGGTGCAAACTCCCACTTACCATTCGCCGGCTCAACCATATGCTTGTGCATACCGATTTGCGGGGCTGATGATAGTGCTGAGTTGTCCAGAATCATGTGCCAGCTTTCGTTAACTACGCGCTGAGCGTCTTCCATCATTAGCGGTACGCCAAATCCGAAGACACTGCCGGGGTCCTTTTCCCATACACAGATGTAGTAAGGAATCTTGAAGGAAGCTTCGATGGATTCCAGCTCAATGCGGATCACTTCGCCTTGGCAGACCCACACTTCCCCGTAGTATTCCTCATTCACTGAATCGTAGGTAGGGCAAATCTCCAGCTTGTCCAGCTGTGTGCGTGTGATAGGCCCGTGGTATTCCAGCACTAGGTACTTGTCCTTGAACAGATGCGGGTTAGCCTCCGATAGCTCGGCAAACTTGGCATAGTTCGTAGTGTTGAATTCTTCAGGGGCTCTTTCTAGTACACGGTCGATAGCATCCTGCTTAAAGCCAGGATGTTCCCTGTACTTCTTAAGCATGAGAGCAGACATTGGGTGTGCCTCAATGCAGTCTTCAAGCTTAGTAGGATCGTCTGTGCCCTCGTCTGGATAGAAGAACCAAGGGTTGACTCTCACGGATGTTGGGCTGTGGTTTACAGCCAGCTTAGGTTCCCAAGTACCTGTACCGGGAATCTGCGTGTAGCTACGCTCTAGCGTGCCTACGCTGATAGGTCCCTTGAGGATACCTGTGCCAAGCACTACTCTGTCCCACATGGCCTTGCGCGCGTGTAGGGGATACTTCGTCTCTTCGAGCTGAGTTTCGATTTCAGCTGACATGCCTTCACAGGCAATTGTGTTACCGGGATCGACTGAGGTCTTAGCCGGTAGTAGGTCCCAGTTCTTGTTGCTCGCACCGAACTGCATTGATACGGAGTTGGCGATAGCGATTGCACACTTAGACCTCACGATGTTTACGTCAGGGGCCTTGGCGTAGATACCTACTTCAAAGGGAGTTTCCCCCTTGTAGTAGTTCGGCAGGGCTAGGTTACCATAGTAAAGGTTAGAAGCCCGAAGCCATTGGTTTTCTTTCACACCACGACGACGAGCCCTATCCGAGAACTTGGACATGACAGACATGCCTAGAGATTCAAGAGTTGCCTCTTGCTCTCTTCGGCGGCTGGTTTCAATCTCTTCTTCAGAGAGAGTTTCCATTTCATTTAAGAGTTCTGCCACGTTACCTTCCGTAAATATTGTACTTAGCTGTACCGCTGTATACCGGGGCTCCGGCTACTTGTGATAGCGCTCTAGCTCTGTTTAGGTCAGCTACGAGGTATCGTAGGCAGTCCATTAAGTGGTCATTTTCCTTGATGATACGTCCGCGTTCATCACGTCTATACAGTACGAACTCGCGTGGGAGGTGCTGAAGGGTGGTGAAGAACTTGATTCTACCCCCTGTCATACGTTCCCATACCGCTTGGATACCAGACTCGACAGCGTTGTTCGCTACTAGGACATTCAGCCCTAGGTCACGGTACTGTCTGTAGAGTTGGTTACCGTCGTTCTGTGTACGACCACGAGAGGCCGGGTCAATGACTCCGGGAATCCACTCACCCCTAGCTCTGATGCTTGCTGCATGTACAGCAGGGGGCTGTTGTTCAACGTAGTGCTCGTCGTAGATGTAGAGCATACCCGTGATAGGGTCTTGAGCACCCCACAAGCAGGCCGTCTTGTTCCATCCTACGTCGAGAGCGTACATACGCTTGAAGTGAGTAGGGATTGCGAACGGCTCACACGTCATGGCTTCCATCGACATCGGGAAGACGTTACCGCTACCCATAGAAGGAACACCGGAACGGCGTGTCTCGCGTAGATGAGGCTCAGAAGATTCATAGATACGCTGCTTCTCTTCCTCGTCCAGCCAAGGAGCGTCGTCCCAGCCGGCTTGTACGATGGCCTTGAATCCACTCGTACCTTCTAGCTTGCTACCGAACTCGTCTTCTTCCGTGCTAGGAGCTAGGCCGATGAGGCGCTTGGCACCAGCAAGGTAGTCAGCTGTTTCGCAGAACTTGGCAACTAGTGGAGTGATACCCTTTAGAGGGGTGAACGTTACGTAGATGATACCCTTGGTAGTCATCGTACGAACCAGACATTCGTTATAAATGTCAATAGGACAGATTTCGTCGGCCCATACCCAGTGCTGGGCTGTACCATAAAACGCCTCTTGGGGCTGTTCGTAGTTCTTGAAGCCGATGGTTGACCAGCCGCCCGACCTGTGCTTAACCTGCACAATGTCGACACCCTGCGGTACACCAGATAGAGCCCACCAACGACCAATGCGGTCAGCTGGGATCATACCCGTTCCCCACGCACCGATGGGACCTAGTAGTTCCTTCTGTACGGTGTCTCGCGTAGCGCGAGCCGTGGAACCCATAGCCCACCCGAATGTAGGCTGGTCATATCTGCGGCCCTTCCACCACGGCGGGTAATCCCCTGTGGCATGGCAGGCTGCTTCGTACGCCCCTGAGATAGTCTTTCCTACACGGTTAGCCGCCATGAACAGGCGCTCCGAGTATTTGTGTCCAGCCTCGAAGAAGGCACGGTGCTTGTGTAGACTCTCAATACCGAACATGGTACCGGGAGTAAACCACTTGCTAACACCTGAGGCTTTGGTCTTGTCTTCGTAAGTCTGTAGGAGGTTGATGATCTGGATTAGTTCAGCAGCTTCTGCTTGCTTTGGGTTCCTCTCGGCTCCCGTCAGTTCTGAGAAGTTTTCTGGAAGACTCTCCAAATCCCGCATGAACGCCTGTACTTCATTTGGATCAATCGTTAGGCGACTCATTTGGTACTCCTTGGGACAGAGAGGTCAGGACATGCTGAGCTTCTGTCAGTTCTGGTGAATTTTTCTTGATGAACTTGTCGATCATCTCGATTGCCTTCTGCCTTGCTTCATCAACGTTGTAGTTGACAGTCTCGCTAGTACCAGAAGTCTCGATCTTATCGGCCCACCCATGACGGTTCTTCATATAGAAGGCGTACAGGCTAGAATTGAAGCTCTTATTGCTTACGTTTCTACGGGCCAGTCCTTCCCAAAAAGCCTTCGACAGCGTACGACCGAAGTCGATCAGATCGTTGAACGCTGTGCTCTCATTCATTCGAGCATAGAAGGCCTTGAGAGGTACACGAAGATGGGCAGCAACCTCGGCATCGCTTGCCCCTTCTTCATACAAACCAATGACCTCGCGGGACCATGAGGCCCCGGAGGTCTGGATGTTTTTAAGTTGTTCCTGCTGATTCATCTACTATAGCATCACTTAGGGAGCGAACATTTTCCTTATACTCCGCAACTTCCCGTGGATTCTGTGGGTCGAAGTAGCCTCCCTTTCCGTTCGGTGCTAGGTACTTACCTACGTCTTCTGCACGTAGTACCTTAGCGAGGGGGTAGCAATCAGGTTTACCGTCTTCGTCGAGTTCGACTCCGACTAGAATCGTCTCTTCCTGCTCTGTTTCTAGGTTCCAAGCATCCATAATCCCGATGGAGTTACTGAATGCTGCGTGATGGAACATGCCAAATAGTGTATCTAGATAAGGGCTGTCTACCTTATTCGAGAACTTGTATAGTACCAGTTCCCGCATCTCCTGCGTATCAGTCTCTTCCATTAAATCTTTTCCGGTGCCTTGTATTGGGACGGGATTTCTTGAGTCTCTATACGACGTGCGAGTTCACTGGCACGGCTAGGGGTTTGTTTTGCCCATAGAGACTGCCTCATGTTGGAGGCGGCTTGCTTGTAGTTGTGCTGCTTGATGAACGCTAATGTGTTCCTGAAGTTAAGTACACCAGCAAGTCCCATCTGGAACACCATGTTGATGAGGACCGTCTTGGTAACGAACGATGCGTCATCTTTGAACCAAGGTAGCGCCCTTGATAGCGCTGTATCAATCTCTAAAATCTTAGCATCTAGCTTTCGCTCGGCAGTATGCCTGTTCATACGACTATCCATGTTAACTCCGTCCGTAAAGCCGAAGCCTACTGTCCATGGCGCTCCTTCCTTGGCAGCGGTAGCCGGTGATACTCCAAGTTCTTCCAAGATTTCCCTTGCTGGGCGGAATCCCCAATCTCGTCTAGGGAATTTCTGGAAGAGAGGTTTGATTACATCTGGATATGCGAACTCTCGAAATCCTTCGAGACGGCCCAAGTCCTTGCGGACCTGTAACAGTAGCTTGGTTTCGCTACTATGTAGATAGGGTGTGGTCACTTGTTCCTCCATACCCCCTCCATCCGAGGGGGCAGGAGGGGCAGTCTTATGCTGCGGTTTTCTCAAGAAGAAGTTCTTCAAGAACTCAATAAACATTACTCGCCTTCTAGGGTCTCTACGCGAGACTCTAGAGCATCAATCTGATCCTGTAGGTCCTGAAGAGCCTCTGGATCAGCTACTAGTTCTGCTAGCAGACGCTGAAGAGTCTGGCGCTGCTGTAGGTTGAAGCCAAAGTAACGATCATATCCCATGTGTAATCTCCTATGATGATGGGGGTGTGAGTGCAACTCACGATACCTTTACGGCTATTACTGCTTTGTTGGAGCGGGTTAGGAGAGTCGAACTCCGCGGTCTTCAGCTTGGAAGGCTGCTGCGTGCCCCTTACGCTTGTTAACCCGCATGTTGGTGGACGATCTAGGTAACGATCCTAGCGAGCCATAAAGACAGCGGGTTTACAATCCGCTCCCCCTCCTTAAGGGTATACTCGTCCGTTGTTGGTACCTGTGGAGGGACTTGCACCCCCAATCCTTGCGGCAGTAGTTTCTAAGACTACCGTGTATTCTAATTTCCACCACACAGGCATTGTTGAAACAGCACCGCCGTAGCGATGCGTAGTATTGGTCCGCAATGTAGGAGTCGAACCTACGACCTCCTGCTCCCAAAGCAGGCGCTCCACCAAGCTGAGCTAATCGCGGATAGTTGTTACATGGAACCCCTAGAAAGAATCGAACTCTCGCAAGCGGGCTTAGAAGGCCCAATGCCGAACTCCATCGGTAGAGGTATTTGGACCCCCGTTAAGGAATTGAACCTAACGTAGCAGGCTTCGTAGGCCCGCCCCTAGCTCCACTAGCCGGGGGATATTTGGTACACCATATCGGTTTCGATCCGATCTCACACGGGTTGAAAGCCCGGCCGCCACGCCAGCAGCGTCATGGTGCGTATTGGTGCCTCGCCGAGGTAATGCTCCCCGTTCTGCTGTTTACAAGACAGCTGCATCACTGTTAATGCTTTCAAGGCGGTGTTGGTGGAGAATACCAGAATCGCACTGGTCAGGCTAGAATCTTGCAAGGATTCTCCGGGTGCCTAGCCCATCCCCCATTGTTGGTAGCGCAGGCGGGAGTTGCACCCGCAGTCTCACGGCTTATGAGGCCGGTATGTTGCTGTTACACCACCGCGCTATAATTGGACCTTGTAGGTGGACTCGCACCACCACCGCTCGCTAATCTGGCGATATGTAGGATATAAGCCTACCCGTGCTGCTTTACACTATACAAGGAAAATTGGTTGTGGTACTTGGTTACGCTCCAAGCTTCACCGGTTATCAGCCGGACGCCCACACTAGCAGGCTCTACCACAATGGCGGGTCATTGAGGTGTCGATCCCCCGAGAGTCTCCCCTCGTATCCCAGTTTTCAAGACTGGTTGCTAGGCCGCTAGCAAATAACCCTTATTGGCGGATGACTGTGAACTCGAATCACATACCCTTTCGGGTACCCTCCGATTAGCAATCGGGTGTAGGTCCTACCTACTTAGGCATCCATTGTTGGTGTACCCCGGTGGTATCGCTCCACCCTCCTCCGCTTTTCAGGCGGGCACAATCACTTGATCCGTCTGAGGTACATATTGGTAGTTCCTGTAGGTACCGATCCTACGATCTGAGCTTTGTAAGAGCCCTGCTTTACCATTAAGCTAAGGAACTATTGTTGGCAGCCCCGCTAGGATTTGCACCTAGACTGCACGGCGTCAGAGGCCGGCATCCTGCTATTGGAACACAGGGCATCATTGGCAGCGACTACTGGGATCGAACCAGTCTCGACGCAGGTTCAAAGCCTGCCGTAGTCCCAGACTACCAAGTCGCATCAATTGGAGGGAACGGCTGGATTCTAACCAGCCTACGTGGGGTTGCAACCCACTGCGTAGTCACTCCGCCACGTTCCCGTAATTGGTCGGTTCTGAAGGACTTGCACCCTCTCCTCATGGTTTAAAAGACCAGACTCTGCTCGTTGAGTTAAGAACCGATGCGCCCCTCCTCTCGGGCTGTCAAGTCTCACCGTCTAGAACGGGGCCGGTGCAAGCCGGCACATCGCGGGACTTTCCGCATTGGTTGGTAGGATCACCGGGCATCGAACCCAGAACTCACCGCTTAAGAGGCGGGACTTTAGCCACTTTAAGTTATGATCCTGTATGGCGTCCATTCTAGGAATCGAACCTAGCTTCAGAGGTTAACAGCCCCTTGCTCTCACCAGAATAGCTGAATAGACATACATGGCGGTCCATCAGGGACTCGAACCCTGTGCCCCTCGCAGACAACGAAGGATGTTACCCATACACCAAAAGACCGTTATTGGCAAGTCTTGAAGGATTCGCACCCTCGCTGCAAGGTTTTGGAGGCCCGCGTGCTGCTGCTACACTAAAGACTTAGAATTTGGGGTATCATTCCGGTACTGACCCGGACCTGCCGCCTTCACAGGGCGGAGTGCTGAGGCGCTAGCCACCACTACACTAAAGACACCATTGTTTGTTACATCCTAGCGATTCTCTTATTAGCCTCTTCATATCCCGCAACACCGCATAGTGCGTTGGTAAGGTTCTGTACCGACTGAGTGAATCTCATGGCATCGCCAGAATCTGAAGCCTTGCTTGCTAGAATAGCTAGAGTCTTGATTGCGTTTTCGATTTCAGTCTTCATGGGTTTTATCTCCAAAGGTCAACTGTAACACTATAGTACTATTATACCACACTTTCAACTTCCGTGTCAACAGGGGTGTCATACTGGTCACCCTTGTTCTTTTCTAAGAACCTACGAATCTCAGCATCCACTGCTGCCTCGTATTCCTCCAGCTCCTTCGTAGTATAGGGCCTATCCTTCACTTTGCCAACCCCCTGTTGTTAGGTGTAAAGTAAACTTGACATCACTAGATAGTTTTTGTCTTATGATAGGCTTTGGGACACCTAGCACTTCTGCCGGCTCCCAGCGCAACATGTATTAACACATCCTATCCAAACTTATCCGGAACTGTTACCAATCCTTGGAACACAGTCTTGAGCCCTACACTCGTACCCAACTACCTGTACGTGTCCACTAACCCGGTTTATGCCATCTACGTTGCTTAGCCTGATGGCCCCCCGCCTATCAAAGGGGATGGAAAGAATCGTGAGTCCTCAACCTCTCAGGCTCCCTCGCCTACAGAGCAACACGAATTTAATGAAGAGATAGCCTAGACTTTTCTACCTTACCGCGACCTAGACAGCGCGTATCACCCGGAGCTTCGAGGACCAGATGCCGATGTAACCATCGGACTAACGAGAGGTGTGCCGTTGTAACAAGCAGTGGCTTTAGTAGGAAGCGATCAACGCTTAACCCTTTATGTGCCACTGTTATTGCCTGTTACATACCCTTAGACAACAGAAGTTGCAGGAAAGTTCCCGTCCTGCTTCAGCTGCTCTGCTCCTGAGTATAACGTTCCTAGGAGCGAGTGGTTGACGTCAAGAGTATACACCGTATAAGGGTACTCCTTGGTCCCGTAATAACATCTGTAATCATACCCATCGGCAGTGGATACAGCCTTGGGGATGTGCTTATAGAGCTTAATCTCCAAGTACTCCGGGCTGTACTCCTCGAACAGAGGAGCCACATACTTGGCCCACAGCTCTTGGTCAATCTCCTTTCTACCCCTTGCTCTCAGGATAGCACCCAGTCCCGCAGTCTTGTTGAAGATTTTCTTGTTACGCTGCCTCTTGTACCACTGCTTCTTGGTCCACTGACTCTTCCTCTTGTCTCGGGGTTTTCTCTCCCTGAGACTCCTGCGCTTCTGCTCTAGCAGGGCGAGCCTCTTCTCCTCACGTCGTTGAGTCTCAGCGGAGAGGCGAGCCCGCGTTAATAAGCTAGGGATCAGCAGTGGATTACACGTCACCAAACTAGCGTCTACACGGCTGCTGGCCTCAAGAGCCTGCTCACTGAGGCGTACCTGTGAGAGCCATTCCTCGTCTTCTGAAAAGTCAAATGTTAAATCGTCGTAACTTTTGTTCATGATCCTATTATACCACATTCAACGGTAGTCTATACATGAACCTTACATGAACACTAGTCAATCCATTTTTTTACTATTAGAAGTCGTCTTATAATAACTATTCAACTCGTTCTGACCTGTTGTTGGGGCCCCTACACCCCCCGAGGCGGGCGCGAGCGCGAGGGATACCGGGCGGGGGCCAGCGCAGGGCTGGGGGCAGGGCCTGGGCTGGTGTGCTGGTACACTAGGACACCGCATGACGCGGTGCAGCGTGACGGGGCGGGCTGGATTGTGGTAGGCGACGGGCAGGGGATGGATTGGCCTATTGACAGCCATGGCCCTATCGTGCTAGGGGCGTGGAGCGTGAAACATTCTCCCGTGAAACATGGGTTTCTAACGTTAGCAACGCCTAGCGTTGCCCATACGGTTAGCCTAGTTGACAGTACGGTTAGAACCTGTCATCATTCGCTTGCGGGTTGGCGCTGAGGCCTCCCACGGTTCTCTTAAAACCTAACCCGTACCTGTCGCGCGGCATCCCGCCGCGCGGCGTACCCACTGACGAAAAGGAACATGCAACATGAACACCAACACCAATGACACCGCCCGTTCCGAAGCTGACGCGGCTGTCGTCGCCGCCCTCGCCGTTCCGTACGAGGCCACCGCCAAAGAGATCGGCGGCAAGCTCAAGCAGCTTGATAACCTCAAGGGCGGTATCTGGCGTACTGTCCGCGCCTCCATCGGCATTGCTGTCGATGCGGGCCACGACGTTTCCAGTTACCGGCAAGGCATGGCGCAGGCGATGGTCGATGCGGAGGTGAAGGCCGGATCGATCCGGTCCTACATGGACACTGCCAGCAAGTTGCTGGAGCTGATCGCTACCGGCAAGGCGGATAAGGATAGTGTCCTCAAGCTGTCCATCCATGATGCCCGCAAGCTTGTGCCCAACAAGCGAGCGCCGCGGCAGACCGACGGCACGAAGGCCACCGGCAAGGCGGGTGAGGCGCTGGAAGCCTCCAGCGAAGCGGTCGAGCTGGTCAAGCATCACAATGCGAGCGGGAGCGCCCGCAAGGCGCAACTGTCCGCCCTCATGCGCGCCATCACGCGATTGGATGATGATGCGCTGGCCGAGCTGGTCGAGCTGGCCGAGGAGATGACCACGGTATCCACCGGAGAAGATGGTATCGAGGATGGCGCGGCCGAGACGGTCGCCGAGGCTCTCGCAGCCTGATGCAACAAGGGAAGCCCCGCCGCAAGGCGGGGTTTTCCCGTTGCCGTGGCGCCCTGGAGCGTTGCCCATTTTTTTTCTAACGTTAGCGTCCTGGAACCCTTAGGGTTCTAACGTTAGAGTTGCAGCCCGCAACAAAACAGGAGTTAGGACAATGAAAGCCAAGCGCAAGAGTCACAAGCGAGACACAATGTTGTGGCTGGCCATAGGACAGGTGGCCGCTGGCCTGCTAGGCTTTATCTCCATGCTGGGAATGATAGCGGGGGAATAAGCCGACTTGACATAACATCCTGTTAATGGGATAATATGTCATAGTCGAAGAAAAAGTTTCCCCACCCACTGCAACGTGAGTTGCTAACGTTAGAAAAGGAACTCAAATGGCGCGCTATATGGAAGTGCTGACAGGTAGAGTATGGGAAGTGAAGCAATCTGCTGTAAAGCAGGGCGAACCCATGCTGCAACTTGTCGCCCCGACCAATCATGGCGGAATTTCGTACCTTTGGGTTTCGTTGGATGACTTGGCCATGCCTGACACATGGCAGGTAATGCCGCTGGAGTAGGGCAACTCGTTTATAACGTTAGAACCGGAGGTTGAAATGAAAAGCTTCATGGCTCACTTCCGCACGTA
>CAZHZR010000002.1:0-13625 GCA_964537095.1 uncultured Roseivirgaceae bacterium
ATGTACCTGATCGCTTCCTCTGCTTCTTTCCAGGGTTCCGGTTCTTCCATATGAACCGGAATCGGGTAGCCAGGACCTACTTTCATCACGTAGCCGGTATGCACCTTTTCTTTTTCATGCACTCCAGGAGGTAGATATAATCCACTCTGGGTTTTTTCCGAATGTTTTCTAGGCTTAATTAACACTCTGTCGCCAACAACGAATATGTTCTTTAATTTATCTGCAGGTGTAACTGACATAGACATAAAATTTTAATGTGCAAAATTACATTATAATTCTCAATGCCTTACAACTACTTAGGTATGAACGCATAATAATAGATTCTCCTGTTTCCAAAAATTTATGGTGTAGGGAGAATAAAGAAGAATTACACAAACGATCAACTCTCCTCCTTGTGCAAGGAGGAGATTAAGAGGTGGTTGTTATAAAACATGTGTAATTCTTCTTTTTCTTGCACCTGAGTAATTACAATAACTTTCCACAAAACTTTATTTTGCCGGTGTGCTAGCGCTACAAGAATAACCCCTACCCCATTTTTCTGGAATCAATTGAGCTTTACCGTTTCTTGTCTGAAAAAATTTCTCCCATAATCCGATGAAATTCTGGAAAAGTGCCCAGGTCATTGTGTCTGCCGCCTTCAATGGTGTAGAACGTAACTTTATCGCTCTGGTCTTTTAGTTGGTAAGCCAAATCATAAGAAATTATCTCGTCATCTGTACCATGGATGATGTGAATAGGGTGCCGGATATGCCGTACATAATGATCTACCGGAAACTTGTATCTCAGCAATAAACCATGGGGTAAAAAAGGTGCGTAATTACTTGCGAGAGAAGCCATATTGTTGAAGGGCGACTCGAGTACAAGGCCTTTGTTCCACTTTTCGTTGGCCAGCCTGGCTGCAATTCCTGACCCTATCGACCTGCCATAGATAAGGATATTGTTCCCATTGTAGCCGCTGTCGGTTAGATATTGATAGCAAGCTAGGGCATCCTGATGCAGCTTATATTCGGTGAACGAACCGGTGCTCTTGCCATATCCTCTGTAGTCCATGATCAACAAGTCATGGTCTAAATCCAGAAATTGAGAGGCTACGGTTCCCCAACTTGCCAAATTGCCGGCATTTCCATGAAAATACAGGACAACACCTTTGGGCTTCTCTCCTTTAAAATGCAATGCATTAATTTTTTCCCCATCCAGCGTATTGATCCAAACCTCCTCAAAAGGGACGTCAAATCGAAACGGATAATCTTCAGAAAGCGGCTCCGGATGAAAGATAAGCTTTTCCTGGTACAGATAATAAAACAGGCATAGCGCCAGATACCCCAAAATAAAAATTATAAGTACAGCCAAAAGTTTCCCGTTTATGGTCATTTCCAACTAGATATTATTATGCTACCTTTATCTCTATCGTTTTCCACTTCAAGATACACATCAATTTCCTGCTGCAATTCTTCCACATGCGAAATGATCCCAACAATTCGATTTTCTTTTCGCAGCGTTTTAAGGGTATCAAAGACCACACGCAAGGCATTCTTATCCAGCGCCCCGAATCCTTCATCAAGAAAAAAGAAACTCTGGTCGGCCTGGTTCAGTGCCTTTACATTTTCTGCCAGCGCCAAAGCGAGACACAAAGAGGCCTGAAAAGTTTGCCCCCCTGAGAGCGTTTTTAGCAATCTTGTTTTCCCATTGTTCAGATAATCCCTCACGATAAAGTCATTCTGTTCATTCAGCTCCAGGCTCAAGTTATTTTTGGTAAGCAGTAAAAACCTTTCGTTGGCTGCCTTGCATAAATTATTGAGGTAGATAGAAGAGACATAATTCATAAAACCATTGCCTCTAAACAAGTTGCAGAGTTCCGTAAGGTTATGCTTTCTAAGCTCAAGCTTATGTTGCTCCTCAAAAAGCTGGTTTTTCCTTTCCATCTTCCCTCTAATTTCCTCTATTTCTCTGTTTTTTAACGAGATATCGGCTTGTCCGCGTTTGATCTCCTCCTCCAGATCAGTCATTTCCCCAATTATCTCCTGATGATGTTCCGGGGTATATTCTCTGTTGTTTATTTCTTTTTTCAGGCTGTTACATTGCTGCTCAACCTGAAGCATTTTGGTTCTATAGGCATCAATTTCCTGCCGCTCCCGTTCTATGTTCAGGCTCATCTTCAAAATTTCGCTTACCTGCTGGATAGAAACAAATTCTTTTTCAACTAACAGCGTCTGAATTTCTTTATCTAAACTTTCTGTCCTGGATAATAACTCCTCCACCGCTTTTTCTTCCGAAATTAACTGACCTTTCAGACTGCTTAGGTCACGTTCTGTTTTGTTAATCACCTCTGCCGACTCCTCATAAGCCTTGTTCAACGCTTCAATATATTTTAACCCTCTTTGTAAACTGGCCGAGAGTTCTTCTATTGTATGTTTTTCAAATTTGTGATACTCATACTTTTTGAGCATTTGCTTCATCTGGCCAATTTTTGCTTCTTCAGTGGTTTGCTTTTTCGAAAGCTCGTGCACATAATTCCGCTTCTCTTCGCAGGCGGTTTCCTGCTTTTGAAGTAAAGCTTTTATTTTTTCCCGCAGTGCTTTTTTTTGCGTCAGGATATCTTTCTGAGCAAGCTTCTCGCTCAGCTTCTCCTTTACAGCAGCGAGAGAATCCCCTGGTTTGGTCGTAGCAGACTTAATGGAAATATGGGCAACAATTTTTGCTTCAATTTTAGCGGCAACAATCTGATTTTGGCCTATCCGATCCTGGATGCCAGATTTCTTTGCCTGCACATTGTGTATTTCCTTCTCCAATTGTTGAAGCCGGCTTTCATCTGCCTTCAGTTTTTTAATGCGGAGTTCTATTTCTTCTATATCATGGCTTACCAAATGAGGCTCTGCAACATCCGGGTGGTGTGTAGATCCGCACAGGGGGCAGGGCTCCCCACCTGATAGGCTATTTACATAGTTGGAGAGCTGTTGCTTTACCTGCAAGGGCACTAATTCGTCCTGAAGCACTGAAATAAATTGTTGAACGCCTTGTTTTTTCTGTTCAACCACCAAAAGGGGGTTTGTTACTTCCGCTTCGGATGCAGCCAAGCTTTCAGATTCCAGCCTGTGTTGGATCGCAGCATTATACTCCGCAAACTTGATTTTTAAGGCTTCCAGGTCCTGAATATGCTCGTGCTTTTCTTTTAGCAACTCCCGTTCTTTTTCCAGCCACTGATAATTTTCCCTCAGGACATCCACATCTTGTAGATCATTCTCCAGGTTATTTATAGCTTCATCCAGCACGTTTAACTGCTGTTTAGACAGTTTCAACTCCTCCTGAATTCCCCGTAGAATGTCCGATGCGCCGTCAGTTTCATTTTTCAACTGCTTGGCTAATTTATGAAGCTTACCAATTTCAATGATTACCTTCAGATCATCGCACTTGCTTTTTGTCTCTTCTATCTTTACAAGATCCTCCTTTGCCTCGTTGAATTTCTCTCTAGCCGCATTTAATACCAATTCGGTCTGTTGCGCTTGATACTGAAGCTCCTCAAGATTGACTTTTTTAACCTTCAGCTCTAAGGTGTAAGTCTTTAAGGTGCTTAGTTTTTCCTTGAAGTAGGTATAGGCGCGGGTGTAGGTGTTTAACTGGGCAGCTTTGCTGTTAAAAAAATCACTCTCCGACTTTAGTTGGTCCAACACAGCTGCCGTCTCATAAAAGGAGCTGAATAATTTTTCGAGCGCCCTTAGCTTTTCTTCCTCCTTCCTAAGCTTTAGCAGTTGTACATGACTAGCATTGAGCTTTTCTGTTAGCAATTCAATTTCTGATTCCAGGCTTATGATCTCATCGGGCCCCAGCTCTCCCAATTCTTCCAGTACCTTTTCTACTGCCTGAATATCTCCCTTCGTTTGCACTAGTAATTTGTTGGTTTTACTGTACAAGTCGAATTGCTCCAGCGGAAACAGATCTTTTAACATCTGTGTTCTGGCCGAAGTAGTCTGGTCTACAAAGTCGCGGAATTTCCCTTGAGGAATGATGATGGTCTTCATGAAGTTCTCATAGCTCATTCCCAGTATCGATGAAGCATCATCTATCTCTAATGGCATCCACTGGTTACCATCCCATTGATAATAATTTCTTTCCTTTACGCTTACATCTTCAAAATTTTTACTATTTCTCTTGCTTACATAGGTAGTCCGGAATTTCTCCTTGCTTGATAAGCCCGCATAAAAGCTAAAATCAATGAACAGCTCATTGCTTTGGAGGTTCATTATGTTGTAGTTTCTCCCAATCTGCGAAAGCCGCTCTGTTTTATTGAACAAAGCTAGCATGATGGCTTCCAATATTGATGACTTTCCGCTTCCAACAGGACCAAAAAGACCGAACAAACCCGCGTCTATAAGCGGTTTGAAGTCGATGGTTTGCTTTTCTTTGTAGGAGTATAAACCTTGTAAGGTAAGTTCTATGGGAATCATGCTGGTAATTTATACTTTATTATAAGTATGAATTGCTGTAACTACTTTTCTTCATCTGACAATACTATAATCTCATTCAAGAGCGTCATCAGCTCTTTATCAGGCTCCTGCCCTTTTTTAAATTTGAAGTAGTCTTTAAATGCAGTTTTAATGTCGGTCATATCAATTACGTGCGACTTTTTGTCCTCAGTGAAATCCTGACTAAACTCGGGTATGATGGTCACAATACCATCATGCGCCTGAAACAGGGCTTTTTTTGTTTTGGCATCAATATAAGTATCACTCACCAGCGTAAGCTCTACATAAACATCCGGATTTTCCTGTAACCAGACAAGAGCGGTTTGCTCATCTTCAAATCGCTTTTTCACCAGCTTTCTCCCCCTTGTAATGGGAACAGCCTTTACATCCACCTTCTTACCCGGTTCAGCATCAATAATGATTACCTGTTTTGTTTGGTGTGCCTCGCTGAAGCTGTAGCCCAGGGGACTGCTTGAATAAATAACAGGGCATGGAGTTTGTGAAATCCACTGATATCTGTGTAAATGGCCCAAGGCAACATATTGCATTTGGGGAGGGATGCTTTCGGTATAGATAGCCTGCGCGCCCCCCATGTGCAGAATTGGCTTTTCATCCTCGGGCTCTTCAGGGGCGGGCCCATCTTTTTGCATCACATACAAGTGCGCCATTAATATATTTACCCCCTGATCATCGCAGTTTTCATCTGCTATTTTTTTCCAGGCATTTGCCAGCACGTTTCTCAACTCCTCTTCTTTGTCCTCCGTTCCCAAAAATTGCTTCAGACTTTGTTCGTTGGCGTAGGGAGTAAGAATTATTCGCAGTGGATAATCATAACCCTGAACCTTGACTTCCACAAAACCCGGAGATGATTTAACTACACCAAGACCATTCTTAAGGCTAAAAGGCGTGATGCATGAAATCGGCCTTCCACAAAAAATAATACCACACGCCCTGGCCATGGGATCAGGTGCCTCTATCCGGTCCGGGGAATCATGATTGCCAGCAATGGCCACTACCGCACGGCTGCCATTCGCTGACAGTCGGCAAACCGTTTTATAAAAAAGCTCAACAGCCTCAGTGGGCGGATTAAAGGTATCGAAAAGATCGCCCGCAATTAGAATCGCACTTACCTCTTCACGATCTGCTATTTCACAAATCTCATCCAGCACAGCCTCCTGTTCGTCCATTCTAGAATAGTCATTTAATCGCTTTCCCAGATGCCAGTCTGCAGTATGAAGAATCTTCATTCAATTAATGTTAAGATCAAAAAGTAATTTTTCAATCTTAAAATTAGAGGTATTTTTTTATCTATGCGAAACTATTTTATTTTAAGTTTTAGGAACCGCCTGCACATGGTAAAACTATACGTTCAGGAGCTTTCGAAGGGTTGAAGCGTTTCTCCCTTGGCCGCGTGAAAAAAAATAGCCCCGGGTAATTTCCTACGCCAAAAAGGTGGCTTTTCCTTAAGAGCAAAAGGCATTTTTTACCAATTTCAAGAAGATTGCAAGACACACAAGTTCAATAAAATTACTTGATGCTTTCTTATTCCTCTTCTTTGAGTCTTTGTGGCTTCGTGGCTAAAAGTTCATTTAAAGCACAAAGATCGTGACTGCCAATTAAGGCTGTAGGTTTATAAACTAAAATATACCCTGATCTTCAACACTATTTGCAAAGAAGTGAATAGATTTACGCATACCAAGTCAATTCAAAATGAATTTTAATAGAAAAGAATACTCAGACGAAACACTGGTTTTTTTATACGAGTCCATTTTAAAACCTCGGTTGATAGAAGAGAAGATGTTAATCTTACTGAGACAAGGAAAAATCAGCAAATGGTTTTCCGGCATCGGACAGGAGGCTGTTTCCGTGGGGGCAGTACTGGCGCTGGAAGCTGATGAATATATTTTGCCTATGCACAGGAATCTGGGCGTTTTTACAGGTAGAAACGTGCCGCTGGAAAAACTCTTTTCACAATTTCAGGGCAAAATGGGTGGATTCACGAAAGGCCGGGACCGTTCTTTCCACTTCGGTTCCAATGAGCACCACATCGTAGGGATGATTTCCCATCTAGGTCCTCAACTTGCCATTGCCGATGGCATAGCCCTCGCCAGCAACCTCTCAAAATCCAGAAAAGCTACTCTTGTTTTTAGTGGCGATGGCGGTGCAAGCGAAGGAGACTTCCACGAAGCCCTCAATGTAGCCGCTGTCTGGGATTTACCGGTCATTTTTGTGATAGAAAATAACGGATATGGTTTGTCTACACCCAGCAGTGAGCAATTTCGATTTAAACAATTTACCGACAAAGGTCCTGGCTACGGCATTGATGCTATTCAGGTAGATGGCAATAACCTGCTGGAGGTATACGATACCATCATACAGACTGCGCGAAATTTACGGGAAAACCCCCGCCCTGTTTTAATTGAAGCTTTGACTTTCCGTATGCGCGGGCATGAAGAAGCTTCAGGTACAAAATATGTTCCTCAAGAGCTGTTTGACAAATGGGCAAAAAAAGACCCGGTTCAGAATTATGAGCAGTTTTTGTTGAAATCCGGCGTGTTGGATGAAAGACAAATAGAGAAGATTAGAAATAAGATTAAGAAGGAAATTGAAAAAGCACTGGAAATATCCTATGCCGAACCGCTGCATGAACCGGACACCCAAACCGAAGTCGCCGATATGTATGCCTCTCACCAGCAAAAGGTTGTAGAACCAACCAGCGACAACAAATCAGAAAAAAGATTCATAGACGCTATTTCAGATGCCATCAGGCAAAGTATGGAAAGATACCCTGAGCTGTTGTTGATGGGCCAGGATGTGGCAGAATATGGTGGCGTATTTAAAATCACCGAGGGGTTTGTTGGTCTTTTTGGTAAAGAACGGATCAGAAATACGCCGCTCTGCGAATCTGCCATTGTGGGCATTGGCTTAGGATTGTCTATCAAAGGCCACAAATCCATCATCGAAATGCAGTTTGCCGATTTCGTCACCTGTGGCTTTAACCAAATTGTAAATAATCTGGCAAAATCGCATTACCGTTGGGGGCAGAATGCAGACGTGGTCGTTCGAATGCCTACAGGAGCAGGAGTGGCGGCCGGGCCCTTTCATTCGCAATCCAACGAGGCCTGGTTTTTTCATACTCCCGGCTTAAAAGTGGTTTATCCATCAAATGCTTATGATGCAAAGGGATTGTTGAACGCTGCCATTGAAGATCCAAACCCTGTTATGTACTTTGAACATAAGGCACTATATCGATCAGTGTCGCAGGAAATTCCAGAGGATTATTACACGGTTCCAATAGGAAAAGCCGAATTGATAACCGAAGGAACAGATATTTCTATTATTACCTATGGGATGGGAGTACACTGGGCGAAAGAAATAATGGCATCAATGGATCATATTTCAGGGGAGATTCTCGACCTCCGTACATTGCTTCCCTGGGACAAAGAAGCGGTGCGGAAAACCGTAGAAAAAACCGGAAAGGTTCTATTCTTACAGGAAGACTGCCTCACGGGAGGTATAGGCGCGGAAATATGTGCCTGGATCAGCGAGTATTGCTTTACCGCACTGGACGCACCAGTGATGAGGGAAGGAAGTCTGGACACCGCAGTACCTTTCTCGCCAAAACTAGAGCAGAATTTCTTGCCGAAAGGGAGAGTAAAAGAGAAAATACAGATGCTGGTTTCATTTTAGAAATGGATAGATTTCTATAAATACTATACCTCATTCCCAGGTTTTCTTTTGGGTGCGAGCGAATTCCAAACGACAATAGATCTTTTTATCACAGGGCTGCATAGTATGAAAAAAAATAATCAACGCTCCGGTTTCGGATATAAAGCATCGTTGTATCTGGGTCCTTCGTACCAATCCATAAAATATCTAAAAATGCCCCGCAAGGTACAATAGAGAGTTTTGTTCATTTTGTTCACCAACAAGATTATTGAAACTTGATAAATTCGCTGAATTTTGAACTATAATTGTTCAATATTTTTTGAAATAGAGAATCAAAACAACGTTTATCATTAAAATTTTAAGAACCATATTACTTGCTGCTTTTCTTGGTATTGCGTTAAACTTCGCATTGCCTGTTACCAAAGGCTATTCACAGGTTCTATTGCATGACAAGCGACTAAAATCTAACAAGCAAGACAAAAAGACCACACGGAAAAAATTAATCGAAAAAAGAAAGTCGGAGGATTCCAAGAAGGCAAATACGGAAGTACGAACGATCAATCGTTCTGGTAGTAAAAAAGACGAAAGAAATCTGGGGCGGCCATCCTATGAAGAAGGCAGCCACAGATTGGACACCGATAGAAAAGAGCTTGACAGGCCTATGAGTCCCGAAACTAATTTCGGAGGGAGCAGGAAGCAAAGGAAAAACAAGATCGCAAAAAAAGACAAAGAAGCCGGCTCATATAGCGGCGACCAAAAGAAATCTTCCAACATCATTAAGCCTCAACGCGGAAGCCTTGCCACGCAGGGAGGCACAAAAGGAAAGTCTCAAAAGCAAATCGAAACCGAGTTCAAGGGCAGTTCGGTAGACATGCACCAGTTTTCAGGTCGGGTTAAATCAAATAAGGCCACCAAAAGCAGAGATAAGAATGCTACTGAACACAAGGGCAACCTTGAACTTGGAGCAAATTCTAACAGACCACTACGGGAATCTTCCTATTCGAAAAATCTTGTAAAAAGAAAATCGGAAAAACAGATGGCACGAGATTTCGAAAGGGAATCTCAAAAGATGCATCAATTTACCGGAAGGGTCCGAAGCAGGAATGCCAGCAAAGAACTGGAACGAAGCAAAAACGCCACAGAATATACCGGAAATTTAAAATACGGATCAAACATCATTAAACCGCAGCGAGGATCTGCTTATACTAAAAATGCTAAAAAAGGTAAATCCCAAAACCAGATCAAGAGGGAGTTTGAGGAAAATTCAATACTAATCCATCAATTTGCAGGAAACTCAAAAATTAAAGTTTCCGACAGAAAAGTATTGGGCAACGAGTTCGGAAAGACTTTAAAAATTCCGGCCAATAGGGCCAGAACAAAGCATTTTGAGAAATTATCAAAAGAGGCACATCAATTTGCGGGCGATATCCGTATAAAAAATCTGAAAGACAAAAATTTACATCCCAGCGTCTCATATTTAGAGGGAAAGAAAAAAAGCTCCATCGAGAAAAAAGAGAAACTACGAAAACGCAAAGTGTTCTGGTCGAAATTCTGGAGGAACCGCGATCAGCCAAAAAGTGTTAAGGAAAAACCGTCGAAGCCTAAATACGACAGCCGGGAAAGTGAAATTTGGTACGACTAAGTAAAAATTGAGAACATGGTTTGGAATAAATTAGAAAGCGAAGAACAGTTAGAACAGTTAAAATCCGGTTCCGGAGAAACCAAAGTTTTGATTTTTAAACATAGCACCCGCTGCCCCATCAGCAGCATGGCATTGGATCGTCTGGAAAGAAGCTGGAAAAATGAAGAAATGCAATCTGTTTCGCCTTATTTTCTTGATCTAATTGCGCTGCGAAATGTGTCATCAAAAACTGCGGAGATCTTTAACGTTCAACATGAATCTCCGCAGGTGCTTTTAATAGAGAATGGCAAATGCATCTATAATGCTTCTCACATGGGCATCAACTACGACGCCGTCAAAAAAGCTGCTAAAATTTAAAGGTTATATCCTGATGGAGGTTCTCCGCAAGGCTTAGCGCTACAGGGCAAGTAAGGGCGGCTTCCTTGAGTTGCTGGAGGGCATGACCAGATACAGTAGGCTGCGGCCATTCGAATATTATTTGGATGGCTTTTACTTTTCTTGGCGCATCGTGCATGACCTTGGTTACCTCTGCCGAAAGCCCCTCTAAGTTGTATCCCTCTTTTTTTGCCTTAATTCCCATAATCGTCATCATACAGCTACAAAGTGCAGCCGCCAACAGATCAGTAGGTGAAAATGCTTCTCCCTTGCCATTATTGTCAACCGGAGCATCCGTGAGCAGTACTTTCCCTGACTTTAGATGAACCGATTCTGTCCTTAGTTCTCCTAAATATTTTGAACTTATTGTTGCCATTAAACTTAGTTTTAAACTTTTACGTTATTCATTTAATCACTATATTTATTGTGCAATCTATATATTTTTTCATAACTACTCTAAACTGACGTATTGTGTCCGTAGTTGTTAAAATTAAGATGTATAAAAATGTGATGCATTCTGGGTTGTAGCTTACAAAAAAATTGATGCAGGGATAAAATGTCAACTAGATCTTTAAAAATTTACCTCGTCCTCTTTATTCTCAGCATTTCTTTCCCTGCTATATCACAGGATACAGAAGATTATGAGTATACGCGTGAGTATGTTTGGGGGGTTAATAAAAACACGAACGGAGGACTCATCGGCGGGGTCATCTTTAAATATAGTCAGGCGCTGCAACCTACAGTTTTCCAAAGTTTTGGACTTGAGCTGGTAAATGTGAAGCATCCAAAGGAAGTAAGATTTGACACCTACACCGGAAACTCCTTTATCTATAGAAAACAGAACTACCTTTATTCTGTACGGCTGCAATACGGCCGTGAAAAGATCCTGTTTAAAAAAGCACCGCAGCAGGGAGTGCAGGTAACAGCCATATTGGCCGCGGGACCTACAATTGGGCTGGTGGCGCCTTATTATGTGCAGGTACAGTTAGACCAGTTTTCTACCGTTACGGTTCCCTACGACCCGGACTCCAGGCTTCAGGGACAAGTAGTAGGTACAGGCGGTATATTTCAGGGAATAGAAGATTCCGATATAAAGCTTGGGGCAAATCTCAAAGCAGCTGTTAGTTTTGAATTTGGTACCTTTAAAAATAGTATCACGGGATTTGAGGCAGGATTTCTGCTGGAAGCATTTCCCGATGAAATAGTTATTCTGCCCGGTGCCCGAAACAATAGCGTTTTCACATCAGCTTTTATCAACATTCTTTTTGGAACCAGGCGATAAGCTCAGGTCTAAATCTGAATTTTAATACTATTATCTATACCTTTGTCTGAGGTAAAGAAGAGACAAATATTATGATAGAATTACCCGTTATCTCTGAAGAGTCAACAAAAATAAAAAAGCCAAGCTGGCTACGAGTAAAACTTCCTGTAGGCAAGGAGTACGCCAAAGTGAGAAAGCTTGTAGACGAGTATAAACTACATACCATTTGCGAAAGCGGCAATTGTCCTAATATGGGCGAGTGCTGGGGTGCTGGTACAGCCACCTTTATGATCCTGGGAAATGTTTGCACCAGAAGTTGTTCATTTTGTGCAGTTGCCACAGGAAGGCCGCCGGAGTATGATACGGAAGAGCCTCAACGGGTGGCAGAAGCCATTAAGTTAATGGGGGTGAAGCATGCCGTTATTACGTCCGTAAACCGTGATGAATTGAAAGACAGAGGTGCAGAAATATGGTATCAGACGGTTGTGGCAGTGAAACAGATCAGTCCCGAAACTACCATTGAAACGCTCATCCCCGATGTAAAAGGGAATTGGGAAGCCTTATACAGAATGATTAGCGCGGGACAGGAAGTTGTTTCCCACAACGTAGAAACGGTTGAGTCACTTTACAGAAGGGTAAGACCCCAGGCCAAATATGTCAGAAGTCTTGAGCAAATAAGGCTCACCAAAGACTTTGGCAAAAGAACCAAATCTGGTATAATGTTGGGATTGGGCGAAACCAAAGAGGAAGTGTACAAAGCTATGGACGATTTGGTAGAACATGGTTTGGACATTCTGACTTTAGGCCAATATCTTCAGCCTACAAAAATGCACATAGAGGTCGCCGAATTTATTCATCCAGATACATTTGCACATTACAAAGAAGAAGGTTTAGCGAGAGGTTTAAAGTATGTGGAGTCAGGGCCGCTGGTAAGGTCATCCTACCATGCCGAGCGCCACGTGAATGTATAGGGAACCGAAGGAAATCGCATTTAAACGGATGGTCTAAGGTTATTGAAATGGCCATGGCTCATGACCCCGAAGAGGGTCAAACATGATTATCCTTGGGTGTAAACCCAAGGATAATCGATAGAATGTTGGAGTTTTGAACTATTTAAATGCGATTGCCCTGATAGGGAACCGTGTCGCGAGGGCGGGGATCCGCTTCGCTAACAGATATACATTCATCGGAGAAACGCAGAAAGAATAGGCACTTTTTTAAATAACATTGATCATTTGCAGTAACTTATCTAAGCCTTACAATTATATATGGACGAAAGTCAATCACTGGACAAATTAAAATACCCTATCGGGAAGTTCAACAAAGATTCAATGGATGCTCCTCAGTATCTTGAAAGAAGTATTTTTTCTATAGAAACCCTGCCTTTGAAGTTGCAGAATGTAGTGAGCCGGCTCAATGAACAACAACTTAACACACCTTATAGAGAAGGCGGCTGGACGGTGCGGCAGGTGGTCCACCATCTGCCAGACAGCCACATGAATGCCTGGATGCGGTTTAAATGGGCATTAACTGAAGACTCGCCCCGCATAAAAGCTTATTTTGAAGACCGGTGGGCGATGCTTCCGGATTATAACGCCCCTGTGCATCTTTCTTTCAATTTATTGTCAAGCCTTCACGAGCGGTGGGTCCTTCTTATGCGCTCACTTTCTGAACGTGATTGGGATAAAGCTTTTGTTCATCCGGAGACAGAAAAAGAAATAAGACTGAGAGAAATGGTAGGGATGTATGCCTGGCACGGCGAACATCACCTGAGCCACATTCGAAATTTGGCAGAAAGGAAAGGTTGGAAATAAGCTCCAAACCCTCAAAGCTATTAAGCCTCTTCAAATCCGTAAGTCTTTTTCAGATTATCTTTTCAGGACTCTCTCAGGAAACTTTTGTTTCCAAATAAATTCTTCGGAAACAAGTTGCAGTGCCCGGTGGTTCGGGAGTAAGAAATTGGAGGCTACTTAGCTCCGGGAATAACTAAATCAGTCAAAATCGAGCGATATTCCATAAAAATCCAAAAACTCGATTTTTATGGAATAATTAAATCGTCCATTTCTGAATTATTTATGATGCTAAACTGAGAGACAATCCTGGAAATCATTAGTTAATTTGCACAGATGCTGGAGAAAAAAATTCGTTGGGCGAAAATCATTCTAATCGTCATCCACTTTGTGGGAGTTATAGGATTGACGCTTCCTTTCCTCAGGCC
>CAZHZR010000002.1:13725-53111 GCA_964537095.1 uncultured Roseivirgaceae bacterium
TAATCGTCATCCACTTTGTGGGAGTTATAGGATTGACGCTTCCTTTCCTCAGGCCATTCTTTTTACAACTTACACCAATTACATTATTAATTTCCGCAGCCTTTCTAATTTATCTCCATGAAGATTGGAACAAGGCATTTATCGCTTTCCTACTGCTTGCATTTGCTTTCGGATACGGAATCGAAGTTGTTGGGGTGGCAACAGGAGCCATATTTGGGGAGTATAGCTATAGTGATGCTTTGGGTCCTAAAGTGGCAGATACCCCTCTCATGATCGGGGTCAATTGGCTGTTCTTAATTTATGCAACAGGTACAATAGTGAGCGCTTTTGCCTGGCCCATCGTAATGAAGGCGCTGGGGGGAGCAGTTCTAATGTTGTTGCTCGATTTCGCTTTGGAACCAGTAGCTATTTCATTGAATTTCTGGAGCTGGCCAGGCGATACCGTTCCGCTCTTGAACTATATTGCATGGTTTTTAATTTCCTTTTTATTGTTAATGGCTTTTTATTTTTTACCATTCAAAAAAGGAAATAAGTTAGCGCTGTTTCTCTATTTGTTGCAGTTAAGTTTTTTTATTGCGCTTTCGATCATAATATAGGCACCATAAATCTATTTATAATTGCAGCAGTTCAAGCATTTAGGTCGCCTCAACAGTTTATCTTAGATTATTGTGAATACTTATTCGATCAAGGATTTAGAACATATTTCAGGAATAAAAGCGCATACCCTACGAATCTGGGAGCAACGGTATAATTTCATCAAACCAGAACGGACTGATACCAATATTCGCTATTATACCGGAGAGGATTTAAAATTGATCTTAAACATCTCCATGCTTAAAGATAACGGCTATAAGATATCTAATATAGCCAAAATGAGCGGGGATGAGATTTTAAAAGAGGTATCCAAGCTTACTGATAATGATTTTCGCTATCCGGCGCAGGTTCAGGCATTGACACTATCGATGCTTAACATGGATGAGGAAAGGTTTGAGAAGATCATGTCAACAGGAATTCTTCAATTGGGGTTTGAAAAGACGATGATCAACATCATCTACCCTTTTTTAGAAAAGATCGGGATTTTGTGGCAAACAGGGGCGGCCAGTCCGGCTCATGAGCATTTTATCACCAATCTCATTAGACAGAAACTGCTTGTAGCTATTGATGGGCAATACGTTAGCCGTAGCGATAACTCCAAAAAATTCGTCCTTTTCTTGCCCGAAGAAGAAATGCATGAACTAGGCCTGCTGTTCGCCAGCTATATTATCAAAGCAAGAAATCATCAGGTAATTTATCTGGGGCAGGATCTTCCATTCGAGGATCTGAAAAGCGTTGTCGAAACCATAAATCCTGACTTCCTGGTCACCATACTCACCAATTCGGTGGGAGGAGGTATAGTGGAAAATTATATCAATGGAATAGCCTCTGCTTTTCCGTCCACGAAAATCCTTATCTCTGGGCGTCAAATTATCGGACAGGAGATTGAAACGCCGTCAAACGTAATCGTTTTCCCCCGAAAAGAAGTTTTCGTGGACTTTATTGACAGGGCAATCGAATTTAAACCTATGGCCTAAAGTTATTGAAAATGGCAATATTTTATATCGGCTTATGACCCGAGAGGGTCAAACATGATTAGCTCTGGGGCGTAAACCCAAGGATTAAAAGGTAGAATGTTGGAGTTTTGGCGGCGTTTTCGCCCTCTAAAGCAAAAAAGGTGACAAAACATCCAAAAAACATTAAAATGCAATTGCCCTGACTTTATTGATAAAACTAATTTTGCAGACCCATCGCGCTTGGTTCGCAGCTTCCCACCCTTCAATTCCGAAAAATTAAAAGAATTTTTTTTTGTTTAACCAATTTTCCAAACCTTTATGTCGAAGCTGCCGTATAAATCTATAGTTTCGAGAGGAGATTTATCTAAACATCTATTTTTTATATACTTAGTTAATCCTTTCTACAATTTTCTCGGGAACAAATTTTTTTAACTTATTTATTGTCTAATTTTTATTATTTACTGTTAAACAAAATTCTCTGTTTAGCATTTTTTTTAACTAAAAAAACCACTAACTTATGACAGCTTTAGAATTTGGTTATTCTCTTAACAAAATGACAAAATCATTGAAGCCTTTCGCTCTCCGACTCACTAAAGACGCCGAAGCCGCAAACGATTTATTGCAGGAAACTACCCTGAAAGCGTACACCAACAGGGAGAAATTTGCTGATGGCACAAATTTGAAAGCTTGGTTGTACACAATTATGAAAAACACTTTCATTACTAACTACCAGCGTATGGTAAGAAGAAACACTTTCATTGATACCACCGATAATCTTCATTATTTAAACTCGTCCAATAACGTCACCTCTAACCTTGCGTACTCCAGCTTTGCTATTAAAGATATTAACATGGCTATCAGGAAGTTAGATGATGCTTACAAGACACCATTTATGATGCACTTTAGAGGATTTAAATATCATGAAATTGCAGACCGTTTAAATATTCCTATCGGAACAGTTAAGAACAGAATCCATATTGCCCGAAAAGAGCTAAAAGAGAAATTGCAAAACTACGCCGTGAGATAGATTTTATGCTGTCAAAATTTAAATTGTTTCGAACTGAACTAACTCATTGTAGTATCATTCCTGTGGTCTACCTTAATAGATCACCAGGTGCGTAAAAAAGTAATTGTCATAGGAGCAGGATTTTCTGGCATCTCTGTGGCAACAAACCTTGCCCATTCTGGCTATAGCGTTAAAGTTTTAGAAAAAAACGCAATGGCTGGAGGAAGGGCAAGGTTTTTTTGTGCCGAGGGTTTTAAATTCGACATGGGGCCAAGCTGGTACTGGATGCCCGATGTGTTTGATGATTACTTTAAGATATTTGGGAAAAAATCGAGTGACTACTATGATTTACAAAGACTAGACCCTTCTTATACCGTGATTCTCGGAGAAGGCAATTCTATTGATATTCCTGCTGATTTCGACCAACTCAAGGCCTTGTTCGATTCCATTGAACCCGGTAGTGCCAGGCAGCTCGAATCGTTTCTGAAGCAGGCTGCTTATAAATACCAGGTAGGGATGAAAGACTTGGTATATAGGCCCGGTCGCTCTGTAAAGGAGTTTGCAAGCCTTAAATTGCTGCTGGATGTGCTTCGGATGGATGTTTTGAAATCGTTTCATGCCCATATCCGACACTATTTTAAGAATCCTGCTCTCCTCAAGATTGCCGAGTTTCCAATTCTATTCCTGGGTGCAGTCCCTCAGAATACGCCTGCTTTGTACAGCCTTATGAATTATGCTGACATGAAATTAGGGACCTGGTATCCCACAGGTGGCATGTACAAAATCATAGAAGGGATGGTAAAGCTCGCTGAAGAAGAGGGCGTCCAATTTTTATATGATTGTAATGTTGCATCTATTTCAGTGAACGAGGACGGTCAAGCAACTGAAGTAATTTCAGAAACCGAAAGCTTTGAGGCAGACATTGTGATTGGATCCGCCGATTATCATCATGTAGAACAAAAATTAATTCCTGAAAAATTCAGATCTTATTCAAAGCAATATTGGGAGTCAAGAACAATGGCACCAGGTAGCTTGATTTTTTATTTGGGTATTGACAAAAGGCTGAAGAACCTTAATCATCACAACTTGTTTTTTGATGAGGACTTCGATCGCCATGCTGTTCAAATTTATAAGACACCTGAATGGCCGGACAATCCTCTTTTTTACGTCTGTGCCCCTTCTAAAACGGATGCTACAGTAGCGCCCGATGGCTGCGAAAACTTGTTTATATTAATGCCGGTAGCACCTGGCCTGGATGATCAGGAAAGTATAAGAGAAAGGTATTATGATTTGATCATGGAAAGACTGGAGAAGCTTACTAATCAATCCATTAAAAATCATGTTACCTATAAAAGGAGTTATGCGCATAAAAACTTTATCAGCGACTACAATTCCTTTAAAGGAAATGCCTATGGTCTGGCGAATACATTAAAACAAACTGCGCTGTTAAAACCTTCTATGAAAAGCAGAAAAATAAAGAATTTATACTTCGCCGGACAATTGACAGTGCCCGGGCCGGGAGTTCCTCCTTCACTTATTTCGGGACAAGTTGTAGCCAGAGAAGTGCAGAAGGAATTTCCTATTTCTTAAAAAAGGACAATTGCTTATCTTGACTATGTATGGAACTTTACGACATCACCAACTATAAGTGTAGTAAGCTAATTACAAAGCATTATAGCACTTCATTTTCCCTCGGGATCAAGGCGCTTCATGAAAAATTTCACTATCCTATTTATTCTATTTATGGCTTTGTCCGTTTTGCTGACGAAATAGTAGATACGTTTCATCAACATGATAAGAAGATGCTGCTTGAAAGATTTAAAAATGATGCACTGCAGGCAATAGAGGAGAAAATCAGTCTCAACCCTGTCTTGCATTCTTTCCAAAATGTTGTCAATCAATACCATATCGACGAGTCCTTGATTCTTGCCTTCCTAAAAAGCATGGAGATGGATCTGTTGCATCAGGAGTATATGGCTGACAGTTACAATGAATATATATTCGGTTCGGCCGAAGTAGTCGGGCTGATGTGCCTCCGCGTATTTTGTGAAGGAGACGATAAACTTTATCAGAAGCTAAAGCAACCTGCTCAAAAGCTAGGATCTGCCTTTCAAAAAGTAAATTTTCTGAGAGATATTAAAAGTGATTATCTGGAAAGAGGAAGGGTTTATTTTCCGGGGCTGGATCTTCAAAACTTTGATTATGAAACTAAAAAAAGCATAGAAGATGATATTCAGAAGGATTTCGATGAAGCATATGCAGGAATAGTCAATTTACCGGAAGGCGCGCGACTGGGCGTTTATTTGGCTTACATCTATTACTTACAACTTTTTAAAAAGATTAAAAACTGCCCTGCGACCGAGATTATGAAGTCAAGGATAAGAATTCCTGATAATTTAAAGCTTGCGCTCCTGGTTAAAACCTACTTCAAACACCAGTTTAACTTTCTATAATGTATACTTATTTACTGATAAATGTACTAACCATTAGCTTTCCGCTGATCAGATCTTTCGAGAAGAAAATCTATTTTTTTCAAAACTGGAAATATATTTTTCCCGCAATCGCGCTTACAGGTAGTTTCTTTATCGTTTGGGATCATTTATTTACAATTTGGAACATTTGGGGGTTCAATGAAAAATATATTATAGGCACATACCTGCTTTCCCTGCCGTTGGAGGAGTGGCTATTTTTCCTGACGGTACCTTTTGCCTGCATATTTATATATGAAGTTTTGATCTATTTTTTCCCGGGAGACCCCCTGAAGCGGTATGCCAACGGTATCACATTTATTGTCACTATAGGTTTAATTATGGTGGCCGCCTTCAACACAGAAAGACTGTACACCGTCACTACTTTCTCGTTCGCAGCCGTTTTTCTCGTTCTTCACTGGATTATTTATAGGAATAAGCATTTAAGCAGGTTTTATTTCGCGTATCTGGTACATTTGATACCTTTTTTACTGGTAAATGGAATTCTTACCTATCTCCCCATTGTTGAATATAATAACAGTGAGAACCTGAGTATCAGGATGTTTACCATTCCCGTAGAAGATGCGATATATTCTTTTCTCCTGCTTTTAATGAATATCACCCTTTACGAGTTTTTTAAAGAAAAATTTAAACAAAATTCTTAAACAATAGATTTTGGCTTTATATGCTTAATCTCTCAGTTCATATAGACTCCAACTCCGGCTTTTGCTTCGGGGTAGTGTACGCCATAGAAATGGCAGAAGAAATTCTGCTGAACGAGGGACTATTGTACTGCCTGGGCGATATCGTGCACAATGATGAGGAAGTAAAAAGGCTTGAGAAGATGGGCTTGAAAATTATTAATCATGAGGAGCTAAAGAGCATTAAAGGCTCTAAAGTTTTGATAAGGGCGCATGGCGAACCACCATCGACCTACGAAACTGCCTTGCAAAATGACCTCGAATTAATCGATGCCTCCTGCCCTGTCGTTCTTAAGCTACAGAACAGAATAAAAAATTCATACGACAAACAGAAGAATGTCTATATTTATGGAAAGCACGGGCATGCTGAAGTAATTGGGTTATTGGGTCAGACCAATAACGAAGCTGTTGTCTTTCAGGATCTGAATGAGCTGGACATTCAATCCATGCCACGGAACATTACACTCTACAGCCAAACAACGAAGAGCACTGATAATTTTTATGGGATCAGAGACTACCTGGAAAGTAATGGGATCACCACTAATGCCAATGATACCATTTGCAGGCAGGTTTCCAACAGGGATAGAGATTTAAGAAACTTTGCTGCGCAGTATGATAAAATAGTTTTTGTATCCGGCACAAAGTCTTCCAATGGAAAAGTTTTGTATAACGTTTGCAAGGAAACCAACGATAACACCTATTTCGTATCCAATCCGGACGAGCTGGATCCGATATGGTTTAGCCAAAATAATTCAGTTGGCATTTGTGGGGCCACTTCTACTCCTATGTGGCTTATGGAAGAGGTAAAGAATAAATTAATATCTTTATAACGCTATGGGTTTTATAGAGCGCAATAAGGGGATATTGATTGCCTTTCTGATCATATTGATGTGGTGCGGAACATTGGCTTTTCTGCTAAATTTCAAAATAGAATGGTCCTCTCCGTTCCCCTACATCCTGGCATTGGTTCAAACACACCTATACACGGGTCTTTTCATAACTGGTCACGATGCCATGCATGGTACAGTTTCCAGGAGCAGGAGGACTAATAAGCTCATCGGTATTATTTCCATCGGGCTGTTTGCTTATAATTCCTACTGGAGGCTATTGCCAAAACACCATCAGCATCACCGGCACGTGGGATCCAATGATGATCCCGATTTTCACGATGGATCATTTCCAGTATGGTATTTTAAATTCTTAAAGCAGTATGTCACTATATGGCAGATTTTGCTCATGGCAATAACTTACAATCTATTAATCCTGGTATTTCCGGTGCAGAACGTGGTCCTTTTTTGGATCATCCCCTCCCTGTTGTCTACGCTGCAACTATTTTATTTTGGAACATATCTTCCTCATAAAGGTGAGCACGCCCCCAACAACATCCATAAGTCCCGGACGCAGAAAAAGAATCACCTGATCGCTTTCTTTAGCTGTTACTTTTTTGGCTATCATTACGAGCACCACGATACGCCGCACGTACCCTGGTGGCAGTTGTATAAGCAAAAGGAATAGCCTTTCAAAACCTTTTCTATCAAAAATCGATTTATTGAAAGTCAATAAGCAATAAGATTTTTTATGCCACCAAGTTGACAGGGGCGCCCTTTATTTACGAAAATCAAATATGAAATTTGATCATCAGTTTAGGTTTCACTTCAGAGAAATCCTGATTATTATAGTTCTTTGGATTATAAGCTTAACACTATACATATTTATTCGATACTATGGCATTTCAGAGCTGTCGGGATCCTTTTTTACGCTGGAGAGAATCGCATTCAGAGATTTTTTCATTTTTGCGTTGGTAGGCGGATTTGCAATTGGCTTTTTTACAGGAGTATTCGAAATTTTTTTTTATCCTGAGGTCCTGAACAGAAGATCCTTTTTGATGGTAATCATCTACAAAAGCCTTTTCTACCTGATCGTTCTTATTGGTGTAATTTTAATTCTATCATGTTGCTATTTTCTTTTAAAAGGATTTTCCCTCGCGCATGCTGCGGAAAAGTCCAGAAGTTTTATCAGTACAGATTCTTTTATATCGCTCATTACTTACCTCGGTGTAGTTAGTCTTCTAATCAACTACATCAGACTAATTAGCAACAAATTTGGACCCAGCATGCACTGGAATATGGTTTTTGGAAAATACCACGAGCCAAAGGAAGAGGAATTAATCTTTATGTTTCTTGATCTCAAATCCTCCACTGCCATTGCCGAGAGGCTCGGACATATCAGGTTTAGTTCCTTTTTACAAGATTACTTCCGCGACTTGTCCAAACTAGTTGTTTCTTACAGGGCGCAAATTTATCAGTATGTGGGAGATGAGGCGGTTATAACCTGGACACTTAAAGGAGGACTGAATAAAAATAATTGTATCCGCTTTTTCTATGCCTTTGAACGGCGGATCTCACGAAGAAAAAGGTACTATATTAAAAAATATGGATTTGAGCCTGAGTTTAAAGCTTCTTTGAATGTGGGTACGGTAACGGTGGCAGAGGTAGGTGAGTTCAAAAGCGAAATAGCCTACCACGGTGACGTGGTCAATACGGCTTCGAGGCTACAGGAGCAATGCAACAGGTTTGGTAAAAATCTTCTTGTTTCCGAACATCTTCATGAGTATTTAAAGAATGACGCCTCATTGCACCAGGAATTTATAGACAGGATAATATTGAAGGGAAAGGAAAAACCTTTAAACATCTACAGCGTAGAGTTAAAGGATGTTTGACAGCGAACTTTTCATCCCACTTTCAGTGGTACGCTGTCGCCCGCTAACTGATTTTTTTGATCTCATACAGGAGCACTGGCATCGGGCATTTTCCCTACCTATATAAGGATTCGTTTAACACAAAATCTATTTTTGACATCATATGGGAAACACAATGAGGTACTTTGACAGGGATTTAAGTTGGCTTACCTTTAATTACAGGGTGCTCCTTGAGGCAAAAGATGAAAAAGTACCGCTATACGAGCGCATCAAATTTTTGGGAATTTATTCCTCTAACCTTGATGAGTTTTTTAGGGTGCGGGTAGCTTCTTTGCAGGGGTTGAAAAAACTAAACAAGAAAAACAGGCAAGAATTTCTGGATTTTAGCCCGAAGAAGATCCTGAAGAGAATACACGAAGTTGTGGATCAGCAACAGACTGAATTTGGGGAGATCTTCCGCAATAGCATACTTCCCGGTTTGAAGTCGCAGGGAATTAATCTGTATAACAACGAAAACACGATACTCCCGCAGCACCAGGAATTCATCACGAAATATTTCCGAAGCAGGGTCTTGGCCTACTTGCAACCTGTATTTTTAAAAAATAATAACGCAGACCTTCTTCTCGATAACCGAAAAATTTACTTCGCTGTTAGATTGCAAAAAAAGAAAGGCGAGGATGATGGCGAGTATATATACGCTCATATAAACATACCTTCCGACAACTTGCCGCGTTTTTTTGAGTTGCCGAAGGTAGCTGACAAGCATTATTATATTTTTCTGGACGATATCATTCTCTTCAATTTGAAACTCATCTTCCCGGGTTATCAAATTGTTGATGCATATAGCGTAAAACTAAATCGGGATGCAGATCTGCAAATAGAAGATGAGTATGAAGGAGATTTGGTATCAAAAATTAAAAAGAGTCTTTCTCAACGTCAAAAAGGACCTCCTGCCAGATTTTTATATGATCTGAACATGCCGGAGGAATTTAAATTGTACCTGAAGAAGGCATTTCGGCTCCGGCACAATGACATGGTTCCGGGCGGAAGGTACCACAATTTATTTGATCTGATGGATTTACCAAATCCGTTACAACCATTGTTGGAAGTACCCCCCAGGCCGCCCCTGCCGGATGTGGCATTGGATAGTTTCGAATCGATCTTTGAAGCAATTGATGAGAAAGATAGGGTCCTGCATTTCCCTTATCAATCTTATGAATACGTCTTACGTTTTTTCAATGAAGCAAGCGTAGATCCCTTTGTAAGGGAAATAAAAATCACTCTCTACAGAATAGCAGGCGATTCATTCATTGCCAACTCACTCATAAGCGCAGCAAGAAATGGCAAAAAAGTAACTGTGTTTGTAGAAGTAAAAGCCAGATTTGACGAGGCCAACAACCTAAAATGGGCGGCGGAAATGGAAGCGGCAGGAATCAGCATCATATACAGTATACCCGGATTGAAAGTGCATGCGAAAGTAGCGCTTGTAACGCGGGATTGCGGATCAGACACCATCAGAAAATATGCATATTTAGGAACGGGCAATTTTAACGAGACCACCGCTCGCATATATGCTGATCATGGCATGTTCACATCCCACGAGGAGTTGACGGATGAACTCGACGATGTATTTGCTTATCTGAAGGAGCAAAAGGAAATAACCAGTCTTAAACATCTTTTGGTAGCCAGACATAATCTGCAGGAAAGATTTATGGCACTTATAGATAGGGAAATAGAAAACGCCAGGAATGGTAACAAAGCGCATATAATTATCAAACTTAACAATATACAAGACAAAGTGATGATTGATAAATTGTATGAAGCCAGCCAGGCGGGTGTAAAAATCCAATTGATCATCAGGGCTATTTGTTGTGTCATCCCCCAAAAGGCCGGTTTAAGTGAGAATATAGAAGTGTACAGGATTGTCGACAGGTTCCTGGAGCATGCCCGTGTATTTATATTCTATAATAATGGCGATGAAGAATTATATATTGGCTCCGCAGACTGGATGAAACGCAACCTTTATAGGCGAATTGAAGTATGTTATCCGGTGTATGACGTAGAAGCCAAAGCAGAAATCAGGAGAATCGTCCAGTTGCAATTAGATGACAACACAAAGGCACGGCTATTGGATCAGGATTTAAACCATTTGGAAATAAAAAAATCAGAGCCTAATTCCGTGAGAGCTCAGGAAGAAACTTATTCCTGGCTTAAGAGTAAAAACCTATAAAAACGGATTATAATTGACTTGAAATGGCAGTAATTAGCTGTGGATTACTAATGTATGGAATAGATCAGGAATTATCCGTATATTTAGTACATCCCGGCGGGCCGTACTTTAGCAAAAAAGATAAAGGCTGGTGGACGATTCCGAAAGGATTGCCGGAAACAGGCGAAACTTTTTTAGACACTGCTGTCCGGGAATTTGGCGAGGAAACAGGCCTGAAACCGACGCCGCCTTATATTGATCTCGGAAACGTTCGTCAAAAAGGTGGAAAGGTTGTTTATTGCTGGGGATTTGAAAACAAACCCGACTTAAACTTCGACCTAAAGAGCAATACCTTTTCCCTGGAGTGGCCACCCAAATCGGGAAAATATAAAGAATTCCCCGAGATTGATAAAGGAAAATGGATGAATTGGAAACCTGCTTTAGACTATATTAACGTACAGCAAAAACCATTCATAGAGCGATTAGTGGCCGTGAAACAGCCATCAGGATAAGGGCATATATTTATAGTGCAGATTGAACCTATTTGCCGAAAAAGAATGTTGAGTTGGAACCGAAAGGAGATCTAATTTACCATTGCCGAATGCGAGCTATGAGCCAGATTGATCTGGGGAAGATTTCCCGAAAGTGGATTTCTCCTTCCACGAAATCGCTATTCGAATTAAAACTCTTGTATTAAAAATTACATATATTTGTAGTCACTATTTTTATATATTAAGATTTAAACCAAAATTCATTTCATGAAACTACGACGGATTTTAGTTATTGATGATGATGAACTTAATAATTTTGCAATCGGCAAATTTTTAGAATCATACATAGCTCCTTCTAATATCATTGTACAAACGAATGGTTGGGAAGCAATAGAACATCTGGAGAGATGCAAACAGAAGAAAGAGACGCCTCCTGATATTATATTTGTGGATTTGTCTATGCCTGATATGGATGGGTTCGAGTTTTTAGGATATTATCAAAAGAATTTTCACGATGCCTTGCCTAATACGAAACTGATGATCCTCACTTGCTCCACCAGAGAATCTGATGAGAAAAAGGCGCTTGAATACGCGTGCGTAAGTGACTATCTCAGCAAACCTTTATCGGACGAAAAGATGAATGAATTTGTAGGATAAAATCTCAAAATATACCTATTGTTTTTTTTTAAACTTTCGAGACATATAGAAGTTCATATATATGCGTATATAAATAGGGCTTACTTATGATTTTTTGTTGTCCTTCTAATGTGCGGTAATCTGTACGCTACCCGGGTTATTTGCACCGATGGTTGGGAATATTTTTTAAACTGGTATTATGATCAATTCTCGGAAGAAAGGTTTTGTTCTGGTTTGTAAAAAAAGCGGAAAGCTGGACTCTGTCATCAAGGATGATTATAATATATTTTCTGATAAAAAGAATAATTTTTACGATTTTTTCGAACAGGAGTTCCAGTATGAAATAAGAACATTTCTGGATAAGATTTATAGTTATCAGAGTCCGTATGAGGATGTTGTAAGCGTTAAAGAATTCGAGCATCCTCAAAACTTTTATCTTGCAGGCGCACCCTATGATAACAATGCGATTATCGTAGGATCCACTAAAGAAGATTTTAATCATTATTGTTGGGAATTGAGGCAAAGTTTATCCAGGGATTTGAAATTCCTGGATAAGCTTTGCATACAAAACAATGGTGCGGAGGCACAATCCCCTATAGCCACCGATGGCCTCCAGTCGACCGCCGACATTTCTGAAATACAGGCGTTGCAAAGTCGGTTGGAAGAAAAGGAAAAGGCGCTGAAAAACAAAAGTTTAGAGTTGGAGCAATTTGCCCATATTGTTTCGCATGATTTGAAGGCCCCTTTGTCGCAATCAAAATTAATTGTACATCTTTTAGAAAAGAATCTTAGCGGAGAACACGAGAACAAGGAAGTACTGAAGTTGTTCAACATGCTGGTATCCAGCACCAACCACATGGCTGATCTGATAGACAGCATCCAACAGTATTCCAAATCTGGCTATTTGAACCAACAGCTTTCCAATTTCACCCTCTCCGGTTTATTAGATGAAGTTGTAAACAAGTTGACGATGACTCGGGACAATATCCTGGTCTCCTACGATCAGGATTTGCCAATAATTTACGCCAACAGACAAAAGCTTTACCAGATCTTTTACCAATTAATAAGTAATGCCATTCGCTTTCACCACAAAGAATCTGGCAATATTGCTGTAAAATTTGAGGAACTGGACGAGTTTTATTCTTTTGAAATCATAGACGATGGACCAGGCATCCCGGAAGAATACCATCAAAGTATATTTGAAATTTTTAACAGAACAAATCTCAGAAGCACTAAATCAGGCTCCGGGGTAGGCCTGTCTATCGCGAAAAAACTTGTAGAAGAAGGTGGCGGGGTTTTATCTCTCGACTCGAAGGTAGGCAGCGGCTCCAATTTCAGATTCATCTGGCCAAAATGGAATGGGCTGGTTCCGGAAAGTATCTCATAATCTGATATAAGCTGCATTTGAAGCATCTTTCGTCCCAGCTTCAAACAAAAGCAGGAAACCCCTGTTATCAACAATATCAAAACATTAGAACATGAAGAATTCCATATTTTTTAGGGTGATTACTTTTTTGCTAATCCTAGTTTCCTTCACAAGTTGCGAAATCGTGGGAGGAATATTTGAGGCCGGCGTTTGGGTCGGAATGATTATAGTTGTGCTGGTAATTGCAGGAATCTTCTGGTTAATCAGAAAATTTATGAGTTAAAAATGATTGTGGGCGATGCAGGATTCGAACCAGCGACCCCCAGCTTGTCGAGCTGGTGCTCTAAACCAACTGAGCTAATCGCCCATTAGCACTTGTTTAGGATGCGAAGATACATATTTTTTTAAATTTGACTAATGCTTCTTATAAAAACAACAGATATCGCATTAAGTATCTTCTGCATTATGATATTCTTGGGGTTTACACTCCAGCCTAATCATGCCTGATTTTACGGGCAGATATACCGTTATTAAGTATAGCCATTTTCAAGAACCTTAACCCTTGTGTTTTTCGACGCGATTCGCTGACAAAAACACAATTATCTACCTTTAAAGAACGTCTAACGAAAAGTTTGGATTTCTTTTTATACTAATTTTTTTAGCTTTACTAAACAGGTTGTCATAAACTTCTGTAAATTTGGTTATGGAGCCAAATTATTTTAAGGGCAGAGGAGCGCAACTCAATACTTCTAACCCTTTTTTAAAACAAGAATATGTAACAGAACATATAGAGGGTCTGGATGAAGCATTTTATGTTTTGCCAAAAACAACCCTATACAGAGAAAGTCCTAAAAAAATTGTCAATAAAGTAGACAGCCCAGACCTTAAATTTTATTATTCTGCAAACCCGTACCAGGGGTGCGAGCATGGTTGTATATATTGCTATGCACGAAATTCACACCAGTACTGGGGATTTAGTGCAGGTCTTGACTTTGAAAGTAAAATCATCATCAAAGAAAATGCAGCGGAACTACTTGAGAAAAATTTTTTATCAACATCATGGAAGCCCGCACCAATCATGCTATCAGGAAACACTGATTGTTACCAGCCTGTTGAAAGAAATTTGCGAATTACCAGAAGCCTGCTAAAAATATTTTTGAAGTACGGTAACCCTGTAAGCATCATTACCAAAAACACGCTAATTCTGAGGGATCTGGATATACTTAAAGAGCTTGCGACAGAAGATCTTGTCCATGTTAACTTTTCAATTACTACGCTCGATGAAAAATTGCGGAGGATTCTTGAACCGCGAACAGCTACTGCTGCTGGAAAATTAAGAGCCATAGAGAAACTCAGCGCAGCCAATATCCCGGTATCAATAATGAATGCTCCCATAATCCCGGGACTCAATGTACAAGAAATCCCTTCCGTTATTGAGCAAGCTGCAACAGCAGGAGCCTTGAGTGCAGGCTACACAACTGTAAGGTTAAATGGAAATATAAAACATATTTTCCACGATTGGTTGCATCAAAACTTCCCTGATCGAGCCGAAAAAGTTTGGAATCAAATATGTGAACTACATGGCGGCAAAGTAAATGATTCTGACTGGGGGCGAAGAATGAAAGGAGAGGGAACGCTGGCAAAGATGATCAGCCAATTGTTCACCACCGCTAGAAAACGGCACATGGGTGGCAAAACCATTCCAGATCTGAACGTGGACAGGTTCCGGAAGAAGGGAAATATGACCCTGTTCTAAGCCGCACCTGCCGAAAATACATTGCATGATCTAACCTGTCCAAGCATTCAAAATAAGAAGAATATGTCGTTTAACAATTCGGATTTTTGTATTTTGATATTCTTTGTTTATTTTACAAGCATTCCTGAACTTCGGGCAGCAACCTTTTAAAACTTTTTAGACTCAAAGCAGGTTTTTCCAGCGAAAATGCCGGACCTTCTTTAGCTAAGACTAATAGTTGTAAGCAAAGCTAGAGGCGCGATAAAAATAGTATGTGGTCTTTTTTTAGAAAATAGTTGATGATTTCCCAGTTCGCAAAATGTATTTTTTATGATTAAAATTATTCCATCGATTTCAGTCATTAATGGAAAAACAATCAGGGTATCCCAGGGAGACTTTTCCAGGGAAAAAATCTATGATGTAAGTCCTATAAATGTTGCCAAACAGTTTGAAGACTATGGGGTAAAGCAGATACATCTGGTTGATTTGGATGGTGCCAGGACAGGACATCCCTCCAACTATGCAACGTTGGAAATGATTGCCGGACATACCGGGCTTGAAATAGATTTTACCGGAGGAATTAGTACAGATGGCGATATCAGCAAAGCCTACGAATATGGAGCCACCTATATCACCGCGGCAAGCATTGCGGTGAGCAGAAAGGAGCTTTTTGCATCATGGATCGTGTCTTATGGCAGAGAAAAAATTACACTGGGCGCTGACAGCCTGAACAAAAAAATTACTACCCGTGGATGGCAAAAGGATACCAATATAGATGTATTTGAGCATATCGACTATTTTTACAGCCGCGGTTTAAAGTATGTAAAATGCACGGATGTTAGCAGAGAGGGAATTATGGAAGGTCCTGCTTATGATTTGTATTCGGAAGTATTGAGCCGCTTTCCTGGAATATGTTTGATCGCTTCAGGTGGTGTACGCCATAAGGAGGATATTGATAAACTAAACGAAATGGGAATTTGGGGTGTGCACTTTGGCAAAGCCTACTATGAAGGCAGGGTTAAATTTGAAGACTTAAAAGAATACCTTGTTTAAATAATAAGACTCCTTAGGGCTTGCTCAAAAGAATGTTGCAAAATTGCTTTTGGATGCACGACAAAAGGACTCTTTGAAAAAAACTTGCACTTGCGGAAAAGATAAGCCGGAAGAAAGTCTTGAAAAGTAAAGTTTGAGGAATTCCTTGTAAAGCACTTTCCAGCAGCCCTACTGCAGGCCCTACTAATCAGAACATGTTGAACAAATACCTTCAGCAATCAAATATAAGCTTTTAGGCTTGTATCTCTCGGGAATCGATATCGAAGGTATCTTGGCATCTTCAATGCAATAGGTATTTCCACATGCCGTACAGTTAAAGTGTACATGCTCGTCATGGTGAGCCGTCTCGGAACAACTGTGACTGCAAAGTGCATATTTACCTACCCCGCTGCTGTCAAATACTTTGTGTATAATTCCCTTTTCCTCGAAGCTATTAAGCGTTCTGTATATCGTTACCCGATCAAATTTTTTTAGAAGTGCATCTTCCAAATCCCCATGGGAAACCGCTTGGGACTCGTTAAGAAACAATTGAAGAATTTCTATTCTTGCAGGAGTTTTTCGCAGATTATGCGCTTCTAAAACCGATCTTATATCATTCTGTTCCATTTGATAATTGTTATACTAAGCCCGCAATTAGAATTCACACGTTTGGCACCAGGTGTTAGGGACAATATAAATGTTTAAGCGAAGTTAGTTTTTTTTATGCATAGAAATAAGCAATTTTGTATTTGAAACAATGTTGCATTCAAAATCGTTGCAGATCAAAACGCTTTGTGAAAAAATTTACGTTTTTATTTCTATTATTATCAGAGACGTTCCTCGTCTTCGGCCAATCCACCTATGAGATTTCGGGGAAAGTTACCAACTGGGATGGCGAACCTTTGATAGGCGCTAATGTGCTCTTGCACGAGCTTTCCATGGGTACATTGACGGACATAAATGGTAATTTCTCATTCCGGAATATCAGGAAGAACTCATACCATTTGCACATCACATTTGTGGGACATGAATCTGCTTCAAAAACAGTTGTCGTTCGTGATAAGTCTGTAGACCTTGACATTCGGTTGAAGGAATCAACGGTGGAGTTGAACGAACTATTGATTGAAGCCAATCCATTCAAATCCGGTCCCGTAGAGCAGTCGATGACCATTGAAACTGTGGGAAGGGATTTCCTAACTGAAAATAACAGAGGGACACTGGTTGGATCCCTTCAAAAATTACCGGGAATTAATGCTATTAATACCGGAGTAGGCATTGCCAAGCCAGTAATCAGAGGTATGAGCTTCAATCGCGTCTTGGTGAACGACAAAGGAATTAAACAGGAAGGCCAGCAGTGGGGAGGAGACCATGGTCTGGAGATTGACCAATATGAGCCAGACCGAATTGAAATCATAAAAGGTCCTGCATCCTTGTTATACGGTTCCGATGCGATGGGTGGTGTTATCAACATTCAACCTGCTCCTATCCCAAGTCCGGGAAGCCTTTCTGGCAGTGTCCAGGGTACTTTCAAAAGTAATAACAACTTGTATGGTTCTTCGGTGGCGCTACAGGGCAATAGGAAAGGCAAATTTTTTGCACTTCGATTATCGGCTCAGGATTTCGCCGACTATAAAATTCCAGCTGAATCCTTTAACTACAACACCTTTGTATATAGAATTGAAGATAAGAAATTGGAAAACACAGCAGGAAATGAACTAAATTTATCTGCTGCGGTCGGTCTGTCAGGAAACTGGGGATACAGCAAGCTAACAGTAAGTAATTTTCATCAAAAATCCGGACTTTTCCCTGGCGCAATGGGCGTGCCGGGAGAATACGATCCGGTTTACGATGGTAATAACCGGGACATTTCCTTGCCACGACAAGTCGTAAATCATTTTAAGATAGTTTCTAATACCAACCTCTCGCTGGGCAGAAACTGGTTAGAAGTGGATTTGGGCTATCAGGAAAACTTGCGAAGGGAAGAAGGAGAGCCCCATGCCCATGGCTTTAGCGAGGTGCCGGAAAGCATTCTTGCATTAAAGTTGAACCTGAAGACATACACGCTTAACGCCAGATACCATTATCAGGTAGACGAACATTATAGTGCGATCTATGGCCTTCAAGGTCAATACCAGACTAATGCCTTCAGCGGGTTCGAGTTTCTATTGCCTGCGTTTAAATCATATCAAATCGGGCTTTACAATTATCATGAATACAGCCTTAACGATTCATGGACAGTGAATGGAGGCATTCGGGGCGACTGGGGCGTGAGGGACATCAGAAAACACATCCGGCCCAGATTTGATACAGAAGATCCAACAGATTCGACTTTGGCCAATAACGACATTAAACGTGAATTTGTGGATTTTTCTGGCGCGGTAGGCCTTTCTTTCCATCCCCACCATAATTTTAATGCAAAGCTGAATATCGGTACAAGTTTCCGGATGCCCACGGCTCCCGAACTTTCCATGAACGGGATGCACCACGGGACATTTCGATATGAAAAAGGAAATGAAACACTGGACTCAGAAAGAGGAGTTCAGGCAGACTTAAACCTTACCTACCATACAAAAGAATTGCACATCGGGCTTACGCCCTATTTTACCTACTTCAACAACTTTATCTATTTAAAGCCTCAGGCTAAGTTTGCCGACGAACATCCTGGAGGCGGACAAATATACCAATACGAACAAAATGATGCTGTTTTTACCGGTGGCGAGCTATCAACAGAATACCACTTTATTCCAAACCTGCATCTTAAAATTGCTATGGAATACGTATGGAATTTAAATTTAGATTCACGAAGGCCTTTACCTTTCACCCCGCCTCTTTCACTATTGGGTGAAATACGATACGACATACCTTTAAAAGCAGAAAGATTTACTGATGCCTATGTAGGCCTGGATGCGCATCTATTTTCATCCCAAAACCGGGTAGATCAAAATGAAAAATCAACCCCCGGCTATACGGTGTTCTCGTTTAATACAGGCATCAAATTCAGGATCCAAAATCAACAGGCCTCATTAAAATTCTCGATCCAGAATCTATTCAACGAAAAATACCTGAACCATTTAAGCAGATACCGACTCCTCTCATTGCCGGAGCAGGGACGGAATTATGTTGTTTCGCTGAACATCCCATTCGACTTACAAAAAAAATAGCATAAAGTTTTTATTATTACTTGCAACAAGATTGCAAATGCACTATGTTTGCAGAAACAACGTCGCTAAAATGTTTTCTTATGAAATTAAATTCCTTTTTTAAACTAGTGTTGGTATCAACAGTATTTTTTTTGGGCTGTAGTGATGATGATGACTCTGTGGATAACACTGCTCCAATTGTTAAAAATATATCGCTTAATGGGTTGACTGAAAACATTATCATTAGCGCTGGCAGCGAGATTGAATTTGATGCAGAATTTGAGGATGATATTCAACTGGGACAATACCGGATTAACATTCATGATAATTTTAATGGACATAGTCATGGTAAAATCCTAGCATCCGAGTTCTCGTACTCCGCTACTCAAGATTTGGAGGGGAAATCTCAAACGGTTCATAAACATATCCCGGTTCCTACTGATGCCACGCCTGGTCCATATCATTTTACTCTGTTGTATTTTGATGCGGCAGGAAATGAAGGTGAACCTAAATTTCTGCAATTTGAAATTGCGGATCCATCCAACCAACCCGTGATAGAGATTACATCCCATGATATTCTTCAGGAAATTGAAGTCGCACCGGGTAACAGTATTCGCCTGCAAGGATGGATTGAAGATCCGGATGGACTTGAAGAAGTGCACATTCGGTTAGCTCCTGAACATGAGGATGACCATAACCACGGAAGGTTGCGTGATGAAGCATTATTCGATCAGGAGTTCGTCTTAAACGGCGCGACAACCTGGGAATTTTCGGAAATGGGTGGGATTGATATTCCCGAAGACGCTGCACATGGCCACTATGAGTTAGTTATCCGCGCAACAGATTTGGAAGGATATCAAAAAACGGTTTTTATTGAAGTGCACGTGGAGTAGTATTACTCGCATGGTCAGGTTTCAGCAAACATGTCAAACAAAGGTTACATCCGGAGAAAATGCAGATAATATCCAGAAAAACAAGCGCTGATCTTTTAGGGATCTTCAGTTCTCTGTTGTGCTTAATTCATTGCGCCGGAATCCCCATTTTGGTTCTGGTGTCGTCTATGAATATCCAACTACTAACGGGCGACTGGCATTGGCTGCATTATGGATTCATCGGACTGTCTCTGTTAGCAGTTTATTGGAGTTCAAAAAAAGCAACTTCGCGTATACGTTACCTACTATGGATGTTTTTTAGCATCTTCTCAGGAGCCCTGTTGTTGCATGAAATGATGCCACAGGCAATTTATATTTCCGTTGCGGCTTCAGTAGGTTTGGTGATTGTTCACGGTGTTAATTCCTGGAAGAAGCTATACACCAAGTCCAGTAATTACGGAAGTATTTGAACAGTTAAGTTTTAGACGCGTGGAAGTATTTAACGGGAATTTTTCGTATTTTTAAGAAGGATCCTGAATACACCAATATGAAATCTCAACATTCAAAATTTTTTGACTTTTCCGCTCTGTCTCTGACTTTGATTTTTACATGTAGTCTTTTTGCGTGCAATAATGACGATGAACCCATGGCGGATAACGATACAACCGGAAGAATACTGATATATGACCTGGCGTCCGGTTCAGATTACGATGTGGATGGCACCATTACTTTTGAAGAAAAAAAAGACGGCTCACTGCGGGCTACTATTAAAATTGGCGCTACAGGAGAATCTATACTACACCCCGCACACCTACATTATGGCAGCTACACCAAAGATGCTGAAATGGCCGCTATGTTTCATCCTGTGAATGGCCAAACCGGTGAGAGCGTAACAGAAATGGATGAGCTTGCTGACGGAACAGTGTTCGATTTTGATACTTTAAAAGACTTCGACGGCCATGTGAAGATCCACGGAGATGATGGGCCTAACAAAGATCTTATACTCGCTTATGGCAATATCGGCAAAAATATAACTTATTCAATCAATACGGCTGCGTTTGCGTTTTGTGAATAGCGCATCTTAATGGGGCGTATCATAAAAGTTTTGCATGCGTACTGATCCACCGCTCGGGTAGCTCCCCCCGGCTGGCATTTTCATAATCTGAGTAACTGCAAGGGATAATACAATTTCTGCCAAAACTCGCGTCACCCATACCCCTAACCTGTTTTCCTTTGGGATAAGGCACCTCCATCCACCACTTTTCGCTCATCTTGCTTTTATAAAAGACGAGCTTCTCCGGTTCAGAAGGCATAGACACCACATACCTCAGGTAATCATTTATTTTGAAGTCCTTTTCATCACGCCTGTGATAAAAACCTTCGATGAAATACCAAATCATGGTAGCTACTACCGATGCTGTCTTTTGGTTTTGGTCGTCGAAATCAGGATTATACTCATAAAACCCCGCCGAGCTCAACTTATCGTTTAATCCAGCATACCAGCAAATCTGGCAGGCTTCTTCACCTGTCAAACCAAAAGCTTGGGGATTACTATTGCCGGGCGCGTCGCTGGATTTAATTGCTGTTATATCAAAGCTCATCATGTCTGCATAACGAATCACCGGCTCCATTTCCTGTATATTCTGTCGAAGCTGTCCCAGGCGATGCGATTCAAAGTAAAGCTTCTCTAAAATGGCAATAGCCGAATGATCAATCAAATAACTTTGGTAAGCTAAATGAATAAAATTAAACAAATAATTGGGCTCATACATCAGGATCTGATTGATGTGTTTTTTACTCATTTCCACAGCCTCATTGGCTTCCAGATCAAGCATTGCATCAACATTGAGAAAACTGATGAGCTTTTCCATATCTTCATAGGCAAGATACTGCCCATAATCCAGGTCATGGGAGCCGCCAATAAGCAAGGGGAGCGTGTTTTGTTCGATCAGAATATTACATACTTCTTTTAATCTGAGATAAGTATCTTCCAGCGTGCTTCCATTTCTTAAGTTACCTAAATCAACTATCCGGTACGCTCCACTTCCCTTTTTAAGACTATAAAGCTTTTTTCTTATCACATTAGCGGCCTTTTCTACACCTTGATTCCCTACGCTTCCCCGACTTTCCTGTAAACCAACTATAGCTATGTCGGCCGACTTAAGATCGGGATACATTTCCTTATTGATGTGAATTGCGTCAAGAAAGGTATTTTGTCCATGGGTGCTTTCAAAAAGCGATTCATCCAACGGAGAAAAGAAAATTTTTAAATCCATATGTAAGCAGTTCGGGGTCGGATCAGCATACGTTCCCAGACAATAAAGATAATGAGAAGTCAGATATCCTACCAGGCTAAAAGCAAAAAAGCCCACTGTAAAAGTAGGCTTTTTAGAAATTTCATTGTTTATGATCTAACCTCCAAAGTCATCAAATCGAATATTCTCAGAAGGAACACCCATATCATCTAACATCTTTAATACGGCAGCATTCATCATAGGAGGGCCGCAAAGATAATATTCTATTTCCTCTGGCTCAGGGTGTGTTTTGAGATAATTGTCAAACAGTACCTGATGAATGAATCCAACATATCCGTCTTTATCATCTTCCAGCGAATCCTTCACTTTCCAGTTATCATCCGGCAATGGTTCCGAAAGTCCGATATGGAACCGGAAGTTTGGAAAGTCTTTCTCTATATTCCTAAAATGATCTGTATAGAATAATTCTCTTTTGGATCTTCCACCATACCAGTAAGAAACTTTTCTGTTTGTTTTTTCTGTATGGAACAAGTGGAATATGTGAGATCGCAGCGGCGCCATTCCCGCACCACCGCCAATATAGATCATTTCTCTTTGGGTTGGGTTGATATGGAATTCACCATACGGACCCGAAATAGTCACTTTATCTCCCGTCTTCTGAGAGAACACGTATGAGGAGCAAATGCCAGGATTCACGTCCATCCATTTGTTAGCAGCCCTGTCCCATGGCGGCGTAGCAATACGGATGTTCAACATAATAATATTGCCTTCCGCGGGATGATTAGCCATGGAATATGCCCTGAAGATCGGCTCATCATTTTTCATCACCAAATCCCATAGTCCAAACTTGTCCCAATCAGACTGATAAACGTCCTGCTTGTGGCCTAATTCAGGATGAGGCGTGATGTCCATTCCGGCAAACTTAATTTCACATTCAGGAACATCTATTTGAATATAACCTCCGGATTCGAAATCCATCGACTCTCCTTCAGGAAGCTTCACAACAAACTCTTTGATAAACGTAGAAACATTATAATTGGAAACAACCTCGCATTCCCATTTCTTAATCCCAAAAATTTCCTCTGGAATACGAATGTGCATGTCTTGCTTCACTTTTACCTGACATGAGAGCCTCACATGTTCCTTCTGTTCAGTACGACTAAGGTGACCAACTTCAGTAGGCAATACTTCTCCACCGCCATCTTCAACTACACACTTACACATAGCGCAGGTTCCACCCCCGCCACAGGCAGAAGGAAGAAATATTTTAGAAGCAGAAAGAGTCGACAATAGACTAGAACCAGCCGAAGCAACTAAGGGATTCTTTTCGTCACCATTAATAAAGATTTTTACGTCTCCTGACTGAACCAGTTTAGATTGTGCATAGAGCAAAATCAATACAAGAAGTAAAATGATTAAAGTAAAAGCGACAATTGAAGTAATAACTATTGAAGTCATTTAACTTATTAATTTATGTAATTGACAGTATTTGGGCCCATCAAAATGGAACACAAATATATTTATAATATATTAAAACATTAAACTCGTATTCGGATATTTTATTACACCAACACGTTGGTTGCAAAGCTAACAACATATTATTTAAAAAAGTTGTAAAACGGGTTATTTAAACCAGCATTTAAACAAGGAGCTTTTTCCAGGTTCCCTTCAGCTTGTTGTATTTTATTGTACTTGGCAGCGATTTCCACCAATACTTATTCATCTCCACAGCAAACGAAGGCTGCATATAGCAATTAATGGTGCAGCCCTCACACTCAGAATATCTCCCTTCCATGCGCACTAACTGCTGAACGTCGTCAGAAAGATATAGCTCCTTTAGATTGTTAGAAATTGGAATTGATTTCAAACCGAGATGATAACAGGGCAACAGCAGTTCGTTATCAGGGGAAATTACGATGGTAGAACTGGCAGCTTTACAAACAGGATTTGCCACTTGGTTGCCCCCATTTCTCCGTAATGCTAGAAAAGCCTCGTTCAAAAAAACGTACTTCCTTTTTCCCCAGGCACTGATGATCTTAAGGGATCGCTCGGAAAGCCCAGCTCCTGCATCAACGCCATTGTATTCAAATATGGGGTTCAGAATCAAAACTAAATTATTGGGCAGACAAATGTTCTCGTATATAACCGGGATCTGGCTAATGTTTTCCTCTGTAACGGTAAAAATAATGTCCGGCCTTTCATGCAGTTGTTTAGCCGTTTCTATCGATTTCATCACGAAATCAAAACAGGCGACCCCTCTGCTGGCATCATGCAATGCAGCCTCACCGGCATCAAGGGAAAAATGCAGCATGTCAATTTTACCGCTCAACTTTTCTGCCCACTTCGGATACAGCAGACAATTGGTGGTTAATGTCGTAATAAACCCCAAGTCTTTAGCGGTTGTAAGCAGTAGGTCGATTTGCTGATGCAACAAGGGCTCGCCACCGGTAAAATCGATTACCTTCACGCCAAGCTGTTTCAAATCCCTTAAATTGGCCAATACGGATTCCTCATCTACATACGGCGAAGGGCGCTCCCATATATCACAAAACCCGCAACGTGCATTACATCGATAGGTAACGTAGTAATTGCACAGAACAGGATGGGAAATTAGCCGCATAACCTTCTTTCAGAGGTGAGCTGGTTTACTGAAGCATTTTCAGCAAAGTAGTCAGTTTGACTTTTAAGTTTCTCCGATCAACAATGAAGTCTAAAAATCCGTGATCAAGAACAAATTCGGAACTTTGAAATCCTTTGGGAAGATCTTTACCTATGGTTTCCCTGATTACCCTCGGCCCTGCAAAGCCGATTAAGGCTCCAGGCTCCGCAATGTTGAAGTCACCCAGCATGGCAAACGAGGCTGAAACACCTCCGGTAGTAGGGTCAGTAAGGAGAGAAATGTAGGGAATTTTTGCTTCTGAGAGCAAGGCCAACCTGGCAGAAGTTTTGGCCATTTGCATCAGAGAAAATCCAGCTTCCATCATCCTGGCTCCACCAGATTTTGAGATCATGAGAAAGGGAGTCTTATTTGCAAGGGAATAATCTATAGCTCTCGCAATTTTTTCCCCTACAACAGAACCCATTGAGCCTCCTATAAAGTTAAAATCCATACAGGCAATGACGATGGGCATCCCACTTATCTTTCCATGAGCCGTTCTAACTGCGTCCTTAAGATCTGTTTTTTCCTGGGTAGCTTTTATTCTGCTCGGGTAGGGTTTACTATCGGTGAACTTGAGCGGGTCAGCAGATGTAATGGCTGGATCCAACTCTATAAATTCATTGTTATCAAATAAAATTTCAAAATATTCTTTAGAGCCTATTCTTACGTGGTAGTCGTCTTCAGGACTGACATAAGCGTTGTTCTTCAACTCCCTGGTATGAATAATTTTTCCTGTGGGCGTCTTGTACCAAAGCCCGTCGGGTGCTTCCTTTTTAGCTTCGGTAGGGGTAAGAATACCTTTGTCCTTTCTCTTGAACCAACTCATTTATCTTATTTATTTTTAAAAACTAACTGAAGTCTCTTATCAAATGCTGTGCACTGTTGATATTGTCAACAAATATACATCTTGAATAGCATTTAACAATTCATCTGCGTCTTTCATTGGTATTGGAAATGCTTTTCTTCCTAAAGTTAACCCATTCTGTCCTGCCTTTTGTTATTAGGAGAGGCTTCTATCACTACAGCACCCAAATTTTCAGGCTTTTATGGGGTCAAACATGAACAGTCTGCCTCATCAGTTTGGACGTTTGGCAGGCATAGGAAGAGAAATCTTAATCTTTCCTAAAGTCTCTATTAGGGTAATTAAGGCATTAGAACTATCTCGATAAAAAGCACAACAGTAACACAAATATATTAATATTTTCCATGAGAGCTAAGGCCCGTTTCCCATAAATTTTTTCAAGAAATATCTTACAAAGGTAATGAACGGACGAATAGCGCTTTTACTGGTACGGGCTGGCACGCTACTTTAGTGGTATGAAAAAGCAGTCCAATAAGGTAAGAACCATCACCTTGCTTTTGATCCTGTTCATAGGATTTTCCATATTTAGCTGTTCCAAAACCGTTTATGTGAGACAAAATGGAACTACCTATAACGATTATGAAGCGATGAAGAGCAAAAGGGTAGAGAAGAAGGATTCCAAGAAGCCAAAAACCTACGTCAAAAAACAAAACTGGTAAAACACCTGGATATTATTTAGGCAGTTTTACCAGTTTTAAGATCTTGGGTAACTTACCCAGATCATTTTACTTCTTCGTAATCTACGTACTCTCCTCCTTTAAATTCCCCCGGCTTTTTCGAATTTCCATTCTTGGGAACGTAATCGATATCTACATTACCATTTGTTGTACGTCGGTGCTGATAACTGGTTCTTGATTGCTGAAAAGACTGCGAACCCTGCATTTTCTTCCCAACAGAGATAAAGAAAGCCTTTAACAAAAAGCCACCGAGTTTATAAATAAGGTAACATACTAAAAATGTTATTAAAAGAAATTTGATCATGAATCATAGATTTTGGTATCCGGGGCCTGCCAAAAAATGCGCTTCAAAGCGGCACCGCAATTTATATTTAGAGCCTACTTCCTTATAATCATTATTGTTTTTTTATGCAGTATACCTTAATAAGTAGTTTAAAGCATCTGCAAAATCCTTAGTTGCAAGCCCCATCTATTAAACTTATTTACTCAGGTATAAGTTTCTTTCAGCATAAATTTTGAGGAAATAGTCGTCCATCAAATCGTCTATGAAATAAATTGCTTCTCCAGTCGATTTCATTTCCGGCCCCAGTTCCTTATTTACATTCGGAAACTTTTCAAAAGAGAATACAGGAACTTTAATTGCGTAACCCTTCTTGAACGGCTTGAAATCAAAATCTTTCACCTTCTTCTCTCCCAACATCACCTTGGTAGCATAGTTCACATAAGGCTCACGGTATGCTTTACAAATAAATGGTACGGTTCTGGAAGCTCTTGGGTTCGCTTCAATGATATAAACTTTATCATTTTTTATAGCAAACTGTATGTTAATTAACCCCACGGTGTTCAGTGCCAGCGCAATTTTCTGCGTGTAGGATTCTATTTGCCGGATCACAAAATCGCCAAGATTGTACGGGGGTAATACAGCGTAAGAGTCGCCCGAGTGAATACCCGCTGGCTCAATATGCTGCATTATTCCAATGATATAGACGTCTTCGCCATCACAGATGGCATCCGCCTCTGCTTCAATGGCGCCATCCAGGAAATGATCCAACAAAACTTTATTTCCGGGAATATCCCTCAAAATGTCCAGCACGTGAGTCTCCAGTTCCTGCTCGTTGATTACGATCTTCATGCTTTGACCGCCCAACACATAGGAGGGCCGCACCAAAAGTGGAAATCCTATAGTCTTGGAAAGCTCCAGGGCGCTGTCAGCATCTGTAATCACTCCAAATTCAGGGTAGGGAATATCGTTTTCTTTCAAGAGATTGGAAAAGCTACCCCTGTCTTCTGCGAGGTCCAGCGACTCATAGTTGGTGCCGATGATTTTAATGCCGTAACGCTCCAGCTTCTCGGCCAGTTTTAGCGCCGTTTGTCCGCCTAACTGAACGATAACTCCTTCTGGTTTTTCATGGAGGATTATATCATAAATATGCTCCCAGAATACAGGCTCAAAATAAAGTTTATCAGCGACATCAAAATCTGTTGAAACCGTTTCAGGGTTGCAGTTAATCATGATGGTTTCATAGCCGCATTCTTTGGCAGCCAGGACACCGTGCACACAGGAGTAATCAAACTCAATCCCTTGTCCTATGCGGTTCGGTCCTGAACCAAGAACCACAATTTTTTTCTTGTCAGAGCGTACCGACTCATTCTCATCTTCGAACGTCGAATAATAGTAGGGCGTATTTGCTTCGAATTCTGCAGCACAAGTATCAACAATTTTAAATACTCTTTTTATTCCAAGATCATTTCTTTTATGGTAGACCTCGCTTTCCAGGCAATCGAGCAAGTGCGCAATCTGACGATCAGCATATCCTTTCTGTTTCGCTTCTTTTAGTAACTTATCTGGTATCGTAGGCAGGTCATACTTTTCGATTTCTCGTTCCAAAGCCACCAACTCTTCAATTTGCTGAAGAAACCATTTGTCGATTTTCGTGATATTTTCTATGGTTTTAAAAGCAATTCCTAACTTAAAAGCATCATAGATATGGAAGAGGCGGTTCCAGCTTGGGTGCTTCAGGCTGTGCAGTATTTGTTCCTGATTGGTTAGCTCTTTGCCATCTGCTCCCAAGCCGTTTCTTTTAATTTCCAGGGATTGACACGCTTTTTGCAAGGCTTCCTGGAAGTTTCTTCCAATTCCCATAACCTCACCAACAGACTTCATCTGTAAGCCCAACTCCCTGTCGGCACCTTTAAATTTATCAAAATTCCAACGAGGTATTTTCACGATTACATAATCCAGCGCCGGCTCAAAATAAGCTGATGTGGTTTTAGTAATCTGGTTTTTCAGCTCGTCGAGGTTATAGCCGATCGCTAATTTTGCTGCAATTTTAGCTATAGGATATCCCGTAGCTTTTGAGGCAAGCGCCGAAGAGCGGGACACCCGCGGATTTATTTCGATTCCTACAATGTCATCATTTTCAGGATTTACAGCAAACTGAACATTACAACCTCCGGCAAACTGTCCAATGCCGTTCATCATTCTGATGGCAAGATTCCTCATGTTTTGATACACCGTGTCAGGTAATGTCATCGCTGGAGCCACTGTAATGGAGTCTCCAGTATGGATACCCATAGGATCAAAATTCTCAATAGAGCATATAATGATAATATTACCTACGTTGTCGCGCAACAACTCCAACTCATATTCTTTCCAGCCCATGATACTCTGCTCAATGAGCACCTCATGGATCGGGGAAGCGTGAAGACCGGAGGTAAGTGCTTTTTCAAAATTCTCGGGCTTTTCCACGAACCCTCCACCAGTACCACCCAAGGTATAGGACGGTCTTATTACCAAAGGAAAACCAATTTCCTGCGCAATTTCCTTTCCTTGTAAAAAAGAGGTGGCTGTTGACCCTTTACAAACATGAACATCCAGCTCATGCATCTTCAATCTGAATTTTTCCCTGTCTTCGGTAGTTTCAATGGCATTGATATCTACGCCGATGATCTTTACGCCGTATTTTTCCCAAATACCTGCTTTATCACAATCTATTGCCAGATTTAACGCCGTCTGTCCACCCATAGTAGGCAACACGGCATCAATTTTATGCTTTTGAAGTATTTGAATTATGGATTTCTTCTCTAAAGGAAGTAAATAAATATTATCGGCCGTTACATTATCAGTCATAATGGTGGCCGGATTAGAATTGATGAGGGTCACTTCAATTCCTTCTTCTCTTAATGAACGTGAAGCCTGCGAACCAGCATAATCAAATTCACACGCCTGCCCGATTACAATGGGGCCGCTACCGATGATTAATACTGATTTAATGCTGTTGTCTCTTGGCATCTTAGGATATTTCGTTTAGGTCTGAAAATGGTTGCGCAAATTTAGAGGATTAAAAGGACAATCAAAAGTTGATTGGTACTTCAACTTTAGGAAACTGAACATTGCTTGTTTTCTTTGCAGAAAATCGACTCCTGTATCAGACAATCTCTGGTAGGTGAAGGAATTTTCCAATTTTAACCATTCCTTACATTGTAATAATAAAAAATCTTGTGATCAGAAAATTTCCCGGATGTAGTTTATATTCACATTATAAAATGATTTTTAATTAGAAGGGATAATTATGGAGACCTTTAACTACGTAAAAGATGTTGTTGAAACAATCAAATTCCGACATAGAAGAATGAAGGATGTTTCGACCGACATAGAGATATGTTACAAGAACAATGAAAATGTCCGTATCGTTTACGACACGGATTTGGAACAAAATAAAGATACCGTTTCAAAAATATGGCGGGTAAGCGAAGACTCAATATTATTGACTAATTTAAAGATGATCCCGATTATGGCCATCAAAAAAGTCGAAATGGTTGCATAATGGTTCCTTATTGATTTCTCAAATCATAATTACCGGAATTGAAGGCTGATAGTCTCATTTAAAATCCGGCAAAAAAAAATGGTGCCTGTCAAGAGGCACCACATAATTTATTTTAATGGCATCTATTTATATGTGAATAGCCCGGTTATCTGAAGCTGCGAGGCAAGCCTCTTTTAATGCTTCGGTATAGGTGGGGTGCGCATGTGACATTCTAGCTACGTCCTCCGCAGACGCCCGATACTCCATGGCCACAACAGCCTCTGCTATCATATCCGCAGCTCTGGGACCAATCATATGCACTCCCAATATTTCATCTGTTTTTTCATCCGCCAATACCTTCACCAGGCCATCAGTATCCATACTTGCTCTGGCTCGTCCGGAAGCCTTAAACGGAAATGATCCTGCTTTATACTTTTTACCTTTTTCTTTCAACTGCTCCTCGGTGTACCCTACGCTCGCTACTTCAGGCCAGGTGTAAACCACGCCCGGAATAAGCAGATAATTGATATGCGGTTTCTGCCCTGCAAGTACTTCTGCCACAAACATACCTTCCTCTTCTGCTTTATGAGCTAACATAGCACCTTTGACTACATCTCCTATGGCATAAATATTGTCAACCTTGGTTCTTAGATGCTCGTCCGTTTCTATCCTTCCCGCCTTATCGGTATCAAGACCAGCATTTTCTAAAGCGAGTCCTTCTGTGTAAGGCTTCCTTCCTATCGAGATCAAACAATAATCGCCCTGTAGAACTATTTCTTCGCCCTTTTTATTTTCTGCTTTTACAGTTACTTCCTCTCCTGCGTTCTCAACTGAAGTAACTTTGTGGCCTAGTTTGCAGTCAATTCCAAGCTTTTTGCTGACTTTAAAAAGCTCCTTACCCATTGTGGCGTCCATGGTTGGGATCAGTTTGTCGAGGAATTCAAGAACAGTCACTTTTGCACCGAGCCGGGCATACACTGAACCCAACTCCATACCGATGATTCCGCCCCCAATTACTATCAGGTGCTTTGGAATTTCTTTTAAGGACAAGGCTTCGGTGCTGGTTATAATCCTTTTTTTATCAATCTGAGCAAAAGGTAAAGTAGAAGGCTTGGATCCGGTGGCAATAATAACGTTTTTGGTATCTATCTCTTTATCTCCGTCTTTCCCTGCTATTTTAATTTTATTCTTATTGATGAAAGAGCCCAGGCCGTTAAAAACATCCACTTTATTTTTCTTCATCAAAAAGTCAATGCCCGCTGTCGTCTGATTTACAACCTCTTGCTTGCGCGAAATCATCTGACTGAAGTTTACGCTCAATCCTGAGACATCAATGCCATGCTCTTTAAAATGTTTATTGGCGTTATCATAGTGCTCCGTTGAGTCCAGTAAAGCTTTGGAGGGAATACAACCAACATTTAGACAAGTGCCTCCCAAAGTATTGTATTTTTCAATAAGAGCAGTTTTCATGCCCAGTTGTGCACATCTGATGGCCGCTACATACCCTCCAGGGCCCGAGCCAATAACCGTGACGTCGTATTGCATAATGTTAGTTTTATATAGCTTCTAAAACAGTCTTAATGGCTATCTCAGAAAACGGTTTTATTAGATAATTCTAAATTTTAAAATGCTGTTATTGAACGCCACTGTCTAAACGCCTATAAGCAGGCGGGTAGGATCTTCAAGCAATTGTTTCACCCTCACGAGGAAACTCACGGATTCACGCCCATCGATAATTCGGTGATCATAAGAAAGTGCCAGGTACATCATTGGCCTCACCACGATTTCCCCATTTACCACCACCGGACGCTCTACGATATTGTGCATGCCTAAAATAGCAGACTGTGGAGCATTGATAATAGGCGTGGACATCATTGAACCGAATATGCCTCCGTTAGTAAGCGTGAAAGTCCCTCCTGTCATTTCCTCAATGCTTAGTTTTCCATCTCTTGCTTTACCCGCTAGCCTTACCACTTCCTTTTCAATTCCTTCAAAAGAAAGCTTCTCCGCATTTCTGATTACAGGCACTACCAAACCTTTAGGCGAGGACACGGCGATTGAAATATCGCAAAACTCATTGAAGACCATTTCTTCACCATCAATCATGGCGTTTACTGCCGGCCATTCCTGCAATGCCACACAAGCAGCTTTTGTGAAAAACGACATAAACCCAAGGCCAACCTCATATTTCTCCTTAAATTGATCCTTGTATTTTTTCCTGAGGTCCATAATCGGCTTCATATCCACCTCGTTGAAGGTAGTCAGCATGGCCGTCTCATTCTTTACCGTTACCAGGCGCCTCGCAACCGTCTTTCTCAGGCTGGACATTTTTTGTCTTGTCTGAACCCTGTCTCCACTAGCATCACTTTGATTGGAGGCAGTTTCCTTTGTAGCAGGTTTAGTGTCTGTTTTTGTCGCATCGGTTTCCGCTTTTAGCGCGTCTTCCTTGGTAATCCTTCCATCAATTCCTGAGCCCTTCACCTGTTCTGCTTTAATGCCCTTTTCGGCAAGAATTTTTGCTGCTGCCGGAGATGCGTGACCTGTAGCATAGGTCTCATTCATGGGATTTTCCCTTCCATCCTCGTCCTCTTCATCAGGCTCATTGTCTACTGCTTTTTGCCGGCCTTGTTCCTCGGCCACTTCGATCTTGCAGATCAATGCGCCAATTTCTAGGGTGTCTCCCTGTTTTGCTACAATTTTAAGTTTACCCTGTGCTTCAGCTGTTAACTCAAATGTCGCTTTATCAGACTCGATTTCCGCAATTGCCTCATCTAGCATCACCTCATCTCCATCGGACTTCAACCACGAGCCAATTGTAACCTCTGTAATAGATTCCCCTACAGCAGGCACATACATCTCAAGTTCTTCTTTGCCGGATCCGGTCTTCCGCGATCGAACTTCAGGTTCGGCTTTATTGGATGCTTTTTCTTCAGAAGCCTCAGGTGCCTTTGATTCGCTTTTTTGCGCCCCAGCCGTGCCCTCCTCAATTTCACAAATTTCAGCCCCTATCTCTAATGTATCTCCCTCCTGCGCTTTAATTCTCAAAATCCCGGCAGCTTCTGCAGGCACTTCAAAAGTGGCCTTATCAGATTCAAGTTCACAAATTATTTCGTCCAATGCCACTTCATCACCATCTTTCTTCAACCATTGGGCGATTGTGACCTCGGTAATCGACTCGCCTACCTGAGGTACCTTCATTATCTTGCTCATAATTCTTTTTTTGCTTTGGTTAACAGCCTTTATAAAGGGATAAAATTACTTGACGAACAGCAATCTGCGGGTTCAAGTTAATTTATATCCCTATATAATCATCATTTCAAATTAAATTTTTAAAAAATTTTCTATTCCGGAAGGATTTCTCTTGCAGCCGTAAGTCTAAGCGAAAGCTTTGTCGATTAATTCCTCCTGCTCCTTTTTATGCATCTTGCCATATCCGGTGGCGGGAGATGCCGTAGCTTTTCTCGAAATCACGTCCATCTCTGAGTTACGCATGGTTCTTAACAAGAACGTCCAGGCACCCATATTTTCCGGCTCTTCCTGCACCCAGAATAATTTTGCTTTTTGATATTTTGCAAGAATTTCATCCACCTGATTCTTGGGGAAGGGATATAACTGTTCAATTCTTACAATAGCTACATCTGTTCGCTTGGTCTCTTCCTGTTTTTCCAGAAGCTCATAATAGATTTTTCCTGTACACAATAGAAGTTTCTTTATTTCCTTAGGATTTGCGTTTGGATCGTCTATCACCTCCTTGAACCTTCCGGAAAGGAATTCTTCTTTGGGAGACTCCACTCTTGGATGTCGCAATAATGACTTTGGAGACATTACCACACAAGGCATCCTGAATGGCATCGCCAATTGCCTTCTTAGTAAATGGAAGAAGTTAGACGGTTGGGTAATATTCACCACGAACATATTGTACCCGGCAGCCATCTGGAGGAAACGTTCCGGCCTTGCATTGGAGTGCTCCGGACCCTGCCCTTCATAGCCATGTGGCAACAACAAGACCAAGCCATTCATTCTTTGCCATTTTGTATATGCGCAAGTAATAAACTGATCTATCATTACCTGGGCGCCATTCGCAAAGTCTCCAAACTGCGCCTCCCAAATCGTTAGCGCATTCGGATTGGCCAGGGCGTAACCAAATTCAAAGCCTAAGGCGCCAAATTCGGACAGCAAAGAATTGAATATCCTGAATTTTTCCTGACCTTCTTCAATATGGTTGAGGCTGTTGTAAGCTTCGTTGGTGTTGACGTCATGAATTACGGAGTGCCGGTGAGAAAAAGTACCTCTCTGAGTATCTTGTCCGGACAATCGCACAATTTTCTTTTCCAAAATGATAGAGCCATAAGCCATTAGCTCCGCGGCCGCCCAGTTGAGTTGCTTTGTATTAAAGAAAATATCTTTCCGCTGCTTAAACTGCTTTTCGATTTGCTTGATCGGCTTGAAGCCCTTGGGAAGTGTGGTAAGTGCTTTGGCCACTTTTTCGAAAGATGCGTCATCAATTCCAGTCTCCGGAGATTGGTCAAAGTCTTCTGGTTCAGATTTCCGCAACACGTGCCATTCCTTTTCCATTTGCTGATAATTGTATGGCAAAGGCTTTTGCTTCACAAGATTAAGTCTGGCCTGGAGCAGATCTCTGAACTCCTTGTCCATATTCTCTGCCAATTCTGCATCTACATCTCCCCTTTCTATCAGACTTCTGTTGTAAACCTCCCGTGGATTTGGGTGCTTAGAAATCTTGTTATAGAGAGAGGGTTGCGTGAATTTTGGCTCATCGCTTTCATTATGACCATGCCTCCTATAGCATACCATGTCGATAAAAATATCTCTGGCGAACTTTTGTCTGAATTCGGTGGCAAGGTTTACACAAAATATTACAGCCTCTGGATCATCACCGTTTACGTGAAGAACCGGTGCGTCGATTGTTTTCGCCACATCCGTGCAGTAGATACTTGATCGGGCATCATCAAAATCGGTGGTAAAACCTACCTGGTTATTGATTACAAAATGAATAGTTCCTCCTGTATGATAACCCTCCAGCTTAGACATTTGGGCAAGTTCATAGACAATTCCCTGACCGGCAATAGCTGCGTCGCCATGTATTAGAATAGGAAGTACCTTCTTTGGGTCTTTATACTGCTTGTCAATCTTAGCCCTGAGAAAGCCTTCCACCACGGGATTTACGGCTTCCAGATGCGATGGATTAGGTGCAAGTTTCAAATTAACCAGCTTCCCTCCTTCGCATGTTATCTCGCTGGAAAAACCCATGTGATATTTTACGTCACCATCTCCCATAGTAAGATCAGGCTCAGCCGTACCTTCAAATTCTGTGAAAATTTGCTCATAGGTTTTACCCATGATGTTCGCAAGCACATTTAAGCGACCTCTATGCGCCATCCCTATCATCACCTCTTCTACACCCAATGATGCTCCTTTATTAATAATAGCATCTAATGCAGGAATGGTTGTTTCTCCTCCCTCTAGAGAAAATCGCTTCTGTCCCAAATATTTTGTGTGAAGGAAGTTTTCAAATACAACCGCTTCATTCAGTTTAGATAATATCCTTTTTTTCTGTTCCAAAGGGGGGTTAAAGGCGAGCGACTCCTTCTCGGATTTAGCTTTGAACCATTCGAGTATTTCAGGCTCGCGAATATACATATATTCGAATCCCACTGTGCCCTCGTAAATCCTTTTTAGGGAATCAACTATTTTTCTAAGGGACGCCCTTCCAATCCCTATAATCTTTCCAACCTCAAATTCAGTATTTAGATCCGCATCACTGAGCCCGAAATCTTCAAGATCAAGCAAGGCTTTGCGATCTTTCCTTTCCCTTACCGGATTGGTCTTGGCCCTAAGATGGCCTCTGGTCCGGTAAGCATGGATTAAATGTCTTACCTTAATTTCATTATCGAAGTGTGCTGTTGTAACCGAGCCTCCAGCCTGGGGAACCTCCGAGAGTGAATCTACCTCCGAAGTATTGTTGCCATTGCCACTAGTCTGAGCAAACTCAAATCCTTCGAAAAATTTTTGCCAGGATTCATCCACAGAAGACGGATCCTGCTTATATGTTTGAAATAGCTCGTCCAGATAGTTTCCGTGAGCATTTGAAATATATGAATACTTGTCCATTTACGTTTTTTATTATAATACAAAAGTAGATAATCTTTTAAACACATTAAAACCGCACATGCGCTTACACAAATATATGCAATTGCAATGGTTTGTTTTAAAAATTACATTGGATATCTCTTTTATGTAACATTTTATTAACAGTTGCACATTGGCATTGTTTATTTAATAAAAACCGCGTTTTTTGCAGATAGATCAGGGCGATTTTTTTGTTGAAATATTATGGAATTGTAGCATTTTAAGTTCCTTTCATAAATATTTATTGGGGTTGATCAAAAAGTGTAAAATAATCACTAAGTTTGCAAGCTTATTGATGGACGGGTTCCATTAAAAATAAAATAATTTAAAAATGGCAGTAAAAATTAGATTAGCGCGTCGAGGACGCAAAAAGTTGGCAATCTACGATGTAGTCGTAGCAAATTCCACCGCACCACGAGATGGTCGTTTCATAGAAAAAATAGGGGTCTATAATCCTGCAAGCAATCCTGCTCATATTGAACTGGATAACGAAAAAGCTTTTCAGTGGATTATGAAAGGGGCACAACCTACCGACACGGTGAAAGCGATGTTATCTTATAGAGGCATTCTTTTAAAGAAGCATCTTCAAATAGGCGTAACTAAAGGCGCTATTACGCAGGAGCAGGCCGACGCACGTTTCCAGGAATGGCAGGACGCGAAGGACTCAAAAATTACAGGTAAGAAAGATACACTTGCTCAGAAGAAGGAAGCTGATGCAAAAGCTCGAAAAGAAGCTGAAGCAAAAGTAAAAGAGGCAAGAGCCGAAGCTTTGAGAAAGAAAAACCAGGTTGAAGAACCAGTAGCCGAAGCAACTGAAGCAGAGGCGACTGAAGTAGAAGCAACTGAAGCAGAGCCAACCCAAGAGCCAGCAGCTGAAGCAACTGAACAAGCTGCTACTGAATCTGCAGAGCCAGCAACTGAAGCAAAAGCTCCTGAAGCTGAGAACGATGCGCCTGATGCACCGTCTAAAGCTCCTGAGTCGGGCGACAAGCTTCCGGAAGAAGACAGCAAGCAATAATTTTATATATGGATTTTGAAGCATGTTTCCAGTTAGGGTATGTTTCTAAAGTCCATGGACTAAAAGGAGAAGTACAGGCTGTCCTTGATGTGGATGTGCCAGAGAATTATAAAAAACTGGAATCGGTTTTTGTTGATATAGACAACAAACTGATTCCTTTTTTTATTGAAAAGATTGTAGTGGCAGAAAATAAGGCGGTAGTAAAATTCGAGGAAGTCGATACTGTGGAAGTAGCAGAAAGCTTAAAAAACAAATCACTATATCTTCCTCTACATGTACTGCCTAAACTGGATGAGGATCAATTTTATTTTCATGACATCATAGGATATAAAGTATCTGATCAAGCAGAGGGAGCACTGGGAGAAGTTAAGACAATCTACAATCTTCCACATCAGGATTTAATTGCCATGCAATATAAAGACAAAGAAGTGCTCATCCCTATCATTGATGACATCGTAAAATCGGTCAATCATGAGCGCAAGGAGATATTGGTCTCTCTACCAGAAGGCCTGCTTCAAATATACCTGGAGGATTAAAAGATGCGAATTGATGTAATCTCCTGTCTCCCCTCGTTATTAGCTAGCCCTTTTGACCACTCCATTATTAAGAGAGCGAAAGAAAAAGGGCTGGTTTCTGTTCACCTGCATGATCTCAGGGATTTCACAACTTCGAAGCACCGAAATGTGGATGATTATGCCTACGGTGGCGGAGCAGGTATGGTGATGATGATAGAACCAATTGCCAATTGTATCGGCTACCTTCAGAAAGAGCGGCAGTATGACGAAGTAATTTATATGACGCCAGATGGATCTACACTTCATCAGGGCATGGCCAATGAACTTTCTCTCTTAAAAAATATCATCATATTATGCGGACATTATAAAGGAATAGATGAGCGGATCCGTGAAAAATTCATTACCAGAGAAATTAGCATTGGAGATTATGTGCTTTCCGGAGGCGAATTGGCTGCCGCAGTATTGGCTGATGGTATCATCAGACTTATTCCGGGAGTACTTTCTGATGAAACCTCGGCGCTTACCGACTCTTTTCAGGACGGGCTTCTTGCTCCTCCCGTCTACACCCGGCCTAGTGAATACCAGGGATTGAAGGTTCCAGATGTCTTGCTAAGCGGAAATGAGAAGGAGATCGAAAAATGGCGCTTCAATAAGGCGGTAGAAAGGACTCAGAAACGAAGGCCCGACTTATTGGAATAGCATGCCTCCTGTTGCGACGTTTCCGCATCAATATTAAAGCGGTTAAATATTTTAATTAATTTTTAGTATATTAAAAAAATTTCTATCTTTGCACTTCATTTTTCGGCGAGAAAGATTAATATCCATAAATCATGAGCGATCTTATAAAATTAGTAGAGGAGGAATACAAGGAAAAAAGAAATAGCTTTCCTTCCTTCAAGGCGGGAGACACGGTAAATGTCCACGTAAAAATCAGTGAAGGTAATAAGGAAAGAATCCAGCAATTCCAGGGTACTGTAATCCAAAGAAAGCACCCAAATTCCAATGGAGAAACATTTACAGTAAGAAAAGTTTCTAATGGCATAGGGATTGAAAGAATTTTCCCGATTATCTCGCCAAACCTCGAAAAAATAGAATTGATACGTCAGGGCTCTGTAAAGCAAGCTCGTATATTCTACTTGAGAGGCAGACAAGGCAAAGCCGCAAGAATTAAAGAGAAAATGTAATAATAAAGATTATAATTTGACTATGGCTGGTTCGCGAGGATCAGCCTTTTTTGTTTTGGGGAAATGGCTTTCCCAGACAACTTCTTCCGACATATGAAATTCTACTTGTTCCTTCTCTGCTTTTGGTCATAGGTTTTGAGCGAAGGGCACCAGAATAATGTCACTTAGCGCTAAATTCCTGTCAATTCATTTTAAGACCCCTCCAATTTCCCCAAGATAAACAAACATTGAAGCGGCGGTCTGCTTTATAATATAACGCAAGGATGATCTTGACAGCGCTTAAAGTCAACTGTGCTTGCTGCTTCTTAATAATTGTTGCACTCAAATTTTAATTCGATGATAAAGCAAATAATATT
>CAZHZR010000003.1:0-32237 GCA_964537095.1 uncultured Roseivirgaceae bacterium
GGTTGCGGCCCATCCATAATCCTTCTGTCGATATGTCTTTACCCATAGGATTGGACGAATCTTATGCAGAAGGTTTGAGTTCCTTCCCCAGCGATCATGCGGCGTTGTTTTTCGCACTTGCAACCGGGGTTTATTTTTTAAATAAGAAATTAGGAATCGTTGCATTACTTTATGCGCTATTCTTTATCTGCATTCCCAGGATATATCTGGGACTCCATTATCCGAGCGATATAGCTGCAGGCGCATTATTAGGAATAACAATGGTGGTTGTGGTGCAAAAGCTTCAGTATTTTCACTCCCTGAATACTTATTTCTTTAAGTTTAAAAAGGCCTATCCGAGTTTATTCTATGCAATTTTCTTTCTGATTACCTACCAAATTGCAGATATGTTTGAAAGTGTGCGTGCTATTATGAAATTTGGATATAATATATTATTAGGAGAAGATGTAGAATTATAGTGCGTTGTAGGGAGTGGGTTGAACCAGGATAACCTCCTCCTTGTCTATGAAAACTGCCCCGGGAGCTGCTCCCTTAGGTTTTCTTACAAACTTTTTCGGGGTAACAATCACAGGACACAGGGAGTCTGTCTTTCGTTGTGAATAATATGCTGCAAGTTGAGCCGCTTTTTCTATCACATATTTTGGAAATTTCTTCCCCGATTTATACTTTATCAGGACATGGGACCCGGTTACATCTTTCGCATGTAGCCAAAGGTCTTCTTTAAATGAAAACTTTTGAGTAAGTAAATCATTGTTTCGGGCATTTTTTCCGACCATCACTTGCCAACCTTCTATATCAAATATTTTAAATGGCAGCTCCTTCTCCTGATCCGCTTTCGTCTGCGAAAGCCCATGGGTTTTCATGTATTGCCTGAGGCTTTTTAAGGAGGCAATCGCTTTTATTTCTTCTAGGTGAATGCCAGTTTCAAGCGCGAATTCTTGCTTATGAGCAATGTTTCTCTTTAAATTTTCTATTTCAATTTTTTGATTTTTTGATTTTCTGTAATAGTTTTCTGCGTTCTTTTGTGGAGATAGGCTTTTGTTCAGATTAATTTTTACCTGACGGTCATTATAGAAGTCGTATAGTTCTACCACAGATTTTTGCAGAGGAATCTGATGCAAATTAGCCATAATGATGTCAGCTATTTTGTCATAACCCATGCCTAGTTCTATTTCCCGTAACTTAGACGACGACTTTTGTATGTAACTGTCTGTCTTTTGCAGTACTTGCTCGAGATGCTTTTCTGTCTTCAGTTTTTCCCGCTCCAGATAATAATCCTTTGTATAAGCAATGTAAAAGCTGTTTAAGGCCTCTATGGGGTCATGGGTACGGAATAAGATGTCGCCTTCGGCGATCAGGCTCAGCACGGGAATATTGCCAACTTTAGCAACATAAAATTCATCGGCGTTTTCCAACCAATTATGCATGGCCACTGCAGCTTCGTATTTTTGTTGTACATCTAAATCTTCTACTCTTTGGTTCAATCGATTGACTACAATTTTGCCGAAAGTGGGATAAATTGCTTTGAAGTCCCCACTTTTTTCCTGAAAGGTCTGAAAGTCCTGGTCTAGAGACCTGTCAAGGTCGGAAAGCTTTAAGTTTTTATCCTGAGTCAGGCTGTTTTTAAATAGTTTGTAAGAAAAGCCGTCTTTGAAAAGCACCACATTAGACCTGTTGCCAAAGAGTTTGAAAACCATGGTATATCCCTCTTCCAGGACTATACCAAATGCGCGTTCCTGGTTGTACTGAATCACATCCACGACACGTAGGCCGATGGCTTCTTCAAATATATCGGCAGTATTCCTATTGGCCCTTGCGAAGTTGAGAGGGAAATACAAGCTTGAAAAATCTGGCTGTAATGAAGCTTTTATATAGAATGAAGAAATATTATCAAGAAAGGAAAGTACCAGCTCATTTTTTTCCTGACTAAAAGACGCGACTAATTTGTAACCGGTTAATTTTCCGAGAAGGGATTTTGATAATGCTTTAAGGAAATAGTAATTATTATGCATTAGGCTACGTACAATTTAAAGACTGGTTGATCCCATTGGTAAATCTTATCCGCCTACATGGTAATCTTTAATCCGTCAAAAGCCAGGGAAATATTTTCAGGCAGTGATTTATTGACCTTTTGATGTAGTCCCATACGATGGCTTATATGCGTCAAATATGCCTGGTCTGGATTTATATCCCTGATTAATTCAATGGCCTGCGACAAGTTGAAATGCGAAATATGATCATCATGTTGCAGGGCGTTCATTACCAATACTTTTGTACCTCTTATTTTCATTACTTCTTCAGCACTTATGTAATTGGCGTCGGTGATATAAGTAAAATCCTTTATTCTATACCCAAATACGGGAAGCTTGTAATGCATCACTTCAATGGGAATCAGCGTGGTATTTCCAATTTGGAAAGGCTCGTTTTCAATTAGAAAAGTTTTGATTCGGGGCACCCCCGGGTAGGCTTTATTGGTAAAAATATAGGAAAACTCCTGCTTTAGTTGATCAATGACGCGTTGATGCCCATAAACAGGCATGTCGATCATCTGCTTAAAGTTAAAAGCACGGACATCGTCCATGCCAGCGGTGTGATCTTTATGCTCATGCGTAAATATCAGTGCATCTAATTTGGTAATCCGTTCCCGCAACATCTGTTGCCTGAAGTCCGGACCCGAGTCAATTACAAGGCTAAGGCCTTCAACTTCGATATGGATAGAGGTTCTTAGTCTTTTGTCACGGAAATCAACGGAGGAACAGACTTCACAATCACACGCAATTACCGGCACACCTTGTGATGTTCCAGTTCCTAAGAAGGTTATTTTCAAAGTTTAAGCTCTGTTTGGGAAAGCTCCAGGTAAAAACTCCTGTTTCTTTCACTGAGGTTTTTTACCTCAATATTAATAGATTTCAGGATTTCTAAAAGGCAGTTTATTTTTCCTTCAGTGGTATAGTATTTGTTGACGATGGCGATTTTGGTGTCCATCAACACACAATAACCTGACTTAAAGCTGCCTTTTTCATATCTAAGCATGTATTCTGATTCGGAGAAAATGTCCTCAAGTTTATTCAGAAAATGCTTAGTATACTTTATTTGCATAGAATAATGTGGTGATTTTTAAATAGTTAATGATTTGCGAATCAACACACTAAGTATACTTTTTAACGGTTTCTACAAGATCGTCAAAATTAAGCGGCTTGGGAAGGTACTCATTGATCCCCACGGACTTAAAGTCGTCCATCGAATAGTTTTTTGCATTTCCGGTGATGGCGATGATAGGTGTCTCAGCCTTATCTTTATCATCCAGTGCCCTGATTTTTTTTGCACATTCCATTCCGTCCATAATGGGCATATTTATGTCCATTAAGATAATGTCAAAATTTTCATTTTCAAGTTGTTTTAAAACCTGCTCACCGTTTTTTACTGATGAAATTTGATAATTTTGGATTTGCAGAATTTTTTTAGTGAGGTTCTGAATTACAGAACTGTCTTCTGCCACTAATACTTTTTTAGATTGGGTCATAGATTTAAAAATTTAAAATATTAGTATATTCTTTTTGAAATTCTTTAAAGGCGGCTTGTAATGATTTGATATCATTCTCTAATTGCGAAAAAATGTTTTCTTTTAGTTTCGATTCGATCGAAGCCGCAATATTGGCTAACTTCTCGATACCTAACGTTCCGGCATTTCCTTTTAGCGTATGCAATTTACTTAAAATATCTTTATAATTTTTTTCTTTTAAAGCCGGCGCTAAAGATTTGATCTGCTCTTTTGATTCTACCTCGAAGTCGTGAAGCGTGCTTTTAACCATTTCAGCGCCCCCGTATTTCTCGAGTTGTTTTAGTATTTCCTTGTTAATCACCTCACCAGTTTCCAAAACTGCTTCCACCGTATCCAATGGGATAGCATCCTCTTCTTTAATTACCCATTCTCTCACTTTTTTGATCAACAGGTTGGCTTTGATTGGTTTGGATATATAGTCGTCCAAGCCCTGACTGATAAATTTGCCTTTGTCTTCCCTCATAGAATAGGCAGTCATAGCCACTATAGGTGCTGTATGCGAGCCGTTTGAGGCCCGGATTCTTTTTGTGGTTTCAACGCCATCCATTTCTGGCATCTGAATATCCATGAAAATGATATCGAACTTGTAATTTTTAAGTGTTTTGATAGCTTCTTTTCCGCTGGACAGCAGCGTTACGGCACAACCTGCTTTTTTCAGTATTTCACTGGCAACCTGTCTATTTACAGCGTTGTCATCAACAATAAGTACTTTGGGCCGCGACTTTCCGAAGTAGTTCTTAACTTTTACTTCTTCCTCTGACGACAGCATTTCCAGGCTGGTAGTTTCTGGAAATGTCTCCTCGGCATCAAAAGTAAACCAGAAGGTACTACCCAGCCCGATGGTGGAATAAACGCCTATTTTTCCGTTCATTAGCGCACAAAGCTCTTTGGAGATGGCCAGTCCAAGGCCCGTTCCTCCATAGACTTTTGAAGATGAGTTATCAATCTGGTTGAAACTATAAAAAAGCTTTTTCAGATTGTTTTTCGTAATGCCGATTCCAGAATCCTTCACATCTACTTTTATATGATGCACTTTTCCATTGACTTCCTTCGTCTGCATTCCAATGTATACTGTACCGCCTCCATCTGTAAATTTGATGGCGTTTGACGTCAGGTTTGAGAGGATTTGCAACAGACGGGTTTCATCTACTATTACCCATTCAGGTATATTGTCTGCTATATGATATTTCAAGTTGATCTGCTTAACCTCTGCCTGTTGCGTAAACAAAGCGTGGAGTTTTTCAAGCATCTTTCTTATGTTTACAGCCGTTCGTCTTAACTTCATTTTTCCAGCCTCTATTTTGGATAGGTCCAGGATGTCGTTGAGGATATTCAACAAAGTTTCGGATGATTTTTTAACTGTTTTTACATAGCGTTCCTGTTCCTTGTTTAACCTGCTTTCGCTGAGCAGGTCAATCATTCCAATGATCCCGTTCATGGGCGTTCGGATTTCGTGGCTCATGTTTGCCAGAAACTGTTCTTTCACCTTGAGCGATTTTTCGGCAAGTTCTTTCGCAAGCATTAGCTCCTGGTTGGTTTTTTTAAGCTTGGTAATATCTCTGGCTACACCCTCAATCTTTATTGGCCTATTATGCTTGTCATAAATAAGCCGGATGTTGCAAATGCATTGTAGCAGATTGCCGTCCTTTTGGATCACAGATGCTTCAAAATTTCTAACACTTTTCCTTTTGATAAGCTGCCTTATTAAATCCTTGGTTTTTGTTGTGTATAAATAATAGTCGGTGATGTTCTTTGAAAGCACTTCGTCAGAGTTGTAGCCCACCAATTCGCCAACCGAAGGACTTACCATCAGTATTTTTCCATTCAAATCGCACCTGAAATAGATGTCCTGGAAAGACTCAAATATATTTCTGAACTTCTCTTCACTTTCCTGCACTGCAATTTCCGAAAGCTTATTTTCGGTGATATCATGCGCTATTCCAGAAACTTCCGCTACCTCTCCCTTAGGCCCAAAGATGGGGTTTAAAAACATCTGCTTCCAGGCAACGTTGTTATTTTTGTCTTTAAGCTTTGTTTCAAACTGCTGGGGTTTTCCTTCAAAGGCTTTTTTATACCTGGTTTCCCACAGTATGTAGATTTTGTTGCTGAGGTATTGCTGATTGATATTCTCAGCCAGGTTTAGCCGTGGCTTAGTGCCAAAATGCTTGAAGATCGCATTGGAAAAATTCTGGTTGAAAGACGTAAAATGACCTTCTTTATCGACTGACCATATCCAATGTGTACTGGTTTCAAATATGGCATTCAGACGGGCGGCCTGATTTTTTATCTTTTCCTCATTGTGCTTTCTTTCGATGGCCAACGCAACCTGGCCAGAGATAAAATCAAGTAGTTCAAGATCTTTGTCATTATAAGTATTTTTGCTGATGTAAGACTGAACCGAAATTACGCCTATTATTCTGTTCTCAAGCCGCAATGGCACTCCGAGCCAAATTTTTGGGATCGGGCTGTTTAAATCAAGCTTCTCTTTTTTTGACAATTTTATGATGTCCTCTTCCTGGAAAACAAGCGACTTTTGTTTAAACATCGCATATTCCGTCAAACCCTTGCCTATTTTCCGATTGTCCACCGGGAGATGGTTGCCATAATTTTCATCTATAAAATATGGAAATTCAATTTGATTGTTGCTTCGGTTTACAAGGGCTATATAAAAATTTTTCGCTTCAATTATTTTCTTTAGCTCCTGATGGATGTTATAATACAGGTTTTGGAGATCAGAACTGTGAATCGTAAGGTTGGCGATGCTGTAGTACAGGTTTTGAGCCTTTTCTGCACGCATTCTGTCGGTAATATCATGAAGAATTCCTCTGTATTCTTTTACCTTTCCATTTTCAAAGCTACAGTTTACGTTTCCGGAAAGGTAAATGCTTCTCCCTTTTTTGGTGATATAGACCGTTTCAAACTTTTCGGTATCTTCCCCCTGCGCAAGCCTGTCGAGGTTTAAAAATGTCGCCTCTTTGTGATTTGGATGCACAATCTCTTTCAAATTAAGACCTTGCACTTCATTTTGAGAATAGCCCATTTTTTCCATCCAGGCCTTGTTTACGAATTGAAGTGAGCCATCGGGGGAAAAAATCTGGATCAGGTCATTTGCATTTTCGAACAATTCCTTTAACTGGGCGTTCGATTTTTCCAGTGCCTGCTGCACCTTTTTCTTTTCAGAAATATTTTCGATGATGATGGTAATGCCATAGATCTTTCCTTTGGAGTTATTTAGAATTACTGAGCTAAAGCGGATGCTAACTAATTCTCCATCCTTCCTCGTAAATGTTCCTTCCAGATTGCTTGTGACATTGCCATGCTCAATAAATTGCAGAAATTTGTATCGCCAAAAGGCCTGTTCTTCTTTGGGTACAAAAACCTCAAAAAGGTTTTTATGAATAAGCTCGCTCTTTTTTCTGCCGGTCGTTTTCAGGAAGGCATCGTTACAAAAAGTGATCAGCCCGTCCATGTTTACAGTAATCGCTAACAGATTGGCTTTTTTCAAAGAGGCCTGCAGCCGTCTTTCTGATTCAACAATGGCCAGTTCCCGGTTCTTTGCCTCTTCGCTGAATTTCCTTTCTGTGATGTCAACAGTGGCGGTGATATATCCTGAAAACACTCCTTCACTATTTGTTCGTGGTATTCCGGTCTCCAGCATATACCTGTAGTCTCCGTCTTTCCTTATTAGCCGGTAAGTGATCTCGAATTTTTCCTGGTTTACCGCGGCTTCATCCAAAGCTTCCAAAGTGTTTTGAAGGTCGTAGGGATGTATCCCGGCCGTCCATCCCTTGTCTTTTTCTTCTGCAGGAGTGCGTCCTGTAAAGTTCAACCACTGATTACTAAAGTAATGAAAGTTTAATTTGGTGTTGGCAATTTTGAGCAGCACCGGGGCGTTTTCGGCTAGAGATCTGAAACTTTCTTCACTCTCCAGCAAAATCTTGTAGGGTTCTTTCTTTTCTGTGCTGTCTTTGATCAGCATCAGCATGTATTCGTCTCCTCCAAATTTTAGCTTATGCAGTGTGGTTTCGGTGTTAAAGGCAATTGTGTTTAAATCGCAAAACTGCCAGTCAAACTTCTGATTATTTCCCTGGTCTGCTGCCAGCATTTTTTTCTCAGCAGCCTCAATCGAATTGACTTCATTTGGCTGTTTTTCGGGAGAGTGTAAAAACGGGTAATTATCCCTGAGCCTATCGGGTGTGCAAGCAAACAAATTCAATGTAGATGGACTGAAATCAACCACAACCCGATCTTTAATAAGCATGGCACCATCAAACGAAACATCATATGCCAATATCATTTGATGCAATAGGATTTCTTTTTCCTTTTGTAGTTGGTTTATTGTTTGGGTTAATGCTTCTTTTGACTTACTTCCTATATCTTCCATTATGCCTTGATCCATCTCGTGCAACAAAATAATACTAAATTACTGATTTTCAATCTCAGCGAAATCATATAGCGGTAGATTTTATACAATTTTAAGGAAATAGAATCTTCGGAGGAATATGTTGATCGATTTGTAAGAACGATATTTGAGTGGTATTTATAGTCGCCGCTTAGTGATATATTTGAGCAGCGTTTATGATCTTTGTATCTATATCAATTTGATCAACATGAATAAAAAGGCGCTGATAGTTTTGGTGGGCCCCACCGCTGTTGGAAAAACAGAACTCGCGATCAATATAGCCAAACGCTTTGGAACAGAAATTGTATCTGCCGATTCGAGGCAATTTTACCAGGAAATGAACCTCGGTACTGCAAAACCAACCGCAACGGAATTGGCCGAAGTTCCACATCATCTGGTAAATCATCTTTCTATCCATACATCATATACTGTTAAAGAATTTGAGAAAGATGCTCTCGATACAATTGCCAATATTCATTCCAGGCTGGATGTGGCGGTATTGTCTGGAGGGTCCGGGCTTTATGTGCAGGCTTTGTGTCAAGGGCTTGATGAGATGCCGCAGGTGCCGGTTGCGCTAAGAGAAAAATTGATGCAGGAATTGGCAGACTTAGGCTTATCCCATCTTCTTCAACGGCTCCAGGTTTTGGATCCGGGCTATTACTCTATAGTAGACAAAGCGAATCCCCAAAGAATAGTGCGGGCGCTGGAGGTTTGTATTTTTACCCAAGAACCTTATTCCTCTTTTCGGACAAAAAAAGTTGTTGAAAGACCATTTAGTGTCATTATGGTGGGACTTTTACGGGAAAGAGAGGAACTGTATGCAAGAATCAATAGCCGCATGGACGAAATGATAGGAAATGGCTTGTTCGAAGAAGCCAGGTCCTTGTTCAAATTCAGGAATTTAAACGCCTTGCAAACGGTGGGTTATTCTGAAATATTTAATTACCTCGAGGGAGCTTACGACTACGAGGAAACAGTAAGGCTATTGAAAAGGAATACAAGAAGGTACGCAAAAAGACAAATGACCTGGTTTAATAAATATGAGGATATAAAGTGGTTTCATCCTTCCAAGGAGGAGGAAATAGGTGCATATATTGATGACAATATAGCAACCTGACCTCCTGGCATGCGAAATAGTTCCTCTTAAATACTGAGTATTTTTACCATATCAATTAGATCTGGATTGAGAGGTTTGTTTTTATTGATTGCATCATCAAAGCTCGTAAATACCAGCTTATCATTAATGATGCCTGCCATGCAATTTTTTTCTCCGTTCAGCAAGCCCTGGATCGCGCCGAGACCCATTCTGCTGCCGATGATCCTGTCCTGTGCGGATGGATTTCCACCTCTTTGAATATGACCCAGCGTGGTCACTTTTATGTCCTTGTCCGGAATTACCTTCTTTACTTTCTGTGAGATTTCAAAGGCACTTCCTTCTTCGTCTCCTTCTGCTACTACTACAATGGATGAAGTTTTGGACCTGTTCCAGCCTTGGGTAAGGGTATTGATCACATCATCAATGGTAGTAAGCGTTTCCGGAACCAGAACAATTTCAGCACCGCCACCAATTCCCGATTGAATAGCTATATAGCCAGAATCACGACCCATTACCTCAATAAAAAACACCCGATCATGCGAGTCCGCGGTGTCTCTTATTTTATCTATGGCTTCAAGTGCAGTGTTGACTGCTGTGTCAAAACCAATGGTGATATCAGTACCATAAAGGTCATTGTCAATCGTGCCGGGAGCGCCCACAGTGGGAATGCCATATTCTTCGTAAAACAGCTTCGCACCTGTAAATGTGCCGTCTCCTCCAATGGCGATGAGCCCTTCAATGCCGAATTTTTGCAATTGCTCAAAAGCCATTTGTCTACCTTCTCTGGTTTTAAATTCAGCACTTCTGGCAGACTTTAGGATGGTTCCACCTTTTTGAACAATATTACTGACGGAGTGAGAATTCATTTGAAAAATATTCCCCTTGATCATTCCGTCATAGCCATATCTAATGCCAAATACTTCTGTTTGATAGTAAATAGCTCCTCTTACAGCAGCTCTGATACAAGCATTCATGCCGGGGGCATCCCCTCCGGAGGTAAAAACCGCAACCTTTTTCATCCATTAATTTTGTTTACCTGTTGTTAATCGTGGTTCGTAAGTTATTCTCACTACAACTCTTAATAAAGTTATTCAATGCAAGGTAAATAGGAGAGCTTTCTAAATTTGAAGAAGATGTCTAAAATCTTCCTAATACCACTATCTTTGTTTAGCCACAATGGCATATTATTAAGAGCTTTTCAAAAACCAGCACGTAAAGTTAAATAATTTATTAAACCTTGGCTATTTACTAATCAGATTTTAGGAAGTTAAGATAAACAATTCGACGTTTAAGAGAAAGTTTGGAATTATTTTCGGTGAACGTGCATAATTCAGGTATGAAAAAAGTATTAATCATTACTTATTACTGGCCACCCAGCGCTGGGTCAGGAGTGCAAAGGTGGGTGAAATTCGCGAAGTACCTTCCTCATTACGGTTGGGATCCGATCATTTTTACGCCTGAAAATCCTGATTTTAGTGTGAAAGATGAGACCTTATTAAAGGACATTTCTCCTGATTTAGAGGTGCTAAAGTTTCCCATTTGGGAGCCTTACCAGCTACAACGTATAATCTCCGGAAGAGGCAGCGCCGCAAAACCTGCAGATGCATTGGAGAAAAAAAAGAAAGGATTTTTAGATCATATTTCTATCTGGCTCCGCGGCAACGTTTTGGTTCCGGATCCTCGCGTGTTTTGGGTAAAGCCTGCTGTCAGGTTTCTGACGGAGGTGATCAAAACAAATAAAATAGATGTGGTGATTACCACCGGACCCCCACACAGCCTGCATTTGATCGGAGAAAAACTCAAATACAAAACCGGTGTGAAATGGCTGGCTGACTTTAGGGACCCCTGGTCTAAGTGGGAGTTTTTGGATACTCTTTACATGACGCCCTTTATCAGGAACATCCACAGAAAGTTAGAAAAAAGCGTTTTGAAAAATGCAGACAGCGTCATCACCATTAGCAATACTTTTAAAAAGGACTTTGAAGAGCTGGTGTCTCGGCGGGTAAATGTGATCACCAATGGCTTTGATCCGGACGACTTCAATACATCCGGAAACGTTGAGCCGTCAGACAAATTCCTAATAAGTCATATAGGAACAATTGATGACTTAAGAGACCCCCGTCCTTTTTTGTATGGAATAAAAGCTTTGGCTCAGGAAATGGAAAATTTTGCCAATGAAATAGAAATTCTTTTTGTGGGGGTAGTAAGCAGAAAATTAATTTCTGAAATAGAATCAGATGTCATCTTAAGCAAAATAGTGATTTTTAAAGCGTATGTGGCCCATCACGAAGTTTTTCACTTGTACAAAAAGTCATCTGTACTATTATTGGTACTTGCCAATTCGGTAAACGCAGTGGGAAATGTACCTGGCAAGCTGTTTGAATATATGGCTGCAGAAAAACCAATTATCGCCTTGGGAAGGGTAGATGGCGATTCTGCGGAAATAATACGGAACGCTAATGCCGGCTTCATTTGTGATCCGGAAGATGGTAAAGGTATAAAGGATGCGATGGAAGCATTATTTAACAACCATAAAAATCTTCTGACAAAGAGAAATGAATCCATTCAAAAGTATAGTAGAAAAGCTTTAACAGGGGATTTGGTCAAGCTTTTAGATGAGCTTATAGCGCATAGCCAGGAATTTGAAGAAGATGAGAGAAGAGTTTTGTAAATGCATTACGGCTGCAATTTTTAATATATTGTTTGTTCACACGATTTGCCAGTCATCTTTGTTTAACTTTTTTTAACCCAGGAAAGCAAAATAGATACCCCTGCTGGAAATGACTTGTTTTTCTTCAATACAAAATTTTCGGCAAGAAAAATATTGTACAAAATGTTATTCAATGCGCCGGTTTTAAATTTGCTAAAGTCAGACTTCAATGCTGCTTTCTTATTCTTCTTTGACGATAGCAGGTTAGATACCCTTCGTGTCAGATAGATTGGTAAAAATAAAATAGAATTGAAATAACTAATATAATTTATATGCCCCTGATCACTTTGTTCGAAAAGATGTTGAAGGGATTTTTTTGTATACCGACGAAAATGGTGGTTGATTTCATCGTGTTCGCTCCACAAGGACATAAAAGCCGGAACGGTTACAAGTATACGGCCACCAGGTTTACACACTCTCACCATTTCATTTAAAGCCAGAGAGTCATCACTTACATGCTCTATTACATCAAAGGCGCATACGAGGTCAAAACTTTGATTTTCAAAAGGCAACTCCGTTACAGATCCCTGAATAACATCAAAATTCAATTGTTCCTTTAAAAACAGGCAGCAATCCTTATCGTATTCCAGGGAGGTCACTTCTCCAAATTTTGACAGCATCTTTGAGGTTGCCCCCGTGGCTACTCCTACATTTAGAATATTAGTATCGGTAAAACCTTCAACCAATTTTTTGGTATGCGTTTCTATGATTTTACTCCGCGCTTTAAACCACCAATGTTCTCTTTCCAGATGGTAATATTCTTTGTAGTAGTCTTTGTTCATATATAGTCTGACAGTTTCTCTAGTCGGATTTTGTCCCTCCGCCAGGGGGCTTTTATTTTATTATTAGTTGTCTGTTTTGCACCCGCTCCTTGACAATAGAAATGGGTCTTTGCTTTACCTGGGTATAAATCCTTGCTAAATACTCTCCGATAATCCCCAGTGAAATCAACTGCACACCGCTAAACAAGGCTATTGCTATGATTATGGTAGTAAATCCTTCGGGGATATTGCCGTAATATACTTTTTTAAAAATTATGATAGAAATGTAAATCAACGAGATAAGGATGGTATAAAAGCCCAGTCGTGTAATAAGCTTTAATGGTACATCGCTAAAGTTGATAATGCCATCGTATGCCAGATTAAATAGTTTTTTTAGCGAGTATTTGGTATCACCGGCATAACGTTCATCTCTCTCATATTCCAGACCCGTTTGTTTAAATCCCACCCACGATCTTAATCCCCTGATAAATCTGCTTTGCTCCGGCATGGCATTAATCTGGTCAACCACTCTTCTGCTCATCATAGAAAAATCGCCGCTATCCAGGGGTATGTCAAATTCAGTTACAGCCCTTTGAATCCGGTAAAAGGTCCAGTAACCTGCTTTTTTGAACCACGACTCCTTTCTTTTTTTTCTGATGGCATACACAACATCATAACCTTCTTCAATTTTTTCGAAAAATTTCGGAAGCAATTCAGGCGGATCCTGAAGATCTCCGTCCATAACCATTATTGCCTTAGAGCCCCGGGCAAATCTCATACCTGTGGTGAGCGCGAGCTGATGACCATGATTTCGTGATAAAAATATACAGTGGTAGTCGGGATCATGGGTTGCGAGGGTGTGCATGAGCTCGGAAGTAGCATCAGAGCTACCATCATCGACTAAAACAATTTCAATAGGATATTGAAGAGAGTCTTTTAAGGCATTTAGTCTTATAACCAATTCCGAAAATCCTTTTTCTTCATTTAAAAGAGGAATTACAATTGAGATGATGGGATCTGGCATGCGTGTATTTTATAAATTTCTGAAATATCGTAAACATCAGGCTTTAAAAAAAACATTAGTTCATCAGACACGAAAATGGACCAACTCATTAGTCTTCAATTTGGAGTTTTTGTAGTCAGAGCTTTGCCTACATGACTTCAGGAGCGTTATTGAAGGCTGTTGATCAGGTCAATAAATTTAGCTTTTCTTTGTTCCAGATGGTAATGGTATATGATCCTTTCCCGTGCCTTTGAGGCCAATTCCTTCCTATTACACGGCAGTACAGAATCACGCATCAGTTTGATGAGTAAATCGATTTCTCTTTTCTCCAAGATAAAGCCAGTTTTTGCTATAATTTCGGGCATAGATGCGACATTGGATACCACCGGAATACAATTACAGAGCATCGCCTCACAAAGTGCGTTTGGAAACCCCTCAGAGAGCGATAATTGGAAATAAAATTCATGCTTGCATAGCTCATTTATTAATTGTTCCTGCGGCAGTGGCGGCAAAATTTTGACGTTATCAGGTTTTTTCTTGAGCGATGACAGCCCTATGATCGTAAAAGTACAGGAAGGAAAATGTGGCGCGAGCGCAGTAATTAAATCTATTCCTTTTAATTGAAAAAGATGGTTTCTGTGAAGATCAAAAGCAACCGTTACAAATGAATTGGGAAGTTTGGAATCATTGCCGCATTTAAACTTTTCCGGATCAAAGCCATTGGGAATGACCGAGAAATGGGCTTTCAGGTGAGGAAAGTAATGTGTTATTCCCTGAGGAGTGCTGTTTTTGTCGTATTCATTATTGCTATATATGAGAGACTGGTGAACCGGGGCATATTCTTTGGTAAAGTGATAAGACCAGCCAGCAAATTTTCCTATTAATCCTTTGTTAACTACGCCATAACCAATAGCTGGAATAGACACGCATTCAGTCCCACCTAAAATAATGACAAATCGTTTGTTGAAAATCTTACTAAAGATGGCCGGGAGGAATGAGTGATAACCTGCAAACATGCAGAAAGCAATATTGGCTTTTGAAGTATTGCAGAGCAAGAAATACAGTTGCTTCAGGAATAGGATAGGCGTATACAGCTTGCTGCTATGGTAAAACGAAAATTCTTTTACCTCATACACCGTCCGAAGCATAGCAATATCTCTCTTAACAAAAGTAGTGGGTTTGGTATAGTAGTATAAAATGAGCCGATCTGAATTACCCTTCATGTTTTCCTGACACAGGTTTTTCTGGTTCTATTATAAATTCGATTTCCTGGCAGGGAAAGATATAACAGAAGGAATCTTCATACCACTCTTGAAACCAAGAATTGATGTTGAATATATTTTGAATTACATATTTCCTTAGAAGGTGGCGAAGTAAAAAGTCCGGCGCTTTAAAGATGAGCTTCCGGTGAATTACCTTAAAATAGAAGTCTGCGTAAAAAGCTGGAACCTTTCGTCGCAATTGATTTTCTGGACGGCTAAAGTAATCAAACGAGTACAGCCCGAAGAATCCTTTATGGGTATAATCTGAATAAAAATGTGGGTTAGCAAAATGAGGGACGACAATGATTTTCTTGCCTCCGGGTTTCAAAACCCTGTGTATTTCTTTCATTAGCTCCCGAAAATTTCCAATATGCTCCAAGACATGCCTGGTATGGATTTCGTCAATACAATTATCAGGTAAAAAATTCAATCCTTCTTCCAGGTCGGCAACAAAATCCACCCCCTCCAGAGGAAGGTGATCAATACCTATTGCCCCGTCCATTTTATTAGTGCCGCATCCTAGCTCAACTACAACCTTTTCCTTGCTTCGGATTAATTTTATTAAATCTTCTTTTTCCATTTTTAATATAGTAAATCTAGCTGTCTAGCGCCTCCTTAAAGACTTTGTCTAGCAATGGGGTACAAACTTTGTAGCTGTAATTATTTTCAAATTTTTCTCTTCCTTGCAACCCAATTTCTTCCCGAAGCAATTTATTAACAATTAACAACATTAAGTAGCGTTTCCATTCTTCCAGATTTGTGGCGAGAAAGCCGGTCTTCTCATTTTCTACAATTTCATTGTTTACACCGATGGGCGAGGCGACCACAGGGATTCCGGCTGCCATATATTGATAAATTTTATATCCACCTTTGCCTTTGCTCCATTCGTCATCATCCAGCGGCATGATACCAATATCTAGGTTCTCAAGAAAGCCACCTTCTTTTTCCAACGACCAATCAACTTTGTTCAGCGGTATGTTTTCCATTTTAAATTCGTTTGATGCTCCCATTAAGCTAATCTTCACGTCAGGCTCAGAAGCTATTTCCCGCAAGACAGGTTGAATAGCTGTCAAATAATGTTCGGTCCAAGGCGACCCTATCCATCCTATTGTTATTGTTTTATTATTATTTTCACCCGTTTTTGTTCGGTCTTTATAGATATTTTCGTCTATCGGACTTGGAATTATCTCCGGAATGATTCGATGATGGGCACAAAATTCTGATAACACCGGGCTTGATACTACAACTTTCCGTGCATTTTTGAGCATGGCTTTTGTTTTTTGAAAATTCTTTTTTCCTCCCAAATAAATTGCATCATCAAAATCATAAACCATGGGAATATTCTTCCAGGTAATAATCTTCAATAGGATCGGGGACAGGAAAGTTCGCTGTACAAAAATCAAGTCCCATGAGCAAAAAAGTATGTATAGAAATCTTTTTAGAAGAAAGTGCCGCTTTAAAAAGAAAAATGTTACCCGCCGAAGCACAGTTTTCCCTCTTTCCGGAGCTCGTGGGAGCCAATGGATTTCAGCAGCATTTGAAGCAGCTAATTTCTGAATATAATTCAATGCGCGAATTCTGGAACTTGCGTGCTGCCATCCTCCATAAGTAAGAAAAAGAATCTTATTAAATCCTGAAGCCATTAATGTGCAGAAGTCAATTGCAAAAATAGTCTATTTGGTGTCTATATAAAAAATTGGGATAAATTTGCAACTCGGGTGAGAAAAAAGCACAACCAAATACAAAGTGAATGGGGATAATTAAAAAGCAGGCAGTTCAAAATACCATTATTTCCTACGTAGGCGCGGTAGTGGGATATTTTAATGTACTGGTATTATTTCCATATGCTTTCAGCCCGGAAGAAATTGGACTCACGAAAGTCTTGCAAAATGCAGCTACGTTGTTTGTGCCTGTAGCGCAACTCGGTATAACTACCGCAATAATCAGATATTTTCCTTTCTTTAAGCTTGATGAACAAAAGAAGAAGGCATTTTTTCTATACAGCATCATTATTTCACTTGCAGGATTTTGTTTTTTCACATTAGGTTTTTTGTTGTTGAGATCGAATATCGTTGACTTTTATATCAGCGAATCTCCTCTGTTAGTTGAGTTTTTTTACCTGATAATCCCGCTTGTCTTTTTCCTGGTTTTCTTCGGAACCTTTGAGGCCTTTGCCAACAGCAACTACAAAACAGGAATTTCTATATTTCTAAGAGATATTTTGTTAAGGGTTATTACTACCGTTTTAGCCGTCCTTTACATCTTTGAAGTCATTAGTTTTACCCATTTTATCTGGCTTCTCGTTTTGGGCTATGGGATTGTCTTACTGGGTTTAATGCTTTATTTAAATAGGATAGGGGAATTTAAAATCGGCAATGATTTTTCTTTTTTAAAAGGTGGGTTTTTTAAGGAAATTTTCGGCTATAGTTTGTATGTTTTATTGGGGTCTACCGGAGCCTTGTTAGTTTCGAATATTGATGTATTGATGATTGGATCCCTGCTCGGTCTTAAACAAACCGGTATCTATGCCATTGGTTTTGCTATAGCTTCAATCATTGATATTCCACGCAGGGCTATAAAGCAGATTGTGGATCCTTTTGTTTCTCTGGCGATTAAAAATGAAAATTATGATGAAATAAAGGATTTATATTTCAAAGTATCTATAAACCAATTAATAATAGGATCATTAATTATCTTAGGTATATGGGCAAATATTGATTCAATATTCAGGTTAATGCCTAATGGAGCTACCTATGAAATGGGGAAATATGTGGCGCTACTTTTAATGCTTACAAAGCTTATGGACATGAGCGCCAGCATTAATGGAGAAATAATTGGCTATTCAAAGTATTACAAGTTTAATATAGTGAGTATCGTAATTTTAGCAGGATTAACAATAGCCACTAACCTCATCTTTATTCCACTGTACGGAATCAATGGCGCCGCAGTAGCAACTTTGTTATCATTACTGAGTTTTAATATCCTAAAGTTTGTCTTTATAAAAATTAAATTTGGAATTCAGCCCTTTAACCTTAACACGATAAAGATCGTGGTTATTGGCGTCATTTGTTATTTTATGACGCTATGGCTGCCCCATTTCGAAAATGTGTTTCTGGATATCGCTTTCAATTCTGTTCTGATCCTACTGGTATTTATACCGCTTGTATTCTTCCTAAAAGTATCGGAAGAGGTAAACCTTACCATATTAAAATTCATCGGAATGCTTAGGAGAAGGTAACTTCCCCTCTTTCCATTTCTTCAAATAAAGACCTACGCTTCCCAAAAAGGATAAAATAATGAGTATTGAGGCTATGCCCATTGTGCTGTTGCCCAGCTTGTACGATTGTGGCTCAAACCTAAACTCGATTGTATGGTCGCCTGGCGGGATTTCTAAAGCCCTCAAAATGTAATTGACCCTGATCATTTCGGCGGGTGAACCATCGATGGTTACTTTCCAACCTTCAGGATAGTATACCTCAGAAAATACGGCCAGAGAATTGCCCGCTAGAGAAGCTTTGTACACCAAGTGATTTGGTTTATAGTCTTCAAGCGAAATGGTACCTGATTGGTCAAATTGGTTTGCAGAGACAGAAAATTTCGAAACATCCACAACAGCGACTTGTCCGGCATCTACGGAGCATGTTTGCGCTATCTCCTCGTCAGCATTTGCCACCTCAATTACTTCACTTACCAACCAGGCGTTACCCAAAGGAGCAGGGTTTTCTATGACGCTTTCTTCAGTATTTCCTGCTAGTAAATATTTGGTATTGAGCATATTCAAAACATTATTCGATTCAAAATCCGGATTGCCTGCCTGAAGACCAGTAATCAACGCTGTTATTTCGGGTGTTATGCACCTATCAATCATATCCTGATATCTCCCCATTTTTGCACCATGATAGCCTCCGATAGACTTGTGGTGGTATGAAGTTCTTGCGTCATTCCATGGATTTATTAGGTTTAATACCCTATAGCTGAGGCTCTTATCCTCTAATATTCTGATATCCGCAGGCGTTGCCTGAAAGAAGCTATTGTTTCTCGCTCGTACATAATTTTCCTCGGTAAGATACCTCTTGTCTACAGACCATAAATCTACCAAAACGAGAAAGGAAATTCCCAAAACGGCTATAGTAGCGCTTAACTTCCCCTTTAAATAGAACCAAATCAGGCCTGCCGAAAGGACAATAAAAATAAAAGATCTCAAGGCGTCGCCACGAAGCATGGATTCCCGGTCCGCTTTCAAGGCATTAAGGTACCACGAAGGGTAGGATGCGAGCTGTGCGTCGATGTTTCCGTTGAAGCTGAACATCCCGGCTATAAGAAACAATGCCAGCGTGATGCCCCCTGCTGCTCCGAAGGCAATGAACAAGGCTTTTTTCGATTTATCATTAAAACCGGTACGCAGAAGTTTTTCAAGGCCGATAAACCCTAACAGGGGGATGCATAACAAGGCAATGTTAAGCGCCATGGTAACTGCCCTGAATTTGTTATATCCCGGGAAATAATCAAACATAAAGTAGTTGAATGTCTCAAAATTTTTGCCCCATGAAAGCATTAGAGACAAGATGGTGGCACTGACTAACCAATATGTATATTTTTTTTCAACCAATAGTATCCCCAGAATAAAGAGGAAAATTACGATTGCTCCAGCATATACCGGGCCCGCTGTCACGGGCTGGTTACCCCAATAGGTGGGTGCGTTCTCGGTCGCTTGCTTTACCTGGGCCGGGGGTACATTGTTATTAGCCAGCGCTTTTCCCAGATTAGAATTTACACCTATATCTTCCTGCGTGGCTCCTCCATAAAATCCTGGCACCAGCAACGTCATGGTTTCCGCAATTCCGTTGCTCCAGTTAAATGCATATTCCCTGTCAAGTCCTCCTCCTGTAGTAGTACTTTCTCCTGCAGTTAATTCTGACTTTCCCCTGATCGAATGTTCACTATATTCCATCAGGGTTAATATTTTACCGGAATTTGCCGCTAATGCTAAAAGCACCGATCCTATGAGGATAGAAGTGATTTTGAAAAAATGCGAAACGTGCTTTTCTTTAATTGCATAAACCAGAACAACGATGCCGTAGATGACAATGATTAACATTAAATAATAAGTCACCTGGAGATGATTCACCCTGAGGTGCAAAGCCATAGCCAAAGCGGTGAGCGAAAAGCCCAACAGTTTATAATTTTTGAAAGCCAAATGAACACCGGCAAGAACTAAGGGCATGTAAGCTATGGCGACAATTTTGGCGTTGTGGCCAGCTTCAAGGCTTACCATGGTAAAGGAAGTAAAGGCAAATGCGATGGCACCCCCAATGGCGAGATAGGGCCGGACACCAAAAGCTAATAACAAAATGTAAAAACTGAGAAGGGCGGTAAAAATGGAATTTACCGGGTGAGGAATTCCTAAAACATATATTTTGTGCAAGGTGGCTATTACTTCTCCGCTAAAATGAACACTTACTAAATAGCCCGGCATGCCGCCAAACATTGAGTTCGTCCACAAACCTTCTTCTCCTGTCTCTGCTCGGTATTGTTCTAATTCCTGTGCACCGCCTTGCCACTGTAATATATCTCCCTGGCTTATTTCCTTATTTTCGAAAAACACAGGACTAAAAAATATGACAATAAGTAACACAAACGTCAGGACAGCGATAATATGCGGCAGGACATGTTTCGTAAATGAAATATGGTTCATAGATACAATCAGGTTATAATCTAATGCAAGTTAATAATTGATTTTAAAAATAAGCTAAAAATCAAATGCTAATCATTTTATGCCTTTACTTATAAAAGGTTTTCGTAAAAGCTTTGTAATCTTTTCTGTTTCTAATAAGCCCGTGCCAAACACCTGCTAAAAATCCTGTTCCGTATCCGGTTAACTGTATAAAGCTGGCAAGTACTGAAAGTGCCGCAACTTTTAGATCCCTATATTCAATAAACGAAGCAGAAAATATGAGAATTATAAATACCATTAAAGGGATAAAAAAAAGGATATCAAAAATTGTCAGCACCCCCAGGAGCAACAGACCCAGGGTAAAAGCCGCCGGCAAAAAGTGTACAAGCTTCAATGATCCTGGATGCAGCTTAAACAGGTTAATTCTTGCAATTCCGGAATTATAAACCTGTTTAAAAAACTGTCTGAAATTTGTACGTCTTTTATGGTAGACAAAAGCATTTTCTATGAGTTGAACCTTAAATCCTGCTTCGAAAATTCTGATGCTCAAGTCAACATCTTCGCCAAAACGCATGGCTGAGAAACCTCCTGTTTTCTGGAAAACACGCTTTGACAAACCCATGTTAAAACTTCGGGGATGGAATTTCTCCATACTTTTTTTGCTGCCCCGGATGCCGCCCGTAGTGAAAAAAGATGTCATAGAATAGTTTATAGCCTTTTGAACAGGGGTGAAGGACAGGTCAGCCCTGTCAGGACCTCCAAAAGCATCGGTATAATTAATCTTTAACTTTTCTCTTACAGCGGCGATATAACCTGGAGGAATGACGCAGTCCGAATCAAAAAAAATAAGGTAGTCACCTTTGCTTTTTTCAGCACCGTAATTCCTGGATAAGCCGGGGCCGGAGTTTTCTTTTGGGTAGTAGTGTAGATCTAAGGAAGGAGAAAATTGTTGGACTACATCAGCACAACTTACCTGGGAGCCATCTTCAACAACAATCACTTCGAAGGTTTTATCCGTTTGTACTATCAGGCTTTGCAGCAATGAAAATACCTCATTGGGCCGATTGTAAACAGGAATAATAATCGATAATAAAACCATAAAAATGTTAGGCCTAAATCAGACGGGCCGGAATTATATTGAAAATTATAGCTTCTCCCATTAAAAACCTAAATTATAGCTAATTTCCAATTTTAGTTATTGTAGGATTCCTCAGCAGTTTTTTCTAATTCCTGGTTGATATTGTTGACTATAGTCACACATTCTTTTTCTATAATGGTCGCGGTTAGTTGTATTTCATCTTCCGGAGTCCTGTTGCTCACCATTACCCGCACAGATTCAATATTGTTCTCCAGTTCCATCAGGTTTAGAATCTTGAGGGAGGAGGAAAGCCGGTGCTTTAGAAAGGCTATTTTCTCAAGATCGTTTAACACCAATGCCTCGTTAAATTGGTGCTTGAACGTAATAAACTCATCTTTTATCTTTCCCAATAGCTCTCTGTAGAACGACATTTCGCCAAAGGCGAACTCAAAAACCTTATCAAACTCGATCAAAATTGGCTCGATTTCTTCAGAGGGATTGTTCAATTTGCTTCTTGGTGATTTTTTGATATACTTATACAAACAGTTATAAAAAGTATCAGGTACAAAAGGTTTACTGATGTAGTCATTCATTCCTGCTTCCAATACCCGCTTTCTTACCTCTGACATGGTAGAAGCGGTAAGTGCAATAATAGGGATTTCCTGATAATATCGTTCGTGGACAGAGCGGATTTTGACAGCGGCTTCATAGCCATCCATTTCCGGCATCTGCAAATCCATTAAAATCAAATCATATTCCATCGATTTAATTTTTTCCAATGCCACGATTCCTGTATTTGCAACATCAACTTTGATGTCCTTATTTTTTAAAAATTGTTTTGCTACCAATTGATTGACCTCATTGTCCTCCACCAGCAAAACCACAGAACCGGAAATGTCATAGTTTTCCAATTCTTCCACTTCTTTTTCATCAGGGAGAGTATCTGCTGAGGCTTTTTCCATAGTCAGATGCAGTGTGAAAGCAGATCCTTTCCCTAAGGTGCTTTCTACGGTAATATTTGCCCCCTGCATTTCTGCAAGCTTCTTCGAAATTGAGAGTCCTAATCCGGTACCGCCATACTTTCTGGAAGTATCGGAGCTTGCCTGCGTAAAGCTGTCAAATATATTATGAAGCTTTTCCTTGGGGATTCCAATGCCAGTATCTGTAACGGTTATTTTAACTGCAATATTTTTTGTGGTTTCTTCCATCACATCTATCGAAATGTTCACGCCGCCAATTTCAGTGAATTTAATGGCATTGCTGACTAGATTTGTTATGATTTGGTTTAACCTGGTGGGATCTCCCTTTACTTTGACTGGTAAGGCAGGAGAAATATGCATGCTTAGGTCTATGTTTTTCTCTATTGCCTTGAATTCTAACATAGCATAGAGCCTCTCAAGCATTAGCTTTATATCATATTCAATTCGCTCAATCTCAATTTTGCCAGATTCTATTTTTGAAAAATCCAAAATGTCATTGATCAGCGCCAGTAGATTGTTTGCAGAAAACTGCAGGGTTTGAAGATTTTTAATTTGTTCTGGTTTCGGATCTTGTTGTAACAATAAATAGGCAATACCTACCACAGCATTCAATGGAGTACGTATTTCATGGCTCATGGTAGAGAGGAAATGTGCTTTTGCTTTAGATGCTTCTTCGGCTTTTTCTTTGGCAACTACTATTTCGCGTTCAAACGTTCGCCTGTCAATAGCAGCCCCTATCCATTGCCCCAGTAACTGCACAAAATCCTGATCTGCCTGGCTTACCTCGTCTTTTAGTGCATTTTGGGAACTAAAGCTGAGTGTGCCATATTTTAGCCCATCCTTCCAGATAGGAACACCTATATAGGATGCAACGGGTATATTAGAAACTGTCGGGTGGCTTTCATATGGGGATGAAGCCAACGAATTAATGGCGACAACACCATTTTCTCCATAGGTAATATGACACAGGGTGTTGTTTAAAGGAAATACTCTTTGGTTTGGGTTTAGAAGACCTACATTATCAAAATGCTCTTTAATTAAATAGTTGTTTCCTGAGATCTTACTTAAAATACCCACATCCATACTCAGGGCGAGGGTAGCTTTTTCTATTACTTTTTTAATTCTGTCACTGATATCCCCAGTAATATCAGATGTGATCTGGTAGATCTCCCGCATCCTTTTCTGCTGCTGATAAGCAAGCTCTTCTGCTTCCTTGCGCGCAGTAATTATCTCAGACATGGCTAACAGACCGCCAATTTCGTTGCGATAGTTGTACCAGGGCCTGATTTCCCATTTTAACCACTCTACCTTCCCGTCGGAAAAAATAAACTTGTCTTCTTCTCTTTTTTCAACAGCTCCGTGCAGGCATCTCTCATATATCTTTGCCCAATTCACCGAAGTTTTTGGGAAAATATCATGATGTATTTGGCCAATGACATTCTTTTCGGAAATTGAATAGTCCTCGCACCATTTTTTAGTCGCTGCTATATACCGCATGCTTTTGTCAAACATGGCTATTGCCGCAGGTGTGTTTTCAACAAACGCTTTTAGCTCACTTTGCTTTTTGTAAAGTAGTTCCTCATAATTTACCCTTTCAGAAATATCCTGAAGCGTTCCACCCAACTTATGTACTTTGCCATTGAGGTAGTAAGGTTTTCCTACTGTTCTTACCCACCTGATTTGGTTTCTGCTATCTACAAAAGAAAGTTCAAGATCCCAGCTTTTTCCATACTCAAGGGTTTGGCTGAGTTCCCGTTCAATCATTTTTTGGGAGGTATGCGTAAACATTCCCAGCGCTTTTCTAAATGCAAGATGTTGGTCTTTTGGGACGTCAAATATATTGGCGATTTCTTTTGTACCATATATTTTGTCGTCTTCCAGATAATATTCCCAACCTCCCACTCTCGCAAGATGCTGCATTTCTTCGAGCATGAAAGAAAGCTGCTTTCTCTTTGTAATATTTTTTGAGGTTGCCAGCAATTGTAAAATATTCCCCGCTTCATCTTTGAGAGGCTTAAAAGTGGTTTCAAACCATCTGTACTCCCCACTCTTATGCTTTAATCTATAGTGGTACCTTTCGAGTGACTCTGCTTTGATTACCGTAGAGGGTATTTTTTCAATATCCTCTAACGCAAAGATTTGAAATGGATTTTTGTTTAATATTTCTTCCGGTGAATATCCTAGCAAGTATTTAATACTGGGGGAAATATAGGTGAAAACTAAGCCAGGTGATAAAATCCCTATAAAGTCCAGCGAATTTTCAGCAATGGTTTTGAATTTTGCTTCGCTTTCTATCAGTGATGCTATTTTGTCTTTATTGATGCCAAGGCTTTTATGTCTTAACACTGCCTTTTGTATGGCATTGTCCAAAAGTTGGGCAGATGCCGCTGAAGTTTCAATATAATCAAATACGCCTTCCTCGTAGAACAACTTTTCCCGCTGCATATCATATGAGGCTGCTAAAACGATGACAGGACTATATGTAAAAAGCCGGCGAGGAACAAAGGATTCGAGAAGTTTTCCAGGAACAGCATTTCCATTATCCGCAATTATAACTACGGAGGTGTTTTTAACTGTGATATTTTCAGCTAGAATTTTATCTTGAAAAATATGAACTACCTCAAAACCCTGTTGAAGTAAAAAAGAATAAATTCTCTTTTTTGTACCTTCATCAAAGCCGAGGAGAAATATTTCAGGTTTGATTACTATACCCATATACGCCCAAAATTAATTTATTCCAAAGGAAGAACCTTTTTATAAAATTACACTAAAGGAATAAATAATTTTATTATTTTAATGCAATTAACTTACACCTCTGTTTTTTCACATTAAAATCAAATACAGTATAAATGTTAAAAAAAACGTCTCTGAGGGAACTTTTTTGATTTTTTTATATTTTTTTAAAACAATTTTATAATATTTTAATTATAACAATATGATTTTGAGATTTTATTTTTGAAGTCTGAGTAGTAAGCCTTCAAATCTTACATGTTAAGAAACAGTCGGTAGTAGTACGTGATAGCCTACTAACTTAACAAAAAAACCTGTTCGCAGTTTATCTTAATATTAATCAGGATTTATTTATACAAATTATATTTTTTTCTCACTATAAATTTTTTAAGTTATGAGTAATCTATTATGGTTAATTGCAGTTATACTTATCATTGCCTGGGCAGTAGGATTTTTTGCTTATAGCGCCGGGGGAATCATCCATGTCCTGCTGGTAATTGCTATCATCGCGGTTATATGGAGATTAGTAACCGGGAGGGGAGTTTAATTATTTATAATATAAAACTAAAACAATTATGGGTGGTTTACTATATCTTATAGCTATTATATTAATTATCGGTTGGGCTGTTGGGTTTTTCGCCTACAGTGCCGGCGGCTTGATTCACATTCTGTTGGTAATAGCTGTTATTGCAATTTTACTAAGGCTTATAAGAGGAGCCTGACGTTTTTAAATATTTTTTGACAAATTTTAACAAATAAGCATCTCTTCCGGATGCTTATTTTTTTGAACAAAACAGGCGTTTAGTTATTGTAAAGAAAGAATGAAAAAAATGATGTCAGCCAAACAATACTGGGAGATTCTTAAAGATGTGTTCAACAGATTTATTGAAGACAATCCAATGCTTTATGCTGCCAGTATAGCTTTTTATACTATTTTTTCATTGCCAGCAGCATTAATCATTATTATTGCTGTTGCTGGTGAGTTCTTTGCCAGGGAGGCGGTCACCGGCGAGTTGTATTTCCAGATAGAGGGACTGGTGGGTTCTGAGAGTGCGAAAGAAGTGCAAAAAATTATAGAAAACGCCAGCCAGTCGGAATCAGGAATTGTCGCCACCATTATTGGAATTGCTACCTTATTATTCAGTGCGACTACCGTATTTGTTTCTATTCAAGGTGCCCTAAATGCAATTTGGAAAGTAAAGCCAGTTCCTAAAAAAGGTTATGTTAAGCTGGCAATAGACAGAATATTGTCATTTGCGCTTGTAGTGACCTTGGGATTCTTAATGATGGTCTCATTGTTATTGGATGCACTTTTGGCAGTTTTCAAGACTTTTCTTACGAAGATGTTTTCCGGAATTACCTATTACGTGATGGAGGTGATTAACTTTTCCATTTCTTTCATAGTAGTTACCTTCATATTTGCTATGATTTTCAAGTTTCTGCCCGACGCCAAAATAAAGTGGAGCGACGTCCGCGTAGGTGCGATTATCACGACCGTCTTGTTTATTTTTGGGAAGTTCCTGATTAGTTTTTATATAGGGAACAGCGACTTTCAAGGTACTTATGGCGCAGCCGGCTCATTGGTGGTCTTACTAATGTGGGTATACTATTCTTCTGTAATATTGTTGCTTGGAGCGGAATTCACACAGGCTTATGCAAAGTCACGAGGAAGGGTAATCAGACCAAGTAAAAATGCGGTGAAAGTAGCTGTAAAAGAAATAGAGCTGGAGGAAGGAAAAGAATAACACCTCGCACCAAACAAACGTATATGCTAATTAAAATGTGTAAGCACCACTACAAGCAGATAAATACGTTTAAATATGAATAATCCCGAGGAAAACCCGCTAGATCCTGAATATGCCGACCTTTCTTTCAACCAGGATGAAAGCTTGAATGATGAAATAATAATAGAAAAATATAAAGAATTTGTACTTCAAAACGACGGAAAATCAGATTCCGCCTACCACTTTTCAAAGTATTTAAAGATAAGCGAAGCATCATTTTATAGCCATTTTAGCTCCCTTCGGGCAATTCAAAAGCAGATTTGGCGAAATTATTTTGATACAACGATGTCCAGATTAACCTCTGATGAGGTTTATCTTAATTATACCGTCAGAGAAAAATTGCTTGCTTTTTTCTATACACTTTTTGAATTATTAAAAGAAGACAGGAGTTTTATAATTAACGCTACCGAAAAGAGTTTCCCTGCGAAATTATCAAATGATTCTCTGGATGATTTCAAGGACCAATATTTAAATTATATCAATGAATTAATTGAGGAAGGAAAAGAGACAGGTGAGGTCGCTGAAAGGTTTCTGATCAGCAAACAATATTCCAGAGGCTTGTGGTTACAATTCCTGTTCATATTCAATTTTTGGATAAAGGATGAGAGCAAAGGCTTTGAGAAAACTGACGCTGCAATAGAAAAATCAATGAATTTTTCACTCGACTTGATGGGTAAATCAGCGTTAGACTCTTTTGCAGATTTTGCAAAGTTCGTCTACCAAAGTCGGTAGAATTGCAAAGCCTTCAATCAATAGAATCCGATCTCAAAAGAAGTAGATGTAGTCCATCTGACTAGTTGGCTATGGCCAAATTACAAAACCAATAATGAAAGAACAATCAAAAATACCTACTTCCAAGGTAGAGCGAGCCACCAGTTTCCTTAAGACTGGTGCCAAGGTGGGAGGAAATTATATCAAACACTATTCAAAAAAAGCATTCAATCCGGCCTTATCGAGAGAGCAGTTAGATCATGACAACGCATCTGATATTTACGAATCGTTGAGCCAGTTAAAAGGCAGTGCACTAAAAGTAGCTCAGATGATGAGCATGGATAGAAATTTAATGCCAAAGGCCTATACAGATAAATTTGCATTAGCCCAGAACAGCGCTCCACCGTTGTCTTACCCTTTGGTTGTAAAAACCTTCCAGAAATATTTTGGCAAGAGCCCCTCCGAAATATTTGATACCTTTTCACAAAATGCTGTAAATGCTGCATCAATCGGGCAGGTGCACGCTGCTACTTTAAACGGGAAGAAGCTTGCAGTAAAAATTCAATATCCCGGAATTGCTGACAGTGTGGGCTCGGATCTAAAACTGGTGAAGCCAATCGCTTTGAGATTACTAAAGCTGAGTGAGAAAGATATCGATCAATACATGGAAGAAGTGGAGGTGAAGCTGTTGGAAGAAACGGATTACGAACTGGAATTAAAAAGATCCATAGAAATTTCGCAGGCTTGTGTTCATCTGGAGAATCTTCGTTTTTCAAAATACTATCCGGAGCTATCCAGCAAGAGAATTATTACCATGGATTGGCTCGATGGCATGCACATCAAAGATTTTGTTGCAAAAAATCCTCCTCAAGCGCTTAGAAACAAGGTGGGGCAAGCCATTTGGGATTTTTATGATTTTCAGTTCCATCAGCTTAAAACCATTCATGCCGACCCGCATCCGGGAAACTTTATCATAACACCAGATGGAGAAGTCGGCGTTGTAGACTTTGGGTGCATTAAGGAAATACCAGATGCGTTTTATATCCCTTACTTTAAATTGCTGAATAGAAATACCATTCAGGAACAGGAGGAGTTAGTTCGCATCTTTTACGAACTTCAATTTTTAAGTGAAAAAGACAGTCCCGAAGAAAAGGCTTTTTTCACTCGGATATTCCAGGAGATGATAGGCCTCTTGAGCATTCCTTTCCATAGCGATCAATTTGATTTTGGCAACGACGCTTACTTTCAAAATATTTTTGAAATGGGAGACAGGCTGGGCAGGATGAAGGAACTTCGGAATTCTAAAACTGCCAGAGGGTCTAAGCATGGGTTGTATGTAAACAGAACCTTTTTCGGGCTCTACAATATCTTGAATGAGCTGAAAGCAACGGTAATTACCCAAAACTTAAATAAGTAAAATCGGTTATTTAAGCATAAACCGGAAGGAAATAAGCTGCTCAGGACTTTGGATGCATGGATTGAAAGCCTGTGGTTCTCATCAGAAATGGACAGCAGCATCCATAGTGTAAAATTTCGTCTTGTTTTTAATATTCTCCTTATATCATAATTACAATTGTTAATGTTGGATTCGATCTTCAGGACTAGTCAATTTAGCTGGGCTATAAAATTAATCATACTGCTTGTGTGCGGTATAAGCATTTCGTGTTCCAGCCCTGAGAGCGACAAAGCAAGATTTTTCCTGAAAGGAAACGAGCAACTTAGATTAAAAACATATAAAGAAGCTGCCCGCTATTATACCGAAGCGTTAGAAATTGATCCCCGATTTGTGACTGCTTATAATAACAGAGGTATAGCATATTATGAGTTGGGTCAATTCAATAAAGCTATTGACGATTATAATATGGCCACATTGTATGACCCCATGTTTATAGATGCCTACTATAACAGATCGAATGCCTTTTATCAATTGAAGAACTATAAGAGGGCATTGGAGGACCTGGATGTAGTGCTATCCGCATACTCTGACTCTGCCTACGTACATTTTAACCTTGGGCTGGTATATTCAAAGCTCAATGATTATGATGCTGCCCTGCGGCATTTTAACCAATCTCTCGAGATAGACTCCTTAAATCCAGAAACTTACGTAAACCGTGGGACGCTTTTCTACTATTTAAAAAATCATAAAAGAGCTGAAAGTGATCTATTAAATGCGCTTCAACTAAGCCCTCAGGAAGCAAATGCCTATAACGCGCTGTCCTTACTCTATGCGGCTGAAAAAGACTACGCGCAAGCCTTGGAAAATGTTAATAAAGCCATCGAAATCATCCCTGCTGACGCTTACTTCCTAAACAACAGAGGGTACATTTATTTATTGATGGGGGAACTCGATAAAGCTAGACAAGATATAGACAGAAGTTTATCCCTGGATCCGAAAAACGCCTGGGCATACAGAAATAAAGGGATTTTTTACATAGAAACCGGAAAGCCAGACGATGCAATCGCTGTATTAGAACAGGCCGTCCTTCTAGACAATACCGTAGAAAAGCTTTATCATTATCTCGGCCTTGCTTATTTTGAAGCAAACGATCGGAAAAACGCCTGTGAGGCCTGGGCCAAATCAGTCAACTTCCATGAGGAAGAAAGTGTATCACTAAACAACACCCACTGTATTTGATCATTTATAAGACCGGAAGTCTTTGCCAACCCTGGTAATTTTAGTGATTAGTCCTCTAGCAAGGTATTATGCTTTTTGCAATATTTTATTAGTATTAAAGTGATATTCTTTTAATGATGTTTCAACATGTAATCTTCTGGTTGTCAGTGCTGTTAAATTTGTATTTCCTTTCTTTAATCTTAGCTATGTAATATTTTTAATTTCTTTAGATTCGTTTAGAAGCCGCTAAGCACTTTCTTTACTCTTAAATGTGTGATGTTATGAGTAAATTTTATCTAAGGTGTATTTCCATGTTATATATAAGTCGGCTATTGGTAAACAAAAAAAATCTATTCTTATTACTTTTTTTTCTGGGAGTTTATGCCATTCAGGCACAGCATGATCCTCAGGCAGGAGATTTCAGGGCTACCGCAGACGGTGCCTGGCGTGAATTTGGAGTTTGGGAAGTTTATGATGGGAGTTCGTGGACACCTGCTCCGGAAAATAATTTTCCAACACAAGAGACCTCGGTTTACCTTCAGGAATCAATAAATATTGTACTAGATGCCAGTGCTGTATGTAAGAATTTACATATTCACACCAATGCGTTCCTAGATCTGGATATTGCCACTTTAGATGTATGGGGTCATCTCAGGTTTTTTAACGGACCTCTTCCGGGGGATAATGCAGTGCTTCCGCCTGCATCGCCCGGAGCGTGGATTGTTTCAGAGGCAGAAGGAAAAATGCGATTCAGGGGAGATTCGGACAGGGTAATTATTGCACCAGGCAGTGGAGGAACTTCCAATGGTTTAACGGGTTTTAATACGGAAATCGCTTTTGACGAAGGTGCCGCCGCCATTTTGGAGGAAGATTTTAGATTTGACAATCTTACTGTTTTCTCCGGGGTCTTTACCGTGAATTCAGCTCACCTTCTTGCGGGAAATTCATTATCCTTAAGTGGCAACATTACGCTCATGGACGGTGTGGTCTTTAACCCTCCGTTGACAGGAATTGCGCGAACACCATCTGCTCCGCTTCAAAGTTTTATTTTAGGTACTTTAGCCACACTTAACCTCGGACGCAGCGCCTTTATCATTGCTGCACAGGATTTAGAATTATCAGGCCTCGTAATAGTTGAAGAAATCGGAGCCGCCGCCATTGCGCTACCCACGAATGGTGGCATAGCTGGTGCAGCGCAGGTTGAAACTTACTACGACTTGTATATTGGTGGAAGTACTACCAAATCTTTGTCTACTAACACTACAATTAATGGGCTATTGACACTGACAGATGCAACTTTAAATCCAAATGGATTTGGGCTGGTATATGGTGTGGATGGAGGATTGGAGTATGCAAGCACGGATCCTATCTTAACGGATGATTTCGAATTTCCAGCAATCAATGGTCCTTCTAACTTGATAATATCAAACCCTAATGTTTCACTTCACGACCACAGGTCTATCGATGGGCAATTGACCTTGAATGGCGGTGTTTTCGGTTTAAGTGGTTTTGATTTTACCCTGGGCGAAGATAGCCCTCTTATTGCGGGAGATTTTTCTACAAGTAATTTTGTGGCAATCGAAGGCGCAGGAACTTTGAAGAAGGTTTTCGCAGCTCCTGGTGAGTTCTTATTTCCGGTTGGCGAAAGAAATGGCGAAACCCAATATACACCGGCTTACCTTAAGGTCAACTCCGGAACATTTACCCCAGGCTCAGCCTTGAGTGTTGCGCTGCGGGAAGGCAAACATCCTGATGATATTAGCGCGGCCGGTTATCTCACAAGATCCTGGCTTTTCAACTCGTCTATAGGAGATCTTAATATTTCAGGAAGCTTGCGTTATGATAACGATGATGTCTCGGGATCTGAGGC
>CAZHZR010000003.1:32337-41166 GCA_964537095.1 uncultured Roseivirgaceae bacterium
TATCCCAAGTGCAAATGCGAAAGATTATGACCCTGCCCTAATTACAGCGCCGGGCTTTTATGAGATCAGAAGAATCGCAAAGACAATGGCGTGTACGCTAGAACACCAAAGTAACATCTTCTCGTTTATTCTTTATCCCGAAGTGAGTAATTATGCCATTCATAATGCGAGCATAGAGGAGTTTTGTATTACAGGAACCGGCTTTACCATTAATGGAGAAATCCCTGTGGGTGGGGACGGATCGTATTTGTTTCAGTGGGAAAAGCGCGTTAATGAGGGAGAATTCACGGTAGTAGGAGAGGATGGCCTCCATTACGAAGAAGAGACTGTGCTTACGCCCGGATTATATGATTACAGGAGAGCCACGATCTCTCCAACCTGTGGGATCATCTATAGTAATATTGTTTCGGTAGAAGTATATACTGACATAACGAATGTGGGTATTAACGCCGCTGAACTTGAATATTGCGATATTCCTGACGAAATTACCATTAATGGAAATACCCCGACAGGTGGCGGTCCTTCGCTCATTTACAGCTGGGAAAGACAGTATAATGGCGGTGGATTCTTACCAATAGGTGGCAACACTGAAGATTTAGTGGACAATCATATTGAAGAGGTTGGCGAGTACCAATACAGGAGGTCTGTGGTGGGAGCACCATGTGGCGTTAAGAACAGCAATGTTTTAAGTGTCTTCGTCAGGCCCGGACTCAGCCCCAATACCATCAGCAAAGCGGAAGATGTTATTTATTGCGGCAATGCGACAGGCTTCGAACTGGAAGGTTCGGCAATGACTGGAGGAAATGGACTATTTGAATATAACTGGTATAGGAAAAAAGACTCCAACCCAGCCAAAGATCTTACATCCAATACCGTCGACTACACGGAAAACGAGGACCTCACACCAGGTGTGTACAAGTATTACAGAAAGGTGATTTCTTCCGCTTGTATCAGTACCAGCGATACTATTTTTGTAACCATTATTCCGCTTATCGCAGAAAATAATATCACTACTCCTGCATCTATGGAATATTGCGGAATTTCATCTGCCATAGCCATAGACGGTTCTGTGCCGACGGGCGGAGATGGCACCTACGTCTTTACCTGGGAAAGAAGTATTGATGATGGCCTTTTTGAAGAAGTAGGAATCTCGCAAAATCTGCGGGATGAAGCTATCAGTGTAACCGGAAAATATGAATACCGTCGAATGGTAGCATCAGGCAGTTGTAGTCCGGTAGCAAGTAATCTGATCACCATCATGGTGTATCCGGAACTATCGGAAAATAAATTAACAATGGCTTCTCTGGATTTTTGTTCCGATCCAACTGGGTTTGTCGTAGAAACATTGCCTATGACAGGAGGCGATGGCACTTATACAAGTGTATGGGAAAGAAGCTTCAACGGAGAGGAATATATTGTAGTACAGACTATTACAGCAAGCCCGTTGACTTCGTTCGAGGATAGCTTCGAAGAAACAGATGTCTTACTTCCGGGAAATTACACTTACAGAAGGATCGTTACTTCCGCTGTTTGTGCTGATACCAGCAACCTCCTTCAGGTCGTTGTGCAGCAGCCTTTAAGCAATAATACCCTGGAGCAACCAACAGGAACGGACGCTATCTTTTGCGGTGCTACCGATGAATTAAACATTGTAGGTTCGCTTCCAGTGGGTGGTAGTGGCGTTTACGAATACCGCTATGAAGCAAGGCATAATGGTGGTGATTGGATTGCGCTGCCAGGCACAGGAAAAGACCTGGTGAATGCATCCCTGGACGCTCCTGGAAACTATGATATTAGAAGGGTTGTATATTCTACCATCTGCTATGAAATGGTAAGCAATGTGGTTTCTGTATTCGTTACCGAACCATTAGAAGTTACGGCTACTGTTTCGGAAAAGGTGGGTTTGGTAGCAAATGGCTCCATTGAGCTGGAGGTGCGAGGTGGCTTGCCCCCATATTCATATTTCTGGACTACCACAGAGACTACCAGGGATATCTACAATTTAGATGCGATAGAATACAGGGTAGTGATTACAGACCAAAGTGGGTGCGAAGTAAGTGAATTGTACAAGGTGCCGCAAATATTGGGAATAAAAGATAGCCCCAATGTATTGTCGCACAAATTGTATCCCAACCCGGTAGAAAGTGTCCTTCATATAGAAGTAGATCTTTCGAAGCCGCTTCCATCTGAGATTTATGTGATCAACAGTGTAGGCAGTATCGTTGAAAAGATTGTTTCGAAGCCCGGTCGTAAGATTGATTTGGATATAGATATGGCAGCGTATCCTTCCGGGATATACTTTATCAAAATTGCTACTGACAATAAAACTGAAACCTGGAAGTTTATAAAGAAATAAATGCTACATTTAAACATCAAAAAAGCTGTCCTATGGATGGCTTTTTTGGTTTATAGCGGTTTTTATAATTATTTTGAGCTTAGGCTTTTTTGCCGTTGATATCCTAGCTCCTGCCGGATCGATCACATCCGCGACAAAACTGGTTCAAACATGCTCTCAACGTATATACAAACTTTAAAAAAGGCTTTCGAACGCCCCCTGCCCGGAGTAAAGGAACATGAGCGAATGATGCCAAAACACCATCAGTTAATACAACAACCGAGTTTAACTCCGAAGCAAGGAAGTGTGCTTATTTTAATATATCAAAAAGGAGATCAAATATATTTTCCATTGATGTTGAGGCCGAATTACAATGGTGTACATGGCGGCCAGATTAGTTTGCCGGGTGGCAAAAAAGAAGAGAAAGACAGGAGCTTTGCTGCTACAGCTATTCGGGAAGCGGAGGAAGAAATTGGGGTTAAATCAAATGAGATAACGGTATTGGGACAGCTTTCGGAATTGTATGTGATGGCCAGCAATTTTAAAGTAATACCTGTGGTAGGATATACCGAATCGCAGCCTATGTTTATTCCCAACCCTTATGAAGTGGAAGCCATTATAGAGGCGTCTATTGATGAATTGATGAATCCGGAAATTATAAAATCTACTACTTTAAATGTAAGAGGTTTTGAGCTTGAAACACCGTATTTTGATTTTTCGGGAAATATTGTTTGGGGTGCAACGGCTATGATCTTAAGCGAATTTAAAGCACTTTTGAAAAACAGAATCTAAACGCATGGTATTACAATTAGTGTCGGGCGAACTTGAGGTTGCTTGAAAATAGCAAAGCTTTCCGGATAGACATACTTCTGGATTCCTTTAAAAGTAAATAGCCATACGATATCAGATTGCAAAATTTACAATAGTTTTACCAAGATTTTAAAATATGGAAGAGATTGAAAAGGCAAGCCCGATGATTACCAATGATGCGGTGGTATTGGGTATTTTAGCCATCATATTAGCTTTGGTGTTTTATACAGCGTCCAGTAAGCATACATTTTGGCAGAAGTTCTACACCTACATCCCTTCTTTACTTTTATGCTATTTTTTACCGAGTATATTAAATAGCCTGAATATCATATCAGGTGAATCGTCATCTTTATATACTGTAGCGTCCCGATATCTGTTGCCAGCCAGTTTGGTACTGCTTACCTTGAGTGTCGATTTTAAAGGCATTTTAAAATTAGGCCCCAAAGCCTTGATCATGTTTTTTACGGCTACGATAGGGGTAATAATCGGTGGGCCAATAGCCATTTTGATTGTATCCGTGTTTGCGCCTGATGTAGTTGGCGGCGTGGGCGCCGACGCTGTATGGCGTGGCTTGACCACCATCGCTGGCAGTTGGATTGGGGGAGGAGCTAATCAGGCGGCCATGTATGAAGTTTTTGGCGCAAGTCCGGGGTTATTTTCTGCCATGATAGCCGTGGATGTTATTGTAGCCAATATATGGATGGCATTTTTGTTGTACGGGGCCGGGAATTCCGAAAAGTGGGATAAGAAGCTAAAGGCGGACGCCTCTGCCATTGAGGAACTAAAAAATAAAATCGAAGCATACAGGCTCAGCATAGCTCAAATTCCTACACTGGCTCAAACAATGCTGGTTTTGGGAGTGGGTTTTGGAATTACAGGATTTGCCCATTTTGGAGCCGACATTATAGTGCCTATTATTGAAGAAAAGGCCCCATACCTGGATAAGTTTAGCCTTACATCGAGCTTCTTTTGGTTGATTGTCATAGCCACTACTTTGGGACTGGCGCTGTCTTTCACGCCCGCAAGAAGATTGGAAGGTGTAGGTGCCTCCAGATTAGGAAGCGTTTTGCTGTACATACTGGTAGCTACCATAGGCATGCAAATGGACATAACCGCTATTTTTCATAATCCCGGGTTATTCATGGTAGGCATTACCTGGATATTAGTGCATATTACGTTACTGCTGGTGGTAGCGAAATTCATTAAAGCTCCTTTTTTCTTTGTGGCGGTAGGGAGCCAGGCAAATATAGGAGGAGCTGCGTCTGCTCCGATTGTAGCTTCGGCTTTCAATCCTTCTCTGGCGCCAGTAGGAGTGTTGCTGGCAGTACTTGGATATGCTTTAGGTACTTATGGCGCCTATATTTGCGGCTTGTTGATGCAGGCCATTGCATCATAACCCGAGGAAGTCGCGAAAAATTTTGAACCTTTAGTTCGATTTGATTCTTTTAAAAGAAAACAGGAATGGGAGATACAAATATCAATAACAAACCTAAGCAGGTCGTCTATATATGCGCGGGGAGTAAATGTAAAAAGAGGGGTGGGAAACAAATAGCAAAAAGCTATAAAGACCTGATCAAAGATATGCGCTTATCGCCCGAGGTAGAAATCGTTAAGACGGAATGTACTGATAGATGCAAAATTGGTCCTGTCGTGTGCTTTCAACCTCAGAATGCATGGTGTTTTCATGTAGATGAAAACACGGCAGATGAATTGTTTAACAAGCATATTGTAAGAGAATAATACCCAATTGGCAGTAAGTTTGATAAATGCGATAAAAAAAGGGCTAGTCTTCCAGATTAGCCCCTTTTAATGCCTTACAAATTCTCTTCCTCTAATTTTCAGCGATCGTTTCTTTTACCGATCCGCATTTCAACATCTTCGAACCAAAATAAGGATTCCTGATTTCTTTTTTGTCGCTTAGCCAGTATCCACCTGTGTTATCAAAAGCCATGGGGCAGTAGGCATAGTAAACTTCGTTTTCATTTGCACTGAAAGTCTTCAACATCTCGTAAACCCCGGCAGTGATATCAACAAGGTTTTCCCGTTGAACTTCAATGTCTTCAGATTGGGCCACTTCTTTTGCATGCTGATGGATCTTTCCTGAAATTTCATTATAGGCAGCTCGTAAATCTTCCTCCACAGTATTCGCATCAAAATCTTCAAAGGTACCCGCTAATTTCTCCCCTGCAGACTGTGCTTTTTCAGCATCTGTGTCCACCAAAGCAGCATTCAATGCGTAGTATTCGTCAAGCACGTTATTTACATGATTCCTGGTCTGGTCATCAACAGCATTGGTAGCGCCTGGATTTGTTTCTGTTTGCTGCTGTTCATTTGTAGATTTTCCCCCGCACGATACCAGCAACAGCATGCAGATACCAAGAACAAAACCCGGATAGTTATTGAAAGAAATATTTTTCATGTTTATTAATATTTAGATTTTTTCCTCTGCAAAGTTACTATAAATCGGTTTATGAACCTGATTTTTCATCGCCCTCAACTCCTCTTTTGGCAGAGGCAATTCAAAGTCGGGCTTTCGACATACAGCTAATATCTATAAATTGCGCCTAAAATTACTCAAACTGACTATGAATGCTTCGCCTTTATCGCTGGAAAAACAGCCAAGAAAATTTCTTCCAGATACTTTTAAAGTGGACAATTGGGATAAGATCCGGCCATATTATGAGGCGCTTCTGCAAAGAGAGATAAATTCAATCGAGGATCTGAAAAAGTGGTTTCTGGATCGAAGCGAATTAGAGTCAGTATTGTCGGAGGATATGGGCTGGCGATATATACGCATGACCACTGACACAGCCAACGAAGCTTTCCTGGAACAGTTTAATTTTTTTGTCAGTCAGATAGAGCCTCAGATGGCTCCATTTAACAATCAGTTGAACGAAAAGGCAGCACGTAGCCCTTTTTTGGAAAAGCTGGCAGAAGATGAAGGATATAAAATTCTGACGCGATCTCTCGAAATGGAATTGGAGATTTTTAGGGAAGAAAACATTCCCCTACAAACACAAATACAACAGCTCGCTCAAAGATACGGTGCTATCTTCGGCGATATGACTGTAGAAGTAAACGGTGAGGAACTTACCTTACAGCAGGCCCGGACCCTGCTTCAATCTCAGGACAGAGGGTTAAGGGAGGAGGTTTTTGAGAAAATTGCATCCAGGCAACTACAAGACAGGCAGGAGTTGGATACCTTATTTTCTTCTCTGGTGAAGCTACGAAACAAAGTTGCACTGCAAGCTGACTTTTCAAACTTCAGAGATTATATGTTTGCCTCTTTGGGACGTTTTGATTATACCGCTGCTGATTGTGTAGATTTTCATGATGCTGTCAAAGAAGAAGTGGTGCCAATATTGAACCAGCTTACGCTTGCCCGAAAGGAAGCTATAAAGTTAGAGGTGCTGAGACCGTGGGACTTAGAAGTTGATGTTTCCGGAAAAGAACCGCTGATGCCATTCGCCGGCAGTGATGACCTGATGCATAAGACTATCTTGTGCTTTAACCGCCTCGATTCGTACCTCGGCAGCTGTTTGTCAATCATGCAGGAAATGGGACATCTTGATCTCGACTCCCGGAAAAACAAAGCTCCCGGAGGATACAATTATCCATTGGCAGAGATAGGTGTGCCTTTTATATTTATGAATGCTACCTCTACGGTCCGCGACATGGTAACACTGCTGCATGAAGGTGGTCATGCTGTCCATTCATTTTTAATGATAGACCTGGAATTGCATAATTTTAAAGATGCACCCTCGGAAATAGCAGAGCTCGCCTCCATGTCTATGGAATTATTGACAATGGATCATTGGGATGTGTTCTTTGAGAATGCTAGTGATTTAAAGAGAGCAAAGAAAGAACACCTTGGGCAAATTCTTGAAACGCTACCGTGGGTGGCCACCATTGATAAATTCCAGCATTGGGTTTACGAGCACCCGGATCACTCAGAAGCAGAAAGGAGCAAAGCATGGCTCCGGATTTTCGAGGACCTTTCCGATAATGTTACCGATTGGACCGATCTGGAAATGGCAAAACAGTTCTACTGGCACAAGCAACTTCATCTTTTCGAAGTGCCATTTTATTATATTGAATACGGAATAGCACAACTGGGAGCCATAGCCGTTTGGAAAAATTATAAAGAAAATCCCGAAAAGGCATTGCAACAATACATGCAGGCGCTGAAGCTGGGTTATACCAAGACAATCCCTGAGGTTTACAAAGCAGCCGGTATTGAGTTTGATTTTAGCAGGTCTTATATCAGAGAGCTAATACATTTTGTGAAATCTGAGATGGACAAACTCTAAAATAACCATCATCCACGCCAACATGCAGGCATCATCTTCAGAATGATCAACTAGCCAGCTCAAATAGCGGCTTCTTTTGCAGGTCTTTTAAAGTGTCCACCTGCTCCAGTTCATCTTTGTGCTCTTCAATAAACTGATTGTACTGCTTTGCGGCATGATCGTAATTAACCCTGTGTTTCAACACACGGGCGTTCGCTTTCTGAATATCAGAAATCAACTCCTTCATAAGCGGGTATCTCTGGAACTCCGGATGCGCTGAGGCCATGATGATAACTTCGTTCATGATTTTGTTTGATGAGGAGTCATAGTCATCAATTAAAACAGAGTTTGCCATGCTAACACTACTATAGCGCATCACTGTAAGCGTTTTTAAATTTTGCTGGAGTGAGTCAAATTGAACCGGATTGTATTGATTGGTATATGAAATTTCCTCTAACAGCCTTCTGGCATCGGCTATCTTTTGGTCATCATCTTCCATCATTCTTTGCCAGGTTATTTCCAAACTGTCTTCCATTGTCTGCAAAGCAAGATGCAGCGAATCTACCGCACCCTGTGTCAACTCACTAGGCGTGGATTTTTTTTCACAGGATGATATAATAAAGAGGCAAAGGATAACAAAAAAGAGGGCTGTTAGCTGGATATATCTGATCATAATTATTAATATTTTGTCCAAGATAAATAATTATATAATAAAAGAAAGTGGAAGATGCAGCCTCCACTTACATCGTAAAATTAAAATTTGTTTTCTTCAAGTTATTCCATTCTAGCATTCCGGATCTGTGATTGGTTTTGAAACACCCAAGCAGGATTAAATTGGTGGAAACTTTGTTTATCTGGCCCCCTTTTTTATTCTGGGGCTGCTTTTTTCAATACCTTTGCACTGAATAATTGAAGAAGTATGAGCAACATGAACGATGAATTTACCCCAAAGCAGATCGATGAGTTCCTGAATTCCATGAATGTCATTTTTTACTGGGCAGTTTGCATCCCCTTGTTATTGTTTATTGTTGTGTTTCTTGATCTGCAGGAAGCTGGTGGTATCAGTCCTTCTTTTGAAACAGGCGACGCGGCCTGGCATCCATTATTGGCAGTTGCAGTTATTCTGATTGCTCTGCCAGGTTACCTAATTTATAAAAAGAGATTAAAAGCAGTGATGCTAGAAGAGACCCTGGGCGCCAAGCTGAGGTATTTTAAAACGGCTGCTGTCAGAAAATACAGCTTCCTCTTCGTGGCGGGCTGTCTGGCAAATCTGTTTCTGTATCTCCTTGAAGAACAGGTATTTCTATTGGCATTTGCGGTGGTAATATTGATATTTTCTATACAACGGCCCACCGTGTATCGGCTAAAAAAAAATCTACCCTTATCCAAAGAAGA
>CAZHZR010000004.1:0-1489 GCA_964537095.1 uncultured Roseivirgaceae bacterium
CCGCTGATGTTGGATTTTGTTTGGCCTTTCATGAGATTAATGACAAGGCTTTAAGCGTATTCATTATCAACAATACAAGCTATACCATTCCTTATGCACTATTTTTTAAGGATGCCCATAAATTAAACGGCAAAAGCGTAGGGCATTTGCTCCCGCAGTCGCATGTGAAGATAGATGAATTGGATAGGAGGAATTTCGAAAGCTGGCCTGAAATTATAATTCAGGCACTTATTTATTCGAGCAAGACACATAGTTTGAGAAACCCTGTGGAGAAAAGGTTCAAATTTAAAGCCTCAGGTTTCTTTAAAAATGAGAAGATTGCACCAGTGATTCATAAGAAAGCCTATTTGTTTGAAATAGGAATTTCGCCCGAAGTATTGGATCAGGAGAAGCTGGCTTCGCTGGTGAGCGCGGGAATTGAGGAAAGGAGTGAGAGCGATGTGAAGGCGGAAATAAGCAGGCCAACTTCTATTGTAGATTTGCACATTGAAAAGATCTCCGCTAAATCTTCCGGTTTATCTTCTTCCCAGATTTTGCAGCTTCAGCTTCAGACTTTTGAAAAAGCTCTGGACCTTGCCATAGCGAGCGGAATGGACGAAATAACTTTTATTCATGGAGTTGGCAACGGCATTTTACGGGATGCCATCCATAAGCGCCTGAGTAAGGAGACGAACATTCAGTACTTTAAAGATGCCTTGCGGGATAAGTTTGGGTATGGAGCCACTTATGTGCGAATAACATAAGTCCTTGTTTCATGTTTAATTCGAAGGAACTGAAATCTCGAAAACTACGGCTTTTCCTCTCCTTTCGTTTTCTTAAATCTTAACAAAAGAGCGACTAAGGAGTTTAACTGTTATGATTTTTGAATAATATCATTTCAATAAGCGGTAAACATAATAATTTCATAATGGTGTATTTACCGCTATATTGGATAGATAGGCTATATTTAGTATATTTCTAGAAAACTTGAAGGATATGGATCTTGGTGTATATATCAAAAGATTGGCTGTTCGAATTGGGGGGCAGTATGATGAATATAATGAAAATAAATGGATTCTGGTTGTTCCTTTGGACGATGGCCGTTATCAGGCGGTAATCGGTACTATTCTTTTCCACGAAAAATATCAAAAAACACTAATTGAATTATCGTCAAAAGTTGCAGATTTCCATACCGGAATAGAGCTGAAAAATCTTTTGGAAGCAAATACAAAATGCTGCCATGCCAAGTTTTCGATAGCAGACGATACCATTCGCATAGAAGCCTCCGCTTATGTGGATAACGTAACAGAGGACATGCTCGAAGAAATGATCCTTGAGGTGGCGAACACAGCGGACGAGTGGGAATTTAGGCTGACAGGTATAGATGTGAATTGAGTCTCCGCAATCGATTTAAATTAGAATGAGGCAGGTTTATTATTAATATTATTAATCACTATAGCGATGCAATCGCTATTCTCGGGAACCCTCGTTGCAAACGAGGGCTATTGAA
>CAZHZR010000004.1:1589-3931 GCA_964537095.1 uncultured Roseivirgaceae bacterium
ACAGCATTTTATTATGTAAGGTTATTCATGTATTTTTACAGCAAATGCAAGCTGTCTTATCGCTGCGCCCCGATAATTATCGGAGCGGGGAGGAAAGTCCGGGCAACGCAGAGCACCGTACTTCCTAACAGGAAGGTCCTGGTGATTATCATCGGGAACAGAAAGTGCCACAGAAAATATACCGCCTCTATTCCTATAGGGGTAAGGGTGAAATGGTGAGGTAAGAGCTCACCGCCCCGGTGGTGACATCGGGGGCAGGGCAAACCTTACGGGTTGAAAGGCCAAATAAGTTCCGCATGAAGGGTTGCTCGCCCTGCTTTACTTCGGTAAAGGGCGGAATGGGTAGGCCGATGGACCTTGTTGGTGACAGCAGGGCTAGATAAATGATAAGAGCCCCGATAGCTTTCGGGGTACAGAACCCGGCTTACAGGCTTGCATTTTTTTAAACTGATTTTTTACGCACATAATATTGATATGGCCAAAATTCTTATTGTTGATGATGAAAGAAGTATTCGCAATACTTTAAGGGAAATTCTGGAATATGAGAAATACCAGGTAGAAGAGGCGGAAGATGGAGAAAAAGGATTTCAGCTCATCCAGGAAAATGACTTTGACATTATTTTGTGTGATATAAAAATGCCAAAGATGGATGGCATTGAAGTATTGGAAAAAACCTATGAACTGGGGAAAGATCCTCAGTTTATCATGATCTCTGCGCATGGCTCTATAGAAACCGCGGTGGAAGCCACCAAAAAAGGAGCGTACGATTTTATTCAGAAACCACCGGATTTAAACCGCCTGTTGCTGACCCTGCGAAATGCGCTTGATAAGTCTACTTTGGTTTCTGAAACCAAAACCCTGCGTAAGAAGGTTTCCAGGACGTTTGACATTATTGGAGAATCTGCGGCCATCACCAATGTGAAAGAGACAATAGACAAGGTGGCGCCCACCGAAGCACGTGTCTTAATTACGGGTCCTAACGGCACAGGAAAGGAGTTAGTGGCAAAGTGGTTACATGAAAAAAGCAACAGGGCTGCGGCGCCTTTAGTAGAGGTAAATTGCGCGGCGATACCCGCCGAACTTATTGAAAGCGAGTTGTTTGGGCACGAAAAAGGCGCCTTCACCTCGGCCATCAAGCAAAGAACAGGAAAATTTGAACAGGCCCATGGTGGCACGCTTTTTCTGGATGAAATAGGGGATATGAGCCTTTCTGCGCAGGCTAAGGTGCTAAGAGCGCTGCAGGAACATAAGGTAACACGTGTGGGTGGTGACAAGGAGATCAAAGTAGACGTGAGGGTGATTGCCGCTACCAATAAGGATCTCAAGAAGGAAATAGCAGAAAATAGATTTAGAGAAGATTTATACCACAGGCTAAGTGTGATCCTTATACAAGTGCCTCCACTAAAGGACAGAAAGGATGACATACCTTTACTCGTAGATAAATTTCTTCAGGATATTGCTGCTGAATACGGAACCGCAAAAAAGAGGATAATGGATGAAGCGATTGCCACCCTGCAGAAATCTGCCTGGACTGGTAATATCAGAGAGCTAAGGAATGTGATAGAACGCCTGGTAATTATGTGCGGAGACGAAATTACAGAAGAAGACGTTAAAAAATATACTGATATAAATTGAGGTTGATCAACCCGGAAAATACCAGTTGCTAAACAAGACTAGCGATCTGTTCTTGGCAAATACTCCTCATCTGTCGCATAGGAGCCATTCCTCCAATCTCTTATAAAGTTTGACCAGGCGATAGGGTTCAGAAAATTATTGGGAGGAACTTCTCCACTGATTTGGTAGAACTTGTTGTACCGCATTTGATCATAATAAAATTTTTCGCGAGCCAGCTGCTGATCCAACGCTCTTTGAATGTTCTTTTTGGAACGCTGACTTCTCGTGGACGGGTTTGGTTGCACATCCAGCGACAGAAAAGCTTGTTCAAAATCTTCGGGCGAAGGCCAGGAAAATATTACCAGTTCTTCCAGCATCATTGTGTCACGCGTCATGGTGTGCACCAATCCGTAATTTTCGGTGGGTAGATTCGGCGGAACTACAAACCGCGAGGATTCATAGCCTACATTTGAGAACTCCAGCGTATCTAGCTCATGGGCAAATATTGAAAAATAGCCCGAGTTATCGCTGACAGTGCCTCTCGTGGAATGCTTAATAGTGATTGATGTAAAAGAAACGGGATTCAGGCTATCGGCATCTATCACCATTCCGGAAATTCGCACCGTTGTAGAATTGTCCTGCGTTTTTCCTTCGGTAATAGCTACAAAAAGCAAGATTAATAGTGGTAGGTATTTCATCTGTATATAATTGTTATTAGTTGCCAGATG
>CAZHZR010000004.1:4031-6570 GCA_964537095.1 uncultured Roseivirgaceae bacterium
AATTATACTCTGAAACCGTCTGAATTGTTATAGGTTATGTATTAATGATTCCAGTCAAACTGGTCAATTTCTGCCAAAGCCGACTGTAGCAAGCTGATGCAGTGATTGATATCAGCTTTGTGGGCCATTTCAATTACCTGATGAAGGTGACGGGTAGGAATGGATATGGCTCCGGATATGGCCCCTTGTTTTCCCATTCTTTGCAGCCCTGCGGTATCGGTACCCCCAGCGGTAAGAATCTCGGGTTGCCATTTTATTTGATTTTTGGTGGCGGTTTCTTTTAAAAACCGCACCATTCTATAGTCGCAAATGGTAGAAGCATCCATGATTTTAATGGCAGCTCCTTTACCAAGTGCCGTAATTTCCTCATGAGGCTGCGCACCAGGGACGTCGTAGGCAATAGTAGTATCCAGAGCAATGCCAAAGTCAGGGTTAATTTGATGGGCGGCAACATTTGCGCCTCGCAATCCTACTTCTTCCTGGACTGTAAACACACCATAAAAGTCAAACGGACATGACTTTAAGTTTTTAATGGTCTCAATTAATATAAACACCGACACTCGGTTGTCGATGGATTTGCAATTGACACATTCTCCCATTTCCAGGAGCTCACTTTTTCGGGTCACAGGATCCCCCACGCTTACCAGTTTCTCTACTTCCTGTTTGGACATGCCCAGATCGATGAAATAATCTGTGCTTTTCGGAACCTTGTTTTTCTCTTCCGGGCTCATTACATGCACAGGCTTACTTCCCATTACACCCACCAGGTCTTCTTTGCCATGTACTACTACCCTTTGCGCAGTAAGTGTTTTTGGATCAAACCCACCTAATGTATGAAACCTCAAGAATCCACTTTCTTCAATATGCGTGACAATGAAGCCGATTTCATCCATATGGGCGGCAACCATTACCCGCTTATCTTCGGGATTATTGTCCCCTTTTTTAAAAAAGATAATATTCCCCATGTTATCCACCTTGAGCGAATCGGAGTAAGTTTCAATCTCATGAATAATAATATTCCGGATTTCTTTCTCAAAGCCGGGCGCTCCGGGAGTTTCACATAGGAGTTTTAATAAAGGAGTATTGAAGTTGCTCATTTAGGCTTGTAATGCTACTTTTTCACAACAGAATTTACATGGACTGTGCCTTCTTTGATATCATTTTGGGCATTTGTATAAATAAAAACAATGTAGTCCTGATCTTTCCAAACTTTTTCGATTTTGCCAGCATAATCAGTTTTATAGCCGACAATCACATAGTCACTCTCAATATTTCCGCCAACAAAAGTTACTTTTTGCCCGAGCTCAAGATGCGGTTCCGGAACAACATTTCTGCTTTTTTCTGACTGACAAGACGAAAGTACAAGGGTGATCAGAATTGCATAAAGATATTTAACCATTTTTAATATGACCGTTAGATTTGAGATACAAATATTATCTAAAAATAGACTTTTACATAATATTAATGGTGCTGATAATGTCTCATGTAATTTCTAACGGAAGATTAAGTGGGAATCTCAACTTTCTTTCCGAAACCCAAGCATCCATGAATAAATATCATGCCCTGCCGAGCCGTCATAAGTTCTGATCCAGGCATCGTGCCCTTGATCCGGATATATTGTCAATATGGGTTCATGTTTTCCAGTCGGATTGCAGCTGTTAATACCTTCCACCATGTCAATGGACCCGCTTGTGTCTACAATTTTGTCTACCGAATTATGGAACGCCCAGATGGGAATGTTTTTCATATTGCATACCTCCAGGGTGTCGCCATGCCCGGAGATAGGGACCATTGCTGCCAGCCGATCGGGATAATCTCCTGCATACTCCCATGTGCCCACTCCACCAAGGCTATTTCCAGTCATATAAATTCTGCTTTGGTCTATTCTATAGGTTGCAATGATATAATCTACAAATTCGTCTACAAAATCAGTATCCCAACGGCCTGTATCAATTTGCGGAGCTGCAATGACAAAGGGAAAGTCCTGTCCATCTTGAATTAGATCGGGGATGGTTCCATTCTTGTAAATACTCAAATCGCCGTTCCTACTGTATTCACCCTTGCCATGCAGAAAAATAAGAAGCGGGAAATTTTCGAAAGGCCTCAAATAATAATCTTCAAAGGCATAAAGCAGAAAATCTATATCTCTTCCACGCTTGGCTGAAAAGTATTTATTCTCTTGCTCTCTTTCTTTAATAAGGACTGTTTGTATCACTATTTTTTCATCAGGCATTAAAAAGACGCTGTCTCCTTTAACTCCTTCAGCAATATAATAGGAGAAAATATTTTCGCCTGAGGAAAAACCGTTTAATATTAAGGATGCTGTATCCTTCAGATTCCCCGCTGTGAAGTCGAAGACACCGCCAATGAAACTGTCTTTCGGATCATTTTCTTCAAGCAGGGCCAATCTTTTTATTTCCTCCGCCGATATGTTCTCCAAAGGTGTCTCAGATAAGACATAGTAGACTTTGCCAGCCCCGTTTATTTTTGTTTGTATGTTAACAGATTTATAACTCGTAGAAATCAGCGGGAAACCGTC
>CAZHZR010000004.1:6670-10539 GCA_964537095.1 uncultured Roseivirgaceae bacterium
CGTCTGCGCGGTATTTTATGGCATTGGACAAAAAGTTGTAAAAGATACTTTTTAAATGGCCGGGGTTATAATAAATATCCTCAACCTCAAAGTTGGCTTCTATTTCGGCGTTGGATTGGGCGACCATATAGTCTATATCTTCTGTTACCGTGTTTAATGTCTTCGGAAAAGAAACCTTGGAAATGCTTTTTTCCATGTCTTTCTGAACCTTGGTAATTTCTGTAAGGCCCTTGATGGTATTGTTGAACTTTGAAATGGACAAATCAATCATGTCCAGAAGCTTTTGCTCTTTTTCGTTTAGTCTGTCATCTAAAAGCCTTTTAAGCAGATTTATCAACCCTTCTAAATTTGCGATGGGTGATTTTAGGTCATGAGATGCGGTGTAGATAAAGCTATCCAGATCATTGTTGATCTTCCTGAGGTTTTCATTGCTCTGACGAAGCTCGTCTTCCACCTCTTTCAGGTGTGTCAGATCAATTTTTGACCCTAGCATTCTGTAAGGCGTTCCGTTTTCGTTGTGGACGACATATCCTCTATTGTACACATGGGCATAGCTCCCGTCTTTTCGCCTGAATTTATATTCATCCGACCACTGCTTTTCGCCACTGTTAATGATATGCTGCAGGCTATTGATTACTCTTTCCCGGTCATCTTCATGGGTCCTTTCATACCAGGAGCTTATACCATTGTCATCTTCATTGTGATTGTAGCCGAAAAGGTTTCTGTAGGAGTCGTTCCACCAGATTTGATTGGTCACCAGGTTCCAGTCCCATACCGCATCGTTGGTCGCTTCAGAAACCAACCTGAAACGCTCATCGCTTCGCGAGAGTTCTGTGGTTCGTTCTTCCACTATCCTTTCGAGATTATTATTAAGCTTTCTGAGCCGCTCTTCCGCCTCTTTGAGATCTTCATAAGCCTGTGCCATCCTTTGGTCAGCCTGCTTCTTGTCGGTAATGTCAGCAAATGTGAGTGCTATTCCATTGTCAATGCCTACGCCCATCACTTCAAACCACTTGTTGTTCAAATTTACTTGTCGGTGTAAAATGCTTTGTTTTTGAATCACCTGCACATATTTATCAAACAAGCCCGCTGTTTTCATTTCTGGCAGATACGCCAGCAGGCTTTTTCCTGTCATGGTCTGGTGATTCGGTAGGAACATCTTCAGAAAAGCATCATTGGCAAGCGTGAATTCAAAGTCGACAATTCTTCCATTTTCATCTTTTACAGACCTGAAAGACGATATTCCGTTCAAAGAGCTGTTGAGGATGCCGGACAGCAGACTGTTGAGGTCTTTTATGGCAGAGACATCTACGAAAGCAATGACTACGCCATCCGTCTGATTGTCTTGCCGTAGATATGGAACAATACGCATCAGGTAGCATCGCCCGTTATTTGTGACTTCTACTTCCCGCTCTATCATATCCGAAGTTTCCATCACGTATTTGATATCATCCATTATTTTTTGATCCTTCAAATTATTGGAGAAATGGCTAATGGGTCTTCCGATATCGGTTTCAATAATGTTGAATTGTTTGGAAATGGCAGGCGTGTATTTTCTAATCAGGAGATCTTTGTCTATAAAGATCTGTCCAATTTCTGTACTTCTGAAGTAATTATTAAAGTCATCGTTCAATTCAACCAATTCCTTTATTTTTTGCTGATGCTCTGCGTTTACCGTATGAAGCTCCTCGTTTAGTGATTGTAATTCTTCATTGGTGCTTTGTAGCTCCTCGTTGGAAGACAACAGCTCCTCATTGCTGGATTGTAGTTCCTCATTGGCTGTTTCCATCTCTTCCATGAGGGCATGCAAGCTTTCTTTGGTTTCTTTCAGCTCAAGCTGCAGGTCCAAAAGCTGATCATGCTGGAGTTCTTTATCAAATGCTTCAGACTCCTTTAGGGTTATTTTCTTCTCCTGGTCAATCTCTTTAAAAACTACTAAAAGTAGCTGCTTTGAAATAGTATCCTGAGGAAAAAAAGGCTTGACAATTAAATCCAACATTTTGATATCTTTGCCGCTTTTAGCTTTAACCCTTTTTCTCGCCACCTTAATATTTTCAGTAGTAATTTTTCTTAGGATCACGCTCAGTGCAACAGATACTTCTGGCGATACTAATTTCAAAAGATTGAGTTGAAAGTTTCGATCAGGCAGTTGCAAAAACCTTTTGTAATTTCCTGTCGCATGTAAAAGGTTATATTCCAAATCTATAAATACTGCTGCTGCGGTAAGCTCTTCAAGAATTGTTTCACAAAAGATCTCATTCATTTTGTTTTGAAGCATGTTCTTGGTAGTACGCAATTTCAACTGCCTGTTGCCAGTAGCAGTCTGATCCTGGGGATTAGCAAAGGGCATGTTATATATAAATTTTTCAGACTCTTTGTTGATTCTGTATATATTCCATTTTTTGTTCACATCTTCAAGCGATTCTGCGAGGTCGTTGGCATTTTCGCTGGGACCTAAAAAAAGGAAGCCGCCCATCTTGAGGGAAAAATGAAAGGTTGAAAGCACCTTTTTTTGAAGTACTGGCTTCATATATATAAGAAGGTTTCTGCAACTGACCAGATCAATCCGGCTAAAAGGCGGATCTTTAATAACATTATGTGGGGCAAAAACCACCATTTTTCGAATGTGCTGGTTGATGGTGTAGCCGGTGCCATTTTCGGTAAAATACCTTTCGAGGCGTTCTGTTGAAACATCCTTTTCAATTTCCCTGGAGTATTTTCCCTTTCCAGCAAAATCTATAGCCTCTGAATCTACATCTGTGGCAAATATTTTTATTTCCAACGACAGGTCGTGCTCGCGCATATACTCCTCGATAGTGATAGCCAGGGAATAGGCCTCCTCTCCGGTACTACAGGCGACTACCCATATTTTGAGCGGCTCTGAATTCTCACTTTTCCGGATTAGTACTGGAAGCACCTGTTGTTTGACAATGTCGAATGCGGGTGCATCTCTGAAAAATTGCGTGACTCCAATCAAAAATTCTTTCCTTAAGATCTGTATTTCATTTTTATTGGTTTCCAGATAAGACAGGTATTCTCTTAGAGAGAGAAAAGAAAGGTAGGCCATTCTTTTGGCCACCCTGCGGGCTATTGTTTGTCTTTTATAATGGGAAAAATCATGTTCTGTATTGTCATTGATGATATTAATGATTTCACCTATGACAGATTCTTCCTCTGGAGCTGAAAAGGGGACTGCGGGTTGCTGTTCCCGTGCTTTTTCTTTTCCGTGCAGTGCATACTGGGAGATTTTCTGCGCGATGAGTTCTGGCGAGAGGATCTGGTCTGCCAAGCCTGCTGCTATGGCACTATTTGGCATGCCATTGAATTTAGCAGTGGAAGGATCCTGCACCAATACCAATCCACCTGTAGCTTTTACCGCCTTGGCACCTTTGGTTCCGTCAGTACCCGTTCCTGATAGAATTACACAAATACTGTCTTCTTTTTTTTCCTCAGCCAGCGAGTGAAAAAATATATCAATCGCAGTGTTAGGAACAGCCGTCGGGTTTTTATCTATCAACCTCAACTTACCGTTTCTAATGGTCATGTTCTTTTTACTGGGAATCACATACACGTTTTCAGGTCTCACCAGCATTCCGTCTTCCGCGTCAGACACCTGCATGTCGGTATGCTTACCCAGCAATTCCGACATCAGGCTTTTGTAGTCGGGCGATAAGTGTTGGATAATCACAAAGGAAAAAGGATTTCCCTTAGGTAGGGCATCGAAAAGTTCATTAATTGCTTCCAACCCACCTGCCGATGCACCTATTCCTACGATAAAATTTTTATTAGCTGGTTTTTTGTAATGTGTTGTTGTTTTTTCTTCTCTTTTTAATGTCATACAACTAAAAATAATACTTCATATTCAGCTT
>CAZHZR010000004.1:10639-28375 GCA_964537095.1 uncultured Roseivirgaceae bacterium
TCATCATCATAAAATATCGCAGCACCGGAAGCATCCATGAGATCCATTATAGTGATGTCTCGTGTCAGCAGTCCTTTTATAAAATCATTCTCCTCATAAATTTGTTCCAACAAACTCAAACTCATTTTATGGATTGCTGATTTGTTCTCAAGGGTATGTTGTGTCTCTTTCGCTGTAATTTGGGCAGAAATAATTTCAGATAATAGTTCAAAGGCTGCCTTTATTTCATAATCAAGAAACATTTCTTCCTGATGGTGGCAGGAGATCAAGCCCCAGAGCTGGTTATTCACAATCAAAGGAATAGACATGGAAGCTTTAATCTCCATGTGGGTCATGTACTCAATATGTACCTTGGGTACACTTCTTAAGCTACAGTCGGACAAATCCGTAAAGCTGTGGACAACAGGATTAATTACCGGAACTAACTTTACAGGTATGTAGTCCCGGTTGGGAATCAGCCGAAATGGATTCTTGAAATAGAGGTCCCTCGCCGACTTTGGTATGTCAGATGCCGGAAATTGCAGTCCAAGATAGGAGTCCATGGAATCAACCTTGCTTTCAGAAATTACCTTGCCGTTCCAATCTTTGTCAAACTGATAAAGCATCACCTTGTCAAAACCGGATAACGTTCTAATTTCAACCGCTACAATATCGGCCAGTTGTTTTATACTACCGCAATCTTTAATTGCGGCCATAATAAACCGGACGTTTTGGTAAATACGTTTGAACGAACCGACTACTTCCGGTTTATTATTTCTGACTTCCCATTCCATCAGAATGTACGCATCTTTGAAATACACAGTAGAAGAAAAGTCCATGGAGCGACCCTCCAGATTTAATCTGAAATCCATAGGAATTTTGTCGCGAACATTATACGCAGCAACCTTTTCTTGTATTTCACGCAGATGCTCAGGATCTACAAAATCGCCTAATGGCCTGTTTAAAAATTGCTGCAGCGGATAGCCTGATATTTCTTCGAAGTTCTCGCTTACCTGTTTGATGTGCAGACTGTTTTTATCCAAAACTAATAGTATCCCATGGGCCTGGATGAGGTTTATAAAATTCAATGGAATACTTCCACAGAATTCGGCATCGTAATCTTTTCTTTGGTTAATTTCCATAGAATTAGTGGGTTTATATATTAATCTCTTGCAGGTGAGCATCCTTCAGCCAATTTTCAAGCCTTGCGAATGTTTCATTGGCAGTTTCGATGATCAAATCTTCCTCAGAAGGATGGAGGTTTTCGCTATATGACAGCAAAGCCTGCTGGAACGACTTCCACCTACTGCCCGTTTCTTTTCCGTAGCCTTCAAAAAACAAAGTTCCCTCCCCATCGGCCAATTTTAGGTTCTTTTTCACCATCCTGCTGATGTATTGTCCTCCAAGTGTAGATCCTTCCAATACGTAAAGTGTGCCGAATGCCTGAGAAAGTGTGGTCACCGAAGGCAGTTCAGAACAGACAGGTATGTTTTCTTTACTCAGTCCCAGCATGTGCAGGTCGTCCAACAGCAGATGCGCTTTCCTCCTTTGCGGGAAATCGCGAAGGTGGTGACTTAGATCTTCCGTTTGGTTTAGCGCTTCCTCAAGCGGAGAGAAGTAGCCATAGAACCTGGTTAGAATCTCACCATAATGCGGCCGTGTAATTGCTTGATTGGTTAAAGGAAGCATCAAAGGCGTATTTTCGATACTATGATGGTTTGCAGCTGTTGCTGCCTTGATTTTTTCTAATATCATTCGCGGAATTAATAAATATTTAAGAGCGGGGACTTCTGTAACTAATAATAATAAATCTAAAATACGAAAGGTGTAGCAAAGAAAAGCCTCTGTTAAAAATAAAAGATCAATGGTGAATCTCCTGAAGAGGGGCAGTTCTTAAATATTTTCCAAACCTATAACATCTCTTTCTTAAAAATGTTATTCTGAACAACAATGCATCTGATACCGTTTTTAATTCCGCCGATATGATGATTACCTCCAGATGTAAAAATTTCCCTAAAATATAAAATATATCGCGAATAGTAACATCACCTTTTAATCGACACCGACTATTTTATATAACGATTCTTTAGAAATATGATCAAATCGCCGCCGGCATCCCGTCCAACTAATGCTATTATAGCTCGTTTCTCTCAGATAAGAGCACAAACCCTGAAAATATGTAAGCCACTTAAGACCGAGGATTATGTGGTACAACCGGCGGAGGAGGTGAGCCCGCCCAAATGGCATTTGGGGCACACTACCTGGTTCTTTGAAACCTTTATTTTGGTACCGTTCAAAAATGGCTATAAGGTGTTTGATGACAATTATAACTACGTCTTTAATAGCTATTACGAATCGGTCGGAAGTCGTGTGATTAGAACCAACAGAGGAAACCTGACAAGGCCTTCGGTAGATGAGATTTTGCACTACCGGGCTTATGTGGATAAAGCCATGCATGATTTGTTCGAGGAACAACTTCCTGAAAAAATCCTGAGCATTATAGAATTAGGCCTGCAACATGAGCAGCAACATCAGGAGCTACTGATTTATGATATCAAATACATTCTGGGCAATAACCCTTTGTTTCCTCCATACCAGAAAATCTGGAACGGCAGGCTGAATGCGTCAATTGGCAGCGAGGTTTTCCCTCTTAACTTTCTTAGCGTCGAGGAGGGGGTCTACGAAATTGGCCATGAGGGGGAGGGGTTTTGCTTTGACAATGAATTAGGTCGGCATAAAGTTTATATCCATGGATTTCAGGTGCAGGATCGGTTAGTTACCAACGGAGAATTTTTAGAGTTCATAAATGAAGGAGGATACGCCAAGTTTCAATTTTGGCTTTCGGAGGGTTGGGAATGGGTCAAAACCAATGCTGTAAAAGCACCCTTGTATTGGTTTTTGATCGACAACGAATGGCATGCTTACACCTTGGGTGGTTTAAGGAAAATTGATTTGCATGCACCTGTTTCGCATGTGAGCTTTTATGAAGCCGATGCATTTGCCAATTGGAAGGGAATGAGATTGTTGACAGAATTTGAATGGGAGATTGCCTGTAAAACATTGGCTCCTGCTAATCCCAACGATGCGAATCAGATGGAAAAAGGAAGTTTTGAGCCAGCACCTGCTCAGTGTGGTAATTATCAATTTTACGGAGATGTCTGGGAATGGACAAGCAGTGCGTATAGACCCTATCCATTTTTTAAATACGAAGAAGGCGCCTTGGGTGAGTACAATGGCAAATTCATGATCAATCAGATGGTGTTGAGAGGCGGTTCTGCAGCAACACCTGTCGGTCATGTTCGCTCAACTTACCGTAACTTTTTTCAGCCTCATCTCAGGTGGCAATTCTCCGGAATCCGTCTGGCGCGAGATCTTAAATAGCAATACAATGTTAAATAAAACCCAACTTAAGGAGGCTTTTGCAAAAGATGTGTTGAATGGCCTTTCAGCCAAGCCTAAGTTTTTATCCTCGCGCTACTTTTATGACGAGCGGGGAGATGCGTTGTTTCAGGAAATCATGCGCATGCCTGAATATTACCTTACCCGTGCAGAGTACGAAATTTTTCACAACAAGAAGGAAGAAATTTTGCAAGCCTTCGCAAAAAATGGACTGCCATTTCAGCTCATTGAGTTTGGGGCAGGTGATGGTACCAAGACAAAGGTATTGCTAAAGTATTTCTTAGATAAACGAGCTGTTTTTCAGTATCTTCCTATTGATATTTCCGGCAGTGTCCTGGATTTATTAAAAGATGACCTGCACCGGGAACTTCCGGAGCTGAAAGTAGCGCCCCTGCAGGGGGAATATTTTCAGGCCTTAAAGACTCTGGACAATGATGACAACACCAGAAAAATCGTGCTTTTCCTGGGATCAAACATTGGTAATTTTAGACCTTCGGAGGCAGAGCAGTTCTTAAAAGAAATGGCTTCAAATTTGAACAAGGGCGACTTGTTGTTCATTGGTTTTGATTTAAAAAAGCAACCTGCTGTTATTTTAAAAGCTTATAATGACAAAGCCGGAATAACAAAGGCTTTCAACTTGAATTTGTTAACCCGTATTAATAATGAGCTGGGCGCCAATTTCGAACTTTCCGCTTTTGAGCACTTTCCTACCTATAACCCGGCGAGCGGTGAAATGAAAAGTTACCTTATTAGTAACAAGCAGCAAGAGGTATTTATTGAAGCTATTAATACTAGTTTCTCTTTCGACGCCTGGGAGGCGATTCACACGGAAGTGTCTCAGAAGTATAATCTTCATCAAATCGAGGATATGGCGTCACAGGCTGGATTCAGATGCCTGGAACATCTTTTTGATGAAAATAATTACTATGTGGATAGCATTTGGGAGGTGCTTTAGCGTCAGGAGTAAATGCCAGGTGATGCAAAGTGCAAGATCGGAGGATTTTATGCCCTTTGACTGAGAATCCGCTACCGGTTACGCCAATAAAAATAGTTGGTATATTTAAAATTAGTTTTTAATATTGTAGCAGATTCCTGCGCATGTGGTGGAATTGGTAGACACGCCATCTTGAGGGGGTGGTGCCTTAAGTGGTGTGGGGGTTCGAATCCCCCCTTGCGCACATTAGATTTTCAATAGCTTCCCAGTAGCGCTTCCTCATCCAAAAATAATTCCTGTTTCTGATGCGGCATCGCATCCTATGTAACCAGTTCCTGCGCTTGCGATAGTTTCTTTCGCAGTGTTCAAAAAGCCAGTCTTCATCAAAACCTGCCCATTCTCCTGCGACGCTTAGAAGATTTGCTTGTAGCAAAGGGAAAACTTCATAAAGATCAATCAACTTAAGTTCTTCAATAGAATATACAGATTGTTTGAAAACGGCAGCAATTCTTTCAAAATCCGAAGCCCGAAGGCTGGTATCCAGGTAGAATTCGGAAAGGGCATTCCAAACCTTTTTTCTTCTCTTTAGGTCGTTTAAATTTGACTCCTCGTCTACCATATAGTAGAATTGTGATCATACAGAAAAATATTGGGAGATAGCCAGGAAATACTATTCTCGTTTAGCAACCCTCTTCTTATTGCAAGAAATGCCATTGGCTTCTTTTGGGACGCCCTCTCGCTCAAACCCTTCCGTGCGCACCGCCACTTGCGGGTGGCACGGCTGCTCCGTCGCAAGCATTTCCAATAATTTCCGGCAGCGTTTTGTTCAACCACGTTGTGGTTGTTCCTGCAATATTCATCTTTTTCCGCTTTCGCGGGCTATTCATGTTCAAGCCTATAGGCATGGGCGGTCGCTCGTAATTAAGACATAGTAGCGTTGTTCCCTCATCTGCACAATTTAAAATCTTGGGAGTGAGGCACACCAACCATCTGCAAAATTCTAATCCTATCTGAAACGGAACCGAATCTTTAGCAAACTGTGAGGTTGACCATCCAAAATAAAAAACGGTCAGGCAGCTTAAAAACTATCTGACCGTCTCAATTTTCTTTTTGAACGCTTAGCTTTTTAAAGCAGCTACTCCAGGAAGCTCCTTCCCTTCCATATATTCCAACAAGGCGCCGCCACCTGTAGAAACATAAGAAACCCTATCTCCATATCCAAGGGAGTTAACTGCAGCGGCAGAATCTCCACCACCGATAAGCGAGAAAGCTCCTTTTTCAGTGGCTTTTACCACGGCTTCGGCTACTGCAATAGTTCCTTTGGCAAAGTTGGGCATTTCGAATACACCCATGGGTCCGTTCCAGAGAATGGTTTTTGAATCTGCAATTGTCTTAACAAAAACTTCCTGTGCTTCAGGTCCTATATCCAGCCCCATCCATCCGTCTTCAATGGTATTGTTCTGAACGATTTTGGTGTTTGCATCATTGTTAAAAGCATCTGCAGCAATGCTGTCTAAAGGCAATTGTAGGTTTACATTTTTTTCTTTGGCCTTCTTAATCAGTGAATTGGCAAGGTCGAGTTTGTCTTCCTCTACCAATGAAGAACCAATTTTTCCGCCCATTGCTTTAAAGAAGGTATAAGACATACCGCCGCCAATGATAAGATTGTCTACCTTATCCAGTAGTTTTTCGATAATCAGTATCTTATCAGATATTTTGGCGCCGCCCATAATGGCTGTATATGGTTTTTGGGTGTCGCTTAATACTTTTTCTGCATTATCCAGCTCGGCTTTCATCACATATCCCGCAACTTTGTGATCAAAATATTTTGCGACTATGGTAGTAGAGGCGTGTGCCCGGTGCGCTGTACCAAATGCGTCATTCACATATACATCGCCGAGTCTTGAAAGTTGCGCGGAGAACTCTTCGTCTCCGGCAGTTTCCTGCTTGTGAAACCTTAAATTTTCGAGTAAAAGTATTTCTCCGGGTTTTAAGGATGCAGCCTTTTCTTCAGCCTCAGCACCTACACAATTATTGGCAAATTTTACAGTTGTATTGAAAGCATTAGAAAGGTGATCTACCAGGTGGCGAAGGGAATACTTATCATCCGGACCATCTTTTGGCCTTCCTAAGTGAGACATTAAAATGGCGGAACCCCCGTCTTTTAGAATTTTGTTGATGGTGGGTACGGCAGCTTTTATCCTGGTATCATCAGTTATATTAAAACTTTTGTCCAATGGGACATTAAAATCTACCCTGATTAATGCTTTTTTGTTGGAAAAGTTAATGTCGTCAATAGTTTTCATAGTATTAATTTGAATTATTGCTCCAATTGATTTTGGAGGGATTGATTAAGATTAAATTTATGACTTTAAATATGGTCAATTGTTTCGCACGTTATTCTTATTTTGCTGCTGCTCTTTTCAGCCTGTCGTTAATTGCTTTTCCCAGGCCTTCGTCTGGTAAATAGGCAGTTAAAATTAGTGTAACAGGCATATTATCCAATGTTCTTAACGCCGTAAAAAGATTTTTTGCTGCCTCCTCCAGACTGCCATTTGGCGAAAGATCTATTTGATGATCTGAAAATTCAGGCGCAAAGCTTTTTCCAAAAGACAAAATTGCAAAATTCTCATCTTTAAATTGCTGAATCAAGGTGTCAATATTACCAATGACAACCGGTTTCTTGGGTGCGTAATGGCTCTGCAGCATTCCCGGAGCGCTTGGGTTTGATGTAGAATGCGCTTTGGTGGTTACAGGTCCGATCACGTTTTGAATTTGTTCAGTGCTCATACCTCCCAACCGGTATATATAAGGTTCATCCCCTTCAAACCCGACAATGGTAGACTCAATACCTACCTCACAGGCGCCGCCATCCAGGATGTAAGGAATGCTACTGCCGAGTTGGTCATCTACATGCGAGGCGGTTGTAGGACTTATGTAGCCAAAGGGATTGGCACTTGGGGCGGCCAATGGAAAAGACAGTTTGGCTAATAAATCAAGTGTAAGCGGGTGGTTTGGAATTCGTATAGCCACCCGATTGAGACCTGAGGTAACAATATCGGGTATAATTGTTTTTTTCTCCAGCAAAATGGTTAATGGACCAGGCCAAAAAGCTTCTGCCAACAGATAAGCCTTGGGAGGAATATTGGTGACATAGTCAAAGATTTTTTCAATATGATTGGTATGGATGATCAAAGGATCGAAGGCCGGCCGCTGTTTTACCTTATAAATCTGGATTACAGCCTCAGGATTGAGAGCATTAGCGGCTAATCCATAAACAGTTTCAGTAGGAATAGCCACAACTTCGCCTGCCTCCAGCAGTTTTTGTGCCTTTTCAATATCTTTTCCTATGTCTGCCATTTTTAAAGTCTATTTCGGCGTGAAATATTAGCGCGTGAATGTACGATTTTTATTAAAATTTAAAAGATAAGTACCGGGCTAAATTATATGTTTGTGAAAAAAGAATACCCATGAGTAAGAAAACCATTTCCGTGATTAAAGTTATTGCCTTGATGCTGGCCGGACTCGCTGTTTTAATGCATTTGCAGATAATTATTATTCCAGCCATAGTAGCTTACAAGTTCTGGATGGTAGTCGTAGCATTTTGTCTAGCCCTGCTCACCAGCAAATAAAGGGTTATGGCTTCTAATTCTGATAACGCAGAAATACACCGATGCAACTATGCGACGGCGGTCTTTCTTTAATTTTATAGAGCGCGAGCGTCGATAGTCTCAGCGTTTCCAATCCAGAACCGCTCAAAGCAATGTCTTCACGAGAAGCCATTTAAGTACCTCATTCCCAGAAGCTAGCCTATTGGCAATGCTTTTCAATAAGAAGTTCGGCATCAGAATATCCCAATCTCCGCGCGTTTTTCAGGCTTAGACAACCTTCTTCCGTATTGTTTCTGGTTATTTCAGCCAGACCCAACCAATAAAACGCCTCTGCATAGTCAGGGGATATTTTTACCGCAGCTTTGAATTGGTCAATTGCCGTGCCGATGCTATCGATTACCAACAGCGTCTTCCCCTTGTTAAACAATGCCAAAGGATCTGCAGGAGCTATCTTTAGAGCAAAATCGAAATCCTGGATAGCATCATTAAAATATTTTAGGTCATATAAAGCACTACCCCTGTTGATGTAAATATCTTTAACGTCGGGGCGAAGTGTCAGTGCCTTGTTAAAATCAGTAAGTGCTTCTTCGTACCTCGCCAGTTCCAGGTAGGTATTTCCCCTGTTATAGAATGGACGGTAGTCGGTACTGTCTATGGCTATGGCCCTGGTGTAGCTTTGGGCAGCTTCAGGGAAATTTCCCAGTTCAAAATAGGCCACGCCTCTTGTATTGTGTGCTCTAAAACTGCTGTCGTTTTTTTCTATAGCCCGGTCGAAATAGGTGATGGCGTCCGAATATTTTTCCTCTTGCATAAACTTAATTCCTTCTGCGACCAACTCTTCGTCGCCGGGTGCGCAACTGAGCATAAAGATTGATAAAAGAAGAGAAAGTTTTATGAAGATATTTTGAGGTGTAAATGGCATTTTTTGTTTTTTATGCAAATATACTGGGCTTTACCATGAGAAAAAACCGTAAGGGAATTTTCCTCGCAGCTAAAGTGCGTAAAGCTTGCAGAATTCCGAAAACGCGAAGATCATATTCAAAAGCCTATTCATCAGAGCTTTGGGAATTTTATGAGTGGAGAAGGACACCGTGCTTTTGACAAGCAGGACAGTAATGGTGAATAGAAAGGGAAAAATGTTACACAAACAAGGAAATGATATTTTTGAGATTTTAAATCACCTGTCGCTCAGGTACATTTGTAATGTTATGTTTGCAGGGTATGAAGCGAATGTGGTTTATTAAAGGTTAATGGTTTTTTGTTTTAGTGGTTAATTAAGGTGAAGTAAGACCCTCCCATTTGCGGAGGGTTTTCTTTTTGATAAACGTCAAACATCATTGTAATCTTTGGAGGATTTTTAACAATATCTGGCTCGTCTCAATGGGATCTAAATGATAATACCAAAGCTAAAAGCATTCAATTCCGGGCCGTGGTTATCCTTAAAGAGTGGGTTAAGATCATAATTTGCGAATAAATCAAGTCCCCGATAACCCAATTGCAGTCTCAGGCCATATCGCAGATTGTTTAAGTAAAACGAACCATTGTCTTTGTCTTTTTTTACGTTGTTGTTTTCTTCAAATTTAAATTTGGTGTGGCTGCCCAGGCGGTAGCCGATATAAGGTCCGAAACCTACTCTTAATCCCTGCCTGTTGTATTTGGTGATTTTGACCGGCCCTTCTGAAAAGTTTAACGCTTCCCGCCTTCTTCCCTGAGAAAAATCCAGCAGCGGTATCAGAGAAAAATTGATAAACGAGGCGGTTAGTTTACTTTTAGACCCGTTTATTTCAGCGGGAACTTCTTCAAATAAAATCGTATTTTCTCCTTTGATGATCCTGATGTCAGGGTTTTCCATTTTGAAATTATACCAGCTTACACCTCCGCCCCACTCCAGGAAAAAAGGCCCAGCAATTTTTGACCTTCTTTTAGAGGTGAGGCCCACATACCATGAACCAAACGGTTTTACCGCATAATCTTCAGAATTGGTGGCTCCCAGATTACCATTTTCAAAGTAGTTGTTGAGTCCGAGTTCCACATTGAAACTGTGTTTGCTTTTGGTACGATCTTTACTTTTAAATCCGGGCGCTTCTATGACAATACTTTTTTGAGCTCCACTTTCTTCGGCTCCAGCATCGGATTTTGATGCAAGCTCGTTGTTATCCTGGTCATCGCGCTTTTCTATAAAAATCGTAGTATCCGCCAAATACCTTTCTCCGCTCTTGTCTTCAATTTTTAAATAGCTGATTTCGCCTTCTGACTCTTCTATTTCCATGTGTAAATCTCTGAGCATGGCATTGATGTCGTAATCCGCCAGCGCTTCAAGATCTTGCTGGTCGTTGACGTAAATCACAATTTTACTTTCATTACCAAAATTTATGATGATTGTATCAGCGGGGGCACTTTCCTGTGCCCATCCCTCATTCACAAGGCATAAAGATATCAGGGAGGCAAAAATTGCCACCGTTTTTAATAGATTTTTCATAAGTTTTTCGTTAGTTAATGTTGAAAAAGACAGATGGTATCATCCACAAATAGATCGATCTGATTTTTGGGTATTATTTATCTCTGTTTTTAGAATCTTCTTTATATGTATCAAAAGCAAAAAGATCATCTTTAGCCTGCCTGATTTCTGCGAGCCCGATTTCTCCGGCTTTTACGTCCTTCACCGCAGCAACCAACCTTTTTAAAGAAAAAGACTGATCTTCCTGGATATCTTCTTTTTCGGCGCCTGCCATGAGTGTCTGTTCTTTTTTTCTTTTTCCAGACCGAAATTCAATGGTTACAGGTGGCGACGCTTTCTTAGTATCAGCATTTTCTATTCCTTCATCTAAACCCTCTGGGTCTGTAGTGGCCATAGGGTCTTCCTGAGTTTGTTCGGAATTGACAGCCACATAATTATTGACAGGGCTTTCCTGGAAGAGCCTGCGATCCGACTTAGGCTCCTTTTTTATCAGTTTTTTCTCCACCTCCGCTTCTATTGCCTTTGTGTTGTCCGCAATGGGAGGAAGAGGCTCTTTTTCAGGTACTGGCGAATTTTGTACCTGCAAATTTGTTTCAGCTTTTGGCTCTTGCTGGAATTTTGGCTGCAGTCCATCTTCTTTTTCAGACTTGATTTGATTAGTTGCCACCTCATTTCCATCTGATACTTCGGCGCTCCTAAAGATCAGAAATCCGCTCAGACAAACTAAAAGCAAAATCGCCGCTTTATGCCACCATAAAAATCCGCTTCTTTTATCCTTTTTCGACAATTCGCTGCTTAGCTTCTCCCAAGCCATGGGGGAGGGTGTTTTTGCATGCCCTTCAAGCTTTTCTTTAAAAAGATTATCTATCTTATTATCCTTCATGACTAATTTGCTTTTCTAATAACTCGCCTGAAACATCTGCCAGATCTCGCTGAATAGTAGCCCTTGCTCTACTCAGCTGAGATTTTGAAGTATTCACTGAGATTTGAAGCATATCTGCTATTTCCTGGTGCGTATATCCTTCAATCGCATACAAATTAAAAATTGTTCTATAGCCAATAGGCAGTTTTCCGATCAGGCTTAACAAATCGTCGGCTGCCAACTGACTTTCGATAGCTTCAATATTGACTTCATAACATGCCTTTTCTATATCCACCTGCATGTGCACATTCTTGTTCTGTCGGATATATTGAAGCGACTCGTTCACCATTATTCTTCTCATCCATCCTTCAAAACTTCCTTCGCCTTGAAATTGATCTATTTTATCAAAAATTTTCATAAAGCCCTTCACCAATACATCTTCCGCTTCAGTTTCTTCTTTGATATACCTCACGCAAACAGCAAACAACTTGCCTGAGAACTTTTCATAAAGATCTCTTTGCGACTTAGGATGTTTATTTCTACATCCTTCTATAAGTAGTTGTTCTCCTGTAGATTTTCGCACAAACAATGTCATTCGTGAAGCTTTGTAAATATAAGATGCCAGGCTTGCAAAAAGGGTTGCATGTGCTGAGAATATTTGACAAAAATAATTACTAAAAGTAGCGAACTCAGGACAGCGATTTTTTAAATCGCTTTTTTTGCAAGTCTAGGGGCTGGATTTGCTACACCCCATTTTCGCTACAAAGGCTTCGACGGAGTGCTAACCGGGCCACACCCCGAAAAGCTTCAGGGGCAGGCGCAAGTGACGGTGTGCCCGGAAGGGTTTGAGCGCTTGGGCGTCCCAAATGCTGATCTTTTGGAAATGATCTTCTTGAGGTTAGGTTTTCGAGGGTTCTATATGGTAACCAGAAATGTCAATTGCAGAAAGTTATAATGTCGTCATCAGTTTATTTAGAAACCTCAGAAGTCCTTTGGGCAGGTTTAATAGGCAGCCATGTAATTAATATTGATGGTAACTTCTGCAACTTCGTCTTCGATTACTTCTACGGGCATGATATGCCCATAGGCATCAAAAATATTGGCAAATAAGCCTTTGGGTTCCTTTACAAAAAACGAGTACTGTCCGGGCTCCAGCGCGGTTCTAAAAAAGCCGTTTTTCTCGCTCATCACTACTTTTACCAGCTTTGTTTGGATGTTCTTATAAAAATTCTCGCTTTGTTCGGCTTCAGAAATTTTGGTGACTTCATAAATATGAACTTCGCGCTGTACTGGTTGGCCTGCAGGGGCATTTCCTCCCGCCTCTATCGAGGGCATAAGGTTCCCTTCCAGCCATACTAGTCGGCCCATAACGCCTTGTTTTACCGCTTTATTATTTTCCTGTGCGTTCATAGGCTTATTGCAAGAGATTAAAAAAGTGGCGAAAGCGAAAATAAAAAGATAAAAGTTGATATGAATTTTGCGCATGTCCGTTTTAAAAGTTTCGCTAAATATCCCTTTTTTTAATCTTAATCCAAAAAGGAGAGGTTTATTTCTTGTTGATAAATAAGGTGTTAAAAGAGGCATCCCGGGTAAGAACACCCGCTTTTAGAAGCGTTGCATAATAAATGATTTGTGCTTTGCTGATATAGAAACCCTTAGCCTCATTGTGGTAAGATTGAACATTGGATGTATTATGTGCGTTCTGAATGCTGCTCGCGCCGCTGCTTTTTTTATTCAGAGAATTGGAGACATTTACAGCAGCATTGCTGATGCCGCTTGTTTCAATAGTGGCATCCGTTACGATGAACCTCTCTGCCAATAAGCGGGAAGCACCGGAAAGCTTAGCGTCGAGGAAATTACCCGCTCCCGTTAAATCAAGCCTTGAATCTCCGCTCATCTTTAAGGTGACATCTTTGTAATTGATATTAAACTCCGAGCGTGAACTCCCGGAAAGCGCTATATCCAAATGCTCACCGTCAAATCCTTCCAGGTAGGCTTTGGTAATTCCCCCCAGCTTTATAGCTTCTAATGCCGGCATGGTAATAACGATATCTATTTTCGGATCGAGTTTTTTGCCGCTTATTTTTGATCCTTCCTGACCAATTGTTAACGTATTTCCGTTTTTTCTCACTTCCGTGGACTCAATAATCCTTTTGTTGCCAGACAGTGCGATTGAATATTTGCTTCCCTTCCTGACCACAATGTCGTAGTGTCCATCTATGTCGATGCTGTTATAGTCTTCCAGGTCTTCGAAGTTTGTAAACCCGTCTCCTGACACAGGTTCATCGATGGTTTCTTCCCTACCTTCATCAACAGGACAGGTAATACATCGTAAACCATCTGCCTCTGTAAACATCCAATCGTTGCCTTCCATCTGCTCTACGGTATGTCCACTGTGGTAAATTGTACCTCTAATAATATGCTTGAGGTTTTCCCTCATTTGGAAGGGAGTATTCCTTGGAATATATAAAATCATCTCTAACTCCTGCCCGCGAAATTTGGCGCCTTCATTAAATTGAATGTTTGAGTCGAAATAAAAGATAGAGTCTTCCAATCTGACGTTGTAAGTTACCATCTGTGCATTGTTCATCGCATCCTGCCTGGAGCTACCTCGGGAATAGAATTTTTGAACCAGCTTAAAATCAGCGCCTTCATGTCCAAGTAGTTTCAGGGAGGTTGCATTATAGTCTTCCAGGCCAGTTTCAGAAATTGTTAGAACGGCTTTCTTTTGATCCAAATTATACGTTTGTTCAGTTCGCAAAGTAGCATCATTCCTGAAGCTGCCAATAGTTGCGGGTAAAGTAAAGGCAAGTCCGAAAAGGCTGATGATCCAGATAGCGAACATAGGCCAGCCTATGGTTGGAACAATAACCATTCTTTTGGCCAGAACGCCGATGCCTAATAGCGCCAATGCCAGGACCGGGATTAAAATGGCGAAAAATGACGAAACAAAAAGAGATACCGGAAAGCTATCTGCGAATAGATCTATAGGAAAATCGTGGAAGGCCGGTCCGAAAAGGCTAGGCTCACCTCCCCAGAAGTTAAACAGGAATCCTGTGGCGACAAACAGTGAGAACAGCATTGACGCAGCAAAAATGAGGATAAAGATTCCAAATATCACGCGGATTGCTTCCACAATAAAAAGCATTAATGGACCGAGTGCTTTGGCAAGGCCTGCGAAGATGATGGCAACAAGGCGAAAAGGGAATAATAATATTTTTACCAGGATGTTTTCTTCTTCACCCTCCTTCACGTGCAAGCTTTTTTTTATATTGGTTTCTATATTTGTAAGGGTTACCGGCTCTCCCTGCATTTGCATCTTATCGGTTATAGACTTGGCTTCCGGGGTGATGATCCATAAAATGAAATAGATGATAATTCCTGCGCCTCCTGCAAAAATGGAAATCACAAATAAAAGCCTGATTGCTGTGGTGTCAACACCAAAATAAGCGGCCAGTCCACCGGAAACGCCTCCCAGGACTCTGTTGTCCGGGTTGCGGAACATCTTCTTGATCTTTCTGTCTTCTTCTATGGTTTCGCTGGGCGGAATGATAATCCAGCAGACTATGTAGCCAATTAATACAATAGTACCGATTGAAAAGGTTACAAACAGGTCGAAAAACAATACGATGAGGATCAGCCTGACCCACAAAGGATCTACGCGGAAGTGATTGGCAATTCCGGCCGCGACACCTCCCAGAATTTTTCTTTTGCTGTCTCTGTACAGTTTTCTTGACTCATAAGATGTATGGGCGTCGGCAGGTTCCGCGTGTTGAGAATGCTTTTCTTCTTCGTGTCGGAATTTAGGCTCTTCCTCAATCGCCTCAAAATCCTGGATGCTTCCCATGGTGGTCATCAGGCTTTGCACGTCGGCAGCCGTAATTACCTGTTTTCCATCTTTAAGTTTAACCAGAAAAATCTCTGCTATACGACTTTCGATATCAGCAATAATTTCCGCGCTATCCTCATATGACGAAAAGTATTTGTTGATGGTGTCAAGATAGCTTCTTAGTTGCTCGTATCCATCTTCCTCTATATGGAAAATAATCCCACTTATATTTATGCTTATATTTTTTTTCATTGGGAGGGTAATTTATTATTTTTTTTAATCTAATTATCGGCTTTTATAATTAAGATGCACTAAAGCTTGGGTTGGTTGATTATCTGGTTGGTCGAGTTCATTAGCTCCTCCCAGGTAGTCTTTAAACTTTCTAAAAAAGCAAGGCCGGAATCTGTAAGTGTATAGTATTTTCGAGGAGGCCCGGACAAAGACTCCACCCATCTGTACTCAACGAGTTCGGCTTTTCGCAGCCTGGTAAGTAGTGGATACAGCGTGCCTTCAACCACCATTATTTTTGCTGAAGTCAACTCTTCTAACATGTCAGATGCATATACTTCACCTCTTGAAATGATATGCAGTATGCAAAACTCCAGAATTCCCTTTCGCATTTGCACTTGTGTATTTTCTAAATTCATACCCCATCTCTAAATTAATTCTCAACAAATATATTAAATAGTACTATGTAACGCAAGGTACTGTATGGAAATTTTTTATAGTATTTTTTTCAACTAAAACTTTATTCCAAAAAAGAAATTTTTATTGCGTAATAGTTGTAATAGGTAAAAAAGCATCAAATGTGTGATTTCTTTACAAAGTGAAGATAATTGTAAAGAGATTTATAATAACTTAGAGGTGTATTTGGCTGGGAATGTGACTGCCAAGGTGTTTAAGGAGGCGTGAAATAACTGATTTGGAACTTTGGTAATGTTTTTTTTTCAGCACGCGATCGGTCACAAAAGCAATAAATGGGAGATTAATGAATGGAATCCTCTTAAACGTAAAAAATAAGGTGATAACGAATGCTACTCGAGGGTTAAAAATTACATGTTAAAACATTTACTTGTATTCTCAATAATACTTTTTCTTCCTGTCATAGTTGTTGCCCAGAATGCGCCTAAATACAGCAACGAGTTTCTGTCTATAGGTGTGGGCGCGAGGGGATTGGGCATGTCCGGGTCGCAGGTAGCGCATGTAAGCGATGTGACTGCGGGTTTTTGGAATCCGGCAGGGCTGATGAAAGTAGAGAGTAAATATGAATTCAGCCTGATGCATGCGGAGTATTTCGCCGGAATAGCGAAGTTTGATTACGCGGGATTTACAACCGCCCTTGATTCCTCCAATGTTATTGGGCTCTCGTTAATTAGATTTGCCGTAGACGACATACCGGACACGAGGTTTTTATACGATGCCAACGGCAAGCTGAACTATGACAATATCCGGTTCTTTTCTGCAGCGGATTATGCTTTTATCTTTTCTTATGCCCGAAAAACAAATTTTATTAAGGGTCTCCATTTAGGTGCTAATTTCAAAGTTGTGCATCGCAACGTGGGAGATTTTGCCAATGCCTGGGGCTTCGGCCTGGATGCCGGCGCTCAGCTTACAGTCAGGAAATGGCAACTGGGCCTGATGTTGAAAGACATTACCACCACTTTTAACGTGTGGTCGCACAATTCAGAAGAGCTTGAGGTTGTTTATAGCCAAACTAACAATGAGATTCCTGAGAGTACCATTGAGGTAACACTTCCGAAGGCAATTTTAGGCGTGGCCAGGCAGTTTCCTATAGGCAAGAGTTTTGGCTTGCTCACCTCTGTTGACTTAGATTTCACTTTTGACGGAAAAAGAAATGTTCCTATAAAATCAGATTTCGCCTCCATTGATCCCCATATGGGTATTGAAGTGGACTATGTACAAACTATCTTTCTACGCGTAGGAGTGGGAAATATTCAACAGGTTAAAGATTTCGACGAATCGCTCAGTACTACCTATCAGCCAAATTTTGGGGTGGGGGTTAAGGTTAAGAAGTTAACTATCGATTACGCAATGACTGATATTGGCGATCAGGCAGAGTCATTATATTCACATGTTTTCTCGCTTAAGCTAAGTCTATAAGGCAATATGATGCAACTTTCACCAACTCATTTACCCATATTGAAAAAGCTGCATAGAAATGGTGGCCTGCTCCCTTTGGCTTTCGCTCTGCGATGCTTCTCTTCCCTGACCATAGCCTTAGCAGGAATACTCTTAGGTTCCTATACTACATTTGCACAAGGAATAAATACCAATGAGTGGATTAATTTTAACCAGGAATATTTCCGGATCCCTACCGTCGCAGATGGGATTTATAAAATTTCTTATGCAGAGTTAATGGCCACAGGCGTTTCACCTTCTGCCGATCCGCGCCATCTGCAGCTTTTTCACAGAGGTGTGGAACAGGCTATTTTGGTAGAGGGGGAGGCCGATGGTTCTCTTGATGGCCAGGATTTTATTTTATTCTACGGCAAGAAGAATGACGGCACGCGCGATAAGGAATTGTACGTAAATCCAGCAGCACAACCTCACAACTATTACAATCTGTATTCTGATACCGCAGTTTATTTCTTAACCATTGGGAACAGTGCAGGAAAAAGAATGGCTATTCAGAACGAAAATGGC
>CAZHZR010000004.1:28475-36993 GCA_964537095.1 uncultured Roseivirgaceae bacterium
ATCCTGACAGGACGAAACGCAAATATGCACAATGTTGAGATCCTGGTGGGGCCATCTACGGGTGCTTTGAGGTCTTTAACGACGACTCAATTTGTGGCACATGAAAACAAAACTGTTTCTACCTCTATCAATTGGTCGGATATTTCTCCAACAGGCGATCTGGTGGTCAGGGTTGCTGTTACTGCCACAGCCGTGACGGATTATATTTCTATATCTGCTGTGAGACTTAATTTTCCGCAACAAACAGATATGCTGAATTTAACTTCCAGGCTGTTCTCATTTAATAACTTAACAGCGAAGTCGAGATTGGCCATAGCGAATACCCCCGCATTGCCGGTTGTTTACGACATCACTGACAGAGATAACCTGGTGAAGTTGGGCCATACAGTAAGCGGTTCCAATATTGTTACTGCAGTCCCTCAGGGAAACAGGAAAATATTTGTCAGCAATCAAACTTTAACAGTCCCTGCCATTAAGGGAATTCAATTCCAAAACATCGATCCGAAGGCACACGATTACTTGATCATCTCCAGTAGAAGACTCATGGAGAATACCGGCCAGGGCAATGCCATTCAAAACTATGCGGACTATAGGGCTTCGGTTGCAGGAGGGTCGTTCAAACCGTTGATCGTGGAAACACGACAACTCTACGATCAATTTAACTACGGCGAACCTTCTCCCTTAGCTATCAGAGAGTTTGCAAAATATATGTTGGGTACAGGCAATCCCCAGTATTTGGTATTGATAGGTAACGGACTTAGCATATCGTTCGGATATTATAGAAAAGGGCCTAGTGGCGCGCTGCACGATTTGGTGCCCACGCATGGGGAGCCAGGCTCTGATTTGGCGTTGACAACGGGCTTGGACAGCAGTTTGCCCAATGTGCCGGCTATTCCCACGGGAAGAATTACTGCAGAGTCGCCCAAGCAGGTGATGGACTATTTAAACAAAGTAAAAGAAATGGAAGCTACGCCATATGATGCGCTGTGGCGGAAGAATCTGGTACACTTAAGCGGAGGAGCAACAGAAAACGAGCTATTGACTTTCAGGCATTATGTAAACGACTTTAAGCGGGTAGCAGAAGACCACTATTTGGGAGCCCGTGTTGTTTCGAAAAGCAAAAACACAAACAATGTTGTAGAGCTGATAAACATAGCAGACGAAGTAAATAAAGGCGTAGCGTTAATTACCTTTTTTGGTCACTCCGGCACTATATCAACGGATATAGAGATAGGATATGCTTCTGAAGATGCACAGAATTACCGAAACAAAGGCAAGTATCCGTTTATTTTGGTGAATGGCTGCGATGCCGGGAATATTTTCAGTTTTACCAATACCTTCGGACAGGATTGGATATCCACACCAGATCGGGGAGCCATTGGTTTCATGGCCCATAGTGCCAAAGGACTTTCTACCAATCTCAAAAGGTATTCCGACCAGTTTTATGCCACCGCGTTTGCAGATTCCGCATTTCTGAATAAATCAATAGGCGTTATTACAAAAGAGGTTGCGGCTCGATATCTGAATATCTATTCCGCCTCTGCCTCAAACATATCACAGGTGCAACAAATGATCTTGCAGGGAGATCCGGCTGTGAAGCCATTCGCTGCTCATAAACCTGATTACGAAATCAATGCTGACAACCTAAGTTTAGCTGCTTTCGATGGCAAAAAAGTGACAGCACTTTCTGATTCCTTCGGCATAGAATTTATTGTCCGCAATTTTGGGCGTACTCATCACGACTCTCTGCATGTTCAGGTGAAGCGGAAATTGGCCAATGATACTTACCAGTATTTTGACAGCGTATATTTTCCTGTTTTCTATGCCGACACACTTCAATTGGTTGTAAAGAATTATTCGGGGGTTGATAATTTTGGAGACAATGAATTTGAACTGACGCTGGATCATACCAATCAAACTGACGAATTGGATGAGATGAATAACGTTGCTACCTTAAACTACTTCGTTCCTTTAGGCGGCACCACCAATTTGTTTCCACATAATTTTGCCATTGTCTCTGAGGGCAATCCTGAGTTAATAGTGCAGTCAAACAATGTATTGGATGAGTCACGTACTTATTTGTTCCAGATCGACACCAGCTATTCCTTCAACAGTCCTGCTATGAAGCAGCAAAGCGTACAGGCACGAGCCCTTGCAACCTGGAAGCCTGAATTAATTTCATCGCTGGCAGGCGACAGTGTGGTTTATTTTTGGAGGACGAAATTTGCAAATCCAAAACCTGGAGAAGACTCTACCTGGGCGCTCAGTTCTTTTGTCTATATCAAAAATAGCCCTGAAGGTTGGTCGCAATCCCATTACTATCAATACAAACCCAATGAGTTACAGGGTTTGAGATTTAACGATCATCAAAGAAGGGTTGAGTTCCTGGAGAATGTAACACCGGTTGATGTGAAGGTTTACGGTGCAGAGCATCCGGAGAGAGGCTATATCGATTCAGAAGTTCTTTTAAACAATTTCCCGTTTTTTGTGACATCGCCTTCTTATAACATTTGTAGAAATAATTCCATTGGCGCCATCGCTTTCGAAAGGTCTTCCGCGCAGCCTTACCTTGTATTTAACAGGACCGCATACAATGATCCTACTGGCTGTGGAAGAGCTCCTGCCGTAATTAATAACTTCAACGAGAATGATCTCATTACGCGAAAGAGATTTAACGAGTACGTGAATAATGTTTCAGATGGCGATTTTGTCCTGGTATTTTCCCTGGGAACTAACACGTATGAAAGCTGGCCGCAAGATGTAAAAGACGCTTTTTTAAGCATTGGAGCCTCGCAATCGGTCTTAGATAATCTAAAGAATGGCGAACCCTATATCCTTTTGGGCAAAAAAGGTGGTGGAGTTATTGCCGAAATTACGGGTCCTTTGGATGCGGAGATAACATTAGACAGAGACATTCTGGGCAAATTTAGCGCCGGGGCATTTAGCTCTCCAAAGATTGGTCCCGCCAGGAATTGGGGAAAGTTGGTTGCCAACGTTGATTATTCTGAAAATCCTCAGCATGATATATATTCCTATGATGTGATAGGGATAGATCTGAACAATAGAGAGTTTCTGATTCATGAGAATATCTCTTTAAATGAGTTTTCGCTGGAAAGTGTAGATGCCAACACTTATCCGCTGCTTAAATTAAGACTTCGGTTAAGTGATGAAATCGACCTCACTCCGGTGCAACCTCAAAAATGGATGGTGCTTTATGAGCCCATGCCTGAAGGAATCCTTTTGCTGGATCCGGCTTATGAAAAGACGCTTCCCACGGTAAACAAGCTTGAAGGAGAAGATTTAAAGGTGGGCTATAAATTCCAAAATCTTTCCAACAAAGATTTCGGAGATTCGCTCACAGTATCATATGCTGTCCTCAATAAAACCTCGAGGGTTACCGAAGAAAAAACATTTAAGATTCCGGCACTGGCAGCTAAGGATACCGCGCAGTTTACCATACCAATATCAACTGTAAATAAAAGAGGGGAAAATAATGTAAAAGTTTTTGTAAACCCAAGGATAATTCCTGAGCAAAATTACAACAACAATATTATTGATCTACAGGACTACCTGATAGTAGAAGGCGACAATAAAAACCCGGTAATTGATGTGGCCTTTGATGGGCAATACATTATGGATGGCGATATTGTATCACCTGAGCCATTGATTACTATCTTAACCAAAGACGGAAGTCCTTTTTTGAAAAAGACAGACACGGTAGGGATGGAGATCATGCTAAAACGGCCTTGTGAAAATTGTATCTATGAAAAGATAAACTTCTCCAGCCCTCAGATAACCTGGACACCGGCTACAGACGGCGCCGATTTTAAGGTGGAGTTCAGACCCGGAACATTGGAAGATGGTATTCATAGTCTGAAAGTACAAACCATGGATGGCAGCGGAAACCTTTCGGGAAGCAAGCCTTACAGTATCAATTTCGAGGTAGTGAACGAATCGTCCATTACCAATTTTTATCCCTACCCCAATCCATTTTCTACAAGTACCCGGTTTGTATTTACGCTTACCGGAAAAGATGTTCCTGATCAGATTAAAATTCAGATTATGACTGTTACCGGCAAAATCGTAAGAGAAATAACTCAAAATGAAATCGGGGTCATCAACATCGGAAATAATATCTCTGATTTTGCGTGGAATGGGAAAGATGAGTTCGGAGATCAGTTGGCAAATGGTGTTTATCTATACCGTGTGATCGTGGTCAACAAAGGCGAAAGCATCAAAAGGCGGGAAACTTCCGCGGATAAGGCATTTAAGAATGGTTTCGGGAAGATGTATCTGCTGAGGTAAGCTCAACTTTCTAGTTCAAAGTTCAAAGTTCAGGGTTCAAAGTTCAAGGTTCAAGGTTTCAGAGTTTAAAGTTTAAACCAGGGTTGGAACATTAAAAATGTTTCCAACCCTGTGCTTGTAAAGGAAGCGCGTTGCCCCCTTTTGTAATCAGCGTTAATTTCTCTGAAGCGGGCTTTATATGGCCGATGATAGCAATATCCGGATGGTTCTTGATCTTTTCATAGTCCTCCTGCTTAATGGTGAAAAGCAATTCGTAATCCTCGCCGCCATTCAACACAGAGGTCACAGGATCTAGCTTGAACTCAATAGCCGTATCATAGGTAGGCTTGGCTATGGGCAGCTTATCTTCATATATACTCAATCCCACACCTGAATTTTTGGCTATGTGAAAAAGCTCAGACGCCAGTCCGTCAGAGATGTCAATCATTGCAGTAGGTACTACATCAAAATCCTGTAATTCATACACGATGTCCATTCGCGCCTGGGGCTTTAATTGTCTCTTAACAACATAATCATAGGGTTCCAACTGCGGTTGCATTTGCGGATTGGCCAAAAAAACCTGCTTTTCCCGTTCTAATACCTGTAGGCCCAGGTATGCGCCGCCTAAGTCGCCTGATACGCAGATGATGTCTCCAACTTTAGCGTTTTTGCGGAGGGCAACTTTATCTTTCGCAACTTCGCCAATAGCGGTAACAGAAATAACCAGGCCAGTTCGGGACGAGGTGGTGTCACCGCCAACCAAATCAACCTTAAATTCATCGCAGGCTGCTTTGATGCCATCGTACAAAGCTTCTACCGCTTCCAGTGAGAACCGGTTGCTCAAACCAATATTCACAGTGATTTGCTTAGGTATGGCATTCATGGCCGCAATATCGGAAATGTTCACAGCAACGGCTTTGTATCCTAAATGCTGAATGGGTGAGTAGGACAGATCGAAATGCACCCCTTCCAACAACATATCTGTAGTCACTACCAGATATTTTTCCCCTGCGTCAATTACCGCGGCGTCATCTCCTATTCCCAGCCAGGTGGATGCATGACTATTCGTAAATTTTTTGCTCAACCGGTCTATTAGCCCAAACTCTCCCAGGTCGCCAATTTCTGTTCGTTTCTCCATTGATGTGGTATTTATTGAACCCTTTGTATAAAAGGATTTTATATGCCGCATCGGGTCAATACAAAAAATAGTTTTTCGATATAGCCCGATTTGCGGTTAAAAGTATTTTATGTAAGGTTTGATGATGTAAACCCGGGTTTATAAAAAATGATTTATTGAAATTTGACTTAAATCCAAAGTTACCAGAAAGAATTACATAATCAGAACCGAGACAAAAATAATACAACATGAAAATTAAAATCATTGGCGTTTTTCTATTGGCTTCTTTTTTGTTTTCATGTGCTCCCAGATCGCAATTTCAGACCAGAGAAGGCAAGGCTAAAAACAAGCATTACAACAGTATCCAATATGACAAAAAGCAGTGGAAAAAGTAATTAATGGGATAATTAGATGATGAACCAATGTACCAATGAGTTCCATCTATTACTGCTTACTGTTCTCCTGCCTATTGCCTACAGTCTTTTTGCTTTTTCTTAGTGATTGCCTTATGCTTACTGCCAAATTGCCTACTGCTAAATTAGCATCAATCCTCAGGATAGGGAATAAATAAAAATTTGGTGAAGTCGTTATCTACCACAAAAAGACAGCAAAATTCGTCAGGATTTTTGTAGGCAGCATGGAAAGCCTCCAATTTGTCCCGATCTACCAGGTTTCTCTGGACAAACTCATCCAGATAGGTTACATAATAATTCCAGGTGGTGTTCAGTTCTTGCTTTCCGATCAAAAGCTGACCGACAGGAATTTCAGTTTTCGATATTGGGAATATCGGATAATCGGAAAAACCCCTTTTTCTGATTTGATAGGACGCTTCTCTGAGTGTTTCCGATACAATCACGAAATCCTGCGTGATTGTTCCCAGGTACTTTCCGCTTAATTCTGGATCGTTATTCATTTTGACTATTTTCTTTGGATTAGACTACTTTTAATCCCTTTTTTGGAAGAATGTTGCAGATTTTCCGTTAGAATTTGCGACAAAGGTAAAGGAAATAGGCAATTTTTATCCACTTATTTTAAGGTCAAAAACACTTTGATGTATAGGTGATCATGAAGATGGGTTTTTTTGCGACATCCCTAAGTTTTTAATTTTTAATTTCTTCATATTTTAATTAATTTAGACGGTCAATAAAAGAATTTGCAATCCATATTAAATTCATGATCAAATTAGTTCATTTGTGTGCAGTTGGAGTTTTGTCGGGAAGTTTGTTAGCGGGTGCCTCGGTACAAGCTCAAAAAAAAGGGTTTGAATCTTATACCCAGGAGATAGCGGGAATGAATGCTTCTTTCGAAATGGTTGCCATTCAGGAAGGGAAGTTTTTAATGGGGAGTCCGGCTACCGAAACAGGAAGTGAAGAGGATGAACAACCCCAGCACGAAGTGAAGATAAGCCCATTTTGGATGGGTAAATTTGAAGTCACCTGGGATCTTTTTGAACCTTTTGTCTACAAAGATTTTGAAGTAGGTCAGCATGGAGAAGCAATACCCGCTGAGGTAGATGCAGTAGCCCGTCCTACAAAACCTTACCTGGATATGACCTTTGGGATGGGAAAAAACGGGCATCCTGCGGTGGGGATGACACAATACGCCGCCGTACAATTTTGCAAGTGGCTTTATATGCGAACCGGGGTGTTTTACCGCCTGCCTACCGAAGCAGAATGGGAATATGCGGCAAGGGCCGGGAGCAAGCAGGCTTATTTCTTTGGCGACAAACCGGATAAACTAAAGGAATATGCCTGGTTTGAAGAAAATAGTGATGGAAGAACCCATCCGGTAGGAGGTAAAAAGCCGAACCCATGGGGACTTTATGATATGTATGGAAACGTTTCCGAATGGACGATGGACCAATATATTCCGGATTATTACGTTCAATTAAAAGGCTCAACGGCTGTTGATCCGGTGGCGATACCGGAAAATTTATATCCTCATACTTTGAGAGGAGGTTCATTTGCGGATGGGCCAGCGTCCTTACGCTCTGCCAATAGAGAAGCCTCTAATCCTGACTGGAAGCGAATTGATCCCCAGATTCCTAAAAGCAACTGGTGGTTTCCGGAGGCTCCCTTCCTGGGTTTGAGAGTTGTCAGGCCCTTGGAAACCCCTTCGACAGAAGAAATTGAAGCCTACTACAATGAGCCGGCAATATCTGATTATGGTTATTAATAAAACTTACAGCAATGAATAAAGAAGAAAAAATCATCGTAAATCCTCGCAGGGAGTTCCTGAAAACGTCTGCGCTTTTAGCCGGAGGTACATTGTTAAGTACTTTGCCGCTTGCCGGAGCATATGCTGCGGGAAATGACGTGATAAAAATTGCAGTGATAGGTTGTGGTGGTAGAGGTACCGGTGCAGCTTTCCAGGCACTGGATACTAACCACAATATTAAATTGGTGGCTATGGCCGATGCATTCCAGGATCGTGTGGACCAAAGCTACAAAGCACTTTTTGGAAAGTATGGAAAAGCCAAGGTGGACGTGCCTGAAGAAAGAAGGTTTGTAGGGTTCGACGGATACAAAAAGGCAATTGCTGAAGCGGATGTGATATTGATGGCTACGCCTCCAGGTTTCAGACCTGCTCATTTTGAAGAAGCAATAAAACAAAATAAGCATGTGTTTATGGAGAAGCCTGTTGCTACAGACTCTCCTGGCATCCGCAAGGTATTGGAGGTAGCGGAAGAGGCGAAGAAAAAGAAATTGAATGTAGTGGTTGGACTCCAAAGGCGCTACCAGAGAAACTACAGGGAAACGATCAAAAGAATTCAGGATGGTGCGATTGGGGACGTAGTTTCCGGGCAGGTATACTGGAACAGTGGTGGCGTATGGGTAAATCCGCGAAAAGCTGGCCAGACGGAGATGGAATATCAAATGCGCAACTGGTATTATTTCAACTGGCTTTGTGGTGATCACATTGCCGAACAGCATATTCATAATATAGATGTTGCCAACTGGATAAAAGGAAGTTACCCCATATCCGCAATGGGTACTGGAAGCAGATTCCTAAGAACCGGCAAAGAATATGGTGAGATTTTCGACAATCACACCGTGGAGTTCATTTATGAAGATGGTACAGTATTGCAAAGCCAATGCCGTCATTACGAAGGTACCG
>CAZHZR010000005.1:0-22630 GCA_964537095.1 uncultured Roseivirgaceae bacterium
CCACCCAATTGAGCAGGATCAGGGCCAAAAAATAAAATCTTTACATATGTAAATGTGCAGGCTTTTTATACTTGTGATTTTTGTCTCGTACGAATTCAGAAGATAAAAAAAATGCGTTTACACAAAAACAAGATTTTAATCACAGGAGCTACCGCAGGTATCGGCGAAGCGCTTGTGCAAACATTTTTAAAGCTCGATAATGAAATAATCGCCGTCGGAAGGAATGAACGTAAATTAGAAGAACTAGCAAAAGCAGATCAACGGATTATTCCTTTTAAATGTGATGTTTCCAAACAAGAGGAGTTGGATCAACTCACCTTGTTTGTAGAGCAGGAGCATAAAGACCTGAATATCCTGATTAACAACGCTGGAATTCAGTACAATTACAACTTTGAGCATGAACACCAACTGCTTTACAAGGTAGAACAGGAAATAAATGTAAACCTTCTTGCTCCGATAAAACTCATTACCTTACTGTTACCTACCCTTCAACTCAATGAGAATTCAGCGATCGTAAATATTTCCTCCGGGCTGGCCATTGTCCCAAAATCCCAGGCACCGGTTTATTGCGGTACAAAAGCAGCTATTCATATTTTTTCCAAAGCACTGCGGTATCAAATGGATAAAGTTAAGGTGTTTGAAATTATTCCGCCAGTAGTAGATACTCCGATGACCGTAGGAAGGGGAAAGGGAAAGATTCAGCCCGAGGAATTAGTAGATGAGTTTATTACAGCCTTTAAAAAAGACAAATATGAGGTGAATATCGGGAAGGTGAAATTCCTGAGGATCATCAACCGCATCAGTCCTGCTATAGCAGACAGAATAATGAAAGGCATCACACCATGAAGCACCTACTCAAAATTATGCTCGTCATGGCGCTCTTTTTCGCAGTGACTTTCCTTGTTATAAAAGCAACAGGTATTCTAAGTGTGGAACAAATTGAGATATGGCTTGCGCAGGCGAAAGAGGTTTCTCCTTACTATATCGGTGGTGTCGTAGTACTGTTGCTCCTGGTTGATTTATTTATTGCTGTTCCTACCATGACTACCATCGTTTTAGCCGGATATTTCCTTGGTTTTCCAAATGGAGCCGTTGCCTCCCTTATTGGCTTGACGCTGGCAGGGCTTACCGGCTACGGCTTGAGCAGAATGTTCGGCGATAGCGTCTTTGCTTTTCTTTTAAAAAAGGAAAATGCACGACAGGAAGCGAAAAGTACATTCAGGCAATACAGTGTCATTATGATCTTACTGTCACGCGCGACCCCGATACTGGCAGAGGTTACGGCTTGCTTAGCTGGCATGACACGAATGAAGTTTTCAAAATTTATCATGGCCTGGTCTGCCAGTACCATCCCTTATGCGGTGATTATTTCATATGCGGGTTCGATCAGTTCTGTCGAAAACCCTATGCCAGCCATTTATGCTGCAATAGGCATCTCAGCCACACTTTGGACGGGTTGGTACCTGTTCAATGCAAAGCGCAAAAAGACAAGTATCATTCAAAAATCCTGAATACAATAAAAAATGAAAAAAATAATTTCAATATTAATGATCGTTTTGTGTGCAACCAATGTAGTTGCACAAGACAAAAAAATTTTATTTGTGATGAGTGCCGCAGATACAATTGCGCTAAACAAAGGAAATAAGCTTCGTCAGACAGGGGTTTTTCTTAATGAGTTTTACCTGGCTTATAAGGCGGTTTCAGAAGCTGGTTATTCGGTGGATTTTGCCACGCCCAATGGCAAGGTAGCAACCATTGATCATGAAAGTGTTGATGAAAAATATTGGAAAGGTTCTCTCTCACTCAGAGAGGAAGCTGTGTTATTTGTGGAAAATGATAGTGCTTTCATTCATCCAATCACGCTCAAGAAAGCCATCGAAAACAGGGAGGAGTATTCGGGCCTGGTAATTCCCGGCGGACAAGGATTAATGGTGGACCTAATATATGATCAAAACGTGCCCGTTCTACTCCAATATTTTGCAGAAGCCCAGAAGCCAACGGGGCTTATATGTCACGCGCCAAATCTCATTCTAACCATGCCTAAAAACGGCAATCCTTATGCTGGATTCAAGGCTACTTCGGTATCGCCTATGGAAGAAGTGGTTATCGAAAAGTTTATCATGAAGGGAAAGCCAGAAAATAGAAAAATTGCAAGGCAACTCAGAAGATCGGGACTTGACTATAGCCAGGGACTACCAAAAGCAAATCACGCAGTGCGGGACAGAAACTTGGTGACCAGCCAAAACCCATTTTCAAGCAGCGCTTTCAGCAAGCTTTATCTGGAGGCATTGGCTGATTATTCAGGCGAAACTGTTGATTAAGATAAGAAATAAAAAGGGAGTAACTGCGGACCACGTTCAGACGGGCGGTGAGGTTCAGTTTCTAATCGTCACTGCTGGTTTGAATTCATAGCGATTTTGTTGCTGTCTTCATACCAGAATCAATTGCACTGGTGAAAACAATAAGAGTCTAAACAAAAGATTATCAAAAATGGTATGATCTGGGAACGTGACCTCAAGCGCAGGTAAACACCTGCAGGTATGCTTACGATGCTGACGGTTCTGCACAGGAATCGCGCATATAATAGCTGGTTACTTTCCTGATTTTTTGTTTAGTAGGTTCATTTAAATAAATCTGTGATGATTGATTTTGAAGCACTCTTTGTAATTGAAGGCTCCGTCCTTGAAACCATAGTAAGAAGCACCATTTTATATTTTGGAATTTTGTTTCTAATGCGAATTCTACCCCGCAGAACTGGTGGTGAACTGGCGATGATGGATTTGATCTTCGTACTCTTGATTGCAGAAGCGGCGACGCATTCCATTGGTGATTATACCTCCATAACAGAAGGTTTTATCGCAATAGGCACCTTGATGACCTGGGACTATCTCGTAAACTGGCTTAGCTTTCACATTCCCATGGTTGAGAGGATGTTTTCCGCACCACCTGTTCAAATCATAAAGCGTGGTAAAATACTAAGACGAAACATGCGATCGGAGTATATTACCGAAGAGGAATTAGAGGAAAATATTCGTAAGAAAGGTCTGGAAGATATTTCGCAGGTGAAACATGCATTCGTAGAAGGGGATGGTAAAATTACCATTGTTCCTGTTGAGGAATAGGGGATTTGACCAAAAAAAGCCTGACCGGGTGAACGATCAGGCTTTAAGAATCATTGTTGGAAATTACACTGCCGCATCAAATCGGACATCTACCAGGTAATAGTGGTATTCCCGCTTCTTTTTGACGGTATTGTAGGTACCATCTTTGTAAGGATAGGTTACCGTGCCTGATATTTTTACTTTTTTGTTGTAGGGAAGCGCTTCCCCATCATTGGTATTTACCACCAGGTCTTCGTCAGTAAATTGTTCCGGAATCGAAATGGTGTTTTTATCGTCGCCAAAAGATACCAGCATTACCTGCACGAGTTTTCCTTGCCCCAACGGCTCAGAATAAACGATAATTGAGGCCAGGTCATCACCAAGACCGGGAATGTCCTGGTAAGTGATGTCATTGCCGATAAAAAAATATCCTTCAAATGCAATTCTTTTGCCTTCACTCTCCATGTCGTCTTTTAGAGAGGCAAAATAGGTCTCGTATTCGGCAACCGGCACGGTTTCGCCGACGGATTTATCGCCCCCTGAAATGCTGTCGCAAGAGGTGATGAATAAACTGGAACAGAATAATGCTGCTGTAAATAGTATTTTATTCATTATAGTATAGATTTGGTTGATAAATTAAATTTGAAAGGACAAGTTTCCGTTTCCATTGCCCGAATGCTTCAAGCAGAGATGGAACCTGAATGTATCATTGATTTAAAAACAGATTAAGGTAATTACCAATTATAAGACACCCATGGGCTTTTGGCGTGGGTTAAAAGCACCTGCTGATCTTCATACAAGTCTGCGAGTTCTTCCTCATCGCCAGACCACATCATGAAGCCCATCAAATAACCTTCTGAAAGGGAGCTCCAGGAATCGTATTCCTTTTTTAATTCGGAAGAGAACTTCCTGATCAGGTCGCTGGCTTCTGTCTTGGTAAGAAACTTTACATCATATCCCCAACGTACCAGATTAATGGCCCTTCCCAGATCCCAGGTGAGAATGGAAGGCTCTTTCATTGTTTTGAAGCAGCCTATTTTTTTGAGTATCTTGTAGCCTATAGCAATGTTCATGGCAGACTCCTGTATATTTTCGTAATCGCCATTTTCTGTCAGCAGTTGAAGTTTAGCCTCTTCAACTTTGGTCGCCCATTCTGCTACCGGTACTCCCTTTAGCTTAGCCCAAATTGTGTTGTAAAGTTTGCGCTGGCCTTCGCTATAAAGCCAGTCCAACATATCTGTTAATTCTGCTTTGTTGGTGATCCCCCAGTCCATTTCCAACGAAGCAAGAATTTGTTCATAAGGCTTGAATGTCTCGAGGGTGTTCAAGTATTCACAGTTTAAAAAAGCCAGATTGGCGCCGAATGCGAGGTCTTTCAGCAGTGCTTCATCCTGTATGTCTGATTCTTCTTTAATTGATGGTTCGTTTTCAAAATTGAAGAATTCATCCTCTTCTTCCGTATTTATATTTTCGATGAAGGGAGCAGCATTGTTATTTAATGGAGCGTAGTTATTTTGCATTTCTGCCATCAGTTTCATGCTGTTGTTTAGCTGTTGAAGCATCATATCTGCATCCAGGCCCATCATTTCCCACTGCTTCTTCATTAAATCCAGTTGTTCTTGTGTATACATGACCGAGTTTTGATAAATCGAATAATTGGTTGATTAACAGTACAATATTAGACGTTTTTGGAGTGCGGGAAATCACCAGATTTTGGTAATTATCAGAATCATTACTTTTGGTGATGCTGATGAGACCGGGAGATTTCTTCTTTAAAAGATTGTTCGTCAGTAGTTTGAGGTGTTCTGCTTGAACACTCGTCTGCATGCACGAAATTTTTGTTTTTGAACCGTTGATAAGCAAGAATACTCAGGATACCTGACTGTTCATGAAAGTCAAAAATAATCGGATTCCCATCAGTTAAAGTTTGACAATAACTTCAGGGATATCCGATTTTTCCACAGCTAAAATATTATTGATGTTTGCCGATATACTGGCAATCCGAATGCGTTTACCAGCTATATAAGTTTAAAAAAGCGCTTCTATTTCACCAATTATTCTCTCCTTCTCTGCGGAAAGGGGCTTTGATGATGGACTGGTAATCTGGATTTTTAATTGTTTTTGATCCAAAGCAGTTTTGGCTTCTTTGCTCACCTCCAGATTCACGGAGGTAACATTGTCATAAACAACCGTTCTGCCCAATTCATCTGCTGTTAATTTTTCAAAAATACCAGGAATTGATTCCGTTATCTGTAAGAGGTCAAACCGAGCCGTTTCAGGGCAATTTTCCACATCTGCAGTAAGCGTAATCTTTCCATCGGTAACTTTAGACAACTTCTCACTACTTTCTTTTACTGCTCTTTTCAGTTCCAGATTCCCGATAGCTTTAGAAGCAGCGGGTATAACATACTGCTTAAGGTAAAGATCAGGTTCCAGCAAGGTAAGGCCGGCGACCGTTCGTGAGGAGATAAAAGTAACCTCGGGTTTGTTGTATGAGTCACTCAGGCCGGCAATCATAAGAATATTATTTTTGCCTACTTTCTCTTCCTTTAGGATATGCCCCCTCACGATGCCGCCTTTTTTTAAGATGAGTTCCAGCTTGGGCAAGCTGGAACTATCCTCTGACTTTGAAGCAATTTCTGCAAGTTCAGCAAACCAATCGTTAAAACTCTTGATTGGTAAACTTTTATACGCTTCTAACATTATAGTTGCTTTTCAACGTAATCAACCAGTTGAGAATCGGTAAATGCACTGAAGGTATCGCCTGCAAGCTTTACTTTTAGGTCAAAAGTGTTGCCGTCAAACTCCATTTTAGCGTCTTCCCGGTTTTCTACATTGGTGAGCTTAAGCGTGGTCATTTTTTCTTTAAGTGCCTCTTTGCCCAGATCGTCAGCACATATTTTTTTTATAAATGAAGTCAAATCATCAAAAACAATGTCCAGCCTGGAAATGGCATAGGAATCATAAGAAGTAAAGGTGTCCCAGTCAATATCGACATTGAGGTCGTAACCAGCAATTTCTTTAACCTTTGCTTTAAAAGCTGGTAATTTCTCGTTTTGAACTTCCTGTGCTAGTCTTTTTTCTGCTAATCCCATAATCTTAAAATGTTAATTTATTGGTTTAATTAATTTTTCTGTAAAATTAGGTAGCCCGGAACTGTGATAAATCACCTGTTTGGTGTAATCTTAAAAATCACCACAAATGGTGAATAATTGCCCCGGTTCTATTTCTTCTATAAAGACCTGTTGCTTTAATTGATTTCTCTAGTTATTGATGCTCTTTTTTAGCTGCTCCAAATACCGATCAAACATATTTTCCGGATCCAGATCTTCCTGCTGAATCGTTGGATAAATTTCGATAGGAATGTCAGGTCTGTTTGTTAGATAAATTGTAAAGACCTGCGTTCCTGAGCGGCTTTCTGAATGGAACAGAGAAAATTTTTCCAGTCCCGGAATCTGTCTGGTAACATAAGCGTATTCATTAAACCTTTTTTCTGAATTTTTCCATAGCTTTTTGTATTTATATATCAGACTGTCAACCGGGTCGTCAACTCCTGAAAGCTGAATTAGAACTTCCTCGTTTAATTTTTCGCCTATTCGCAGAATTTTAACTTTAATAATTTTGCCATTGAAGTGCCCCTCATATTGCTCAATGTAATATCCAATCTCCTGAGCAGTGGCGTTGGCGCAGAAAAGAAGTAGAGAAAAGGAAGCGGTAAAAACGAATTTATGGATCAGTTTCATGAGTAGTAGCTGTTTGTTGAGGTTTTTTAGTATTCAAATGCCGATGTGGTGAGCCCATAAAAGGTATCCTACGGCGACTATAAACGCGCCAATTGCAGTTTTTCCAAGAACAGGCGCCAGGCTTAGAAGTAATTGGTCGCCTCTTTGTCTGGTTTGGCTATTGGAAGCATACACGTATTTTAAAATCAGGCAATAGCCAAGGAGATATCCCAAAAGTATCTGAAACAAATTGACTACAATCTGGAAGAGCAATGATGGCATTTCGGGCTGACTTTTTAAGAAGCCATAATTTACAAGACTAAAAATCCCATAAAAACAAACCATTAAGCCAAACCAGCCTTGTAGATGGACCAATTTGTTTAAAATTTTTAGTCCCCCACGTCTTTTATATAAAAGCATGGACGGCATCGCTGCCAAGCTTAAAATTAAGAGTGCGATTCCGTGGTTCATAATATATATCCAGGTGACAAAATTAAAAACAGCTGAAAACCCGGTACAAATTTCCAATGATTAAGATGTATGTAATTTATTTGCTGAAATCTCTTCCTTATGTTTTCGATAAAAGTAGTATTATGATTTTTTTAACAAAAATAGACTTTATCGTAGCTGAGTCGCATCACTATAAAGGTGTAAATAAGAAAATAACCATAAATGGTGATCGGGAATTTAAAGCTATTAACTAACTATGTATTGGGATTTGTCGAACCCTGAAAATTAATGCGAAGGAATCAATTTATTGTCTTTTTATATGCAGCCATTTTAACGTGTTTCACGCATGGTGCAAAGTGTCAGGAAGCAGGAATTCAGTCGGAGCCATATGCCAGGGTGATCAGTCTGATTGCGGATTTTGATAGCTTATACACTATTGAGCCAGGCCGCGCAAGAGGATTAATAAACCAGGCATTGGCCACCAGTAAAAGTAACAATTTCAGAAAAGAATACGGCCACAGCTTCTTAAAACTGGGCAAACTGCACCTAAACGTGGGGAGATATGATTCTGCCCAATATTGCTTTGAACAGGCTCTGCAGGTATATATCAGGATTGACGAAAAACGTGGTGTAATCAATTGCTATAAAGAACTGGGTAATGTGAGCGTGGGAACCGGCAAACTAGAGGAAGGTCTGGAATATTATACGAAGGGCCTGAACCTTGTAAAGCAGAACAAGTTTGAAGACCTGGAACCTTCTTTTGTCAACAATCTCGGCTTGGTTTATTTGGAGCAAGGGCACCTAACTAAAGCACTACAATATTTTAACGAAAGTGCTTCAGCAAATGAGCATGGCTACGATTATGCAATCTCTATCAATAACATCGGTGTTGTAAAGCGAAAGCAGGGAAAGCTGGATGAAGCACTCAGTTATTTTAAGAAAAGCTTAAGCGCCTGTCAGGATGTAGGAGATGAATATTGTAGCATAACACCGCTGAGCGGCATGGCAAGTCTGTACCTGGAACAAAAAAAATATGAGCAGGCTTTTGAGGTGAGTGCACGTATCATAAAGGCACAGGAAAGCCTCGGGCTCGAAAAAGACTTAATGGTAAGTTACAACAGAATGGGTCTGCTATACAATGAGCAGGAATCCTATGATCTCGCCCTCGCCTATTTTTATAGAGCCTTAGGAATTGCGACGCACCTGAATTCAGGACTTACCTACTTTATTCATGGAAACTTGTCAAACACACACGAATACCTTGGACAATTTGAGGAGGCGTTGAAGCATAATATTTTGTTTTATCAGAAAAAGGACAGCCTGTCTTCCGTAGAATATAAATTGAGGACGGAAGAACTGCTTACGAAATACGAGACAGACAAACGGGAAAAAGAAATATCACTTCTTAAAAAAGATAAGCGCCTGCAAGAGATAGAGATGGAAAATAAGCAGGCCTTGTATACGAAAGAACTCTTGAAAAGGAACCTGGAAGAGCAGGAAAACAAATATAAGTTACTGCATAAAAACCGCCAAATAGGCTTTTTAACGAAAGATAGTGCGCTGCAAAAGGCAAAAATTGAGAACAAGCAAATTGAACTGGAAAGACAAACTTTCTTTCGGAACGTTGCCATTGTTAGTGCAATTTTAATTTTTATCCCCACATTTATCCTCATGGTGGTGTATCAGCAAAAAGTGAGAAACAAAGAGTTGTTGGCTCTTAAAACAGAGGAAGTAAATAAGCAGAAATCATTAGAACTGCTGCGTTCATTTGAAATTAAAACCATAAAAGCAAACATAGAAGGCCAGGAAAAGGAGAAGCAGCGATTGGCCAGGGAGCTGCACGATGGGGTGGCCGGATCCCTCGCAGCCATAAAAATGAGATTTCAGTCCATAGGCCAACTATTGGAGGACAATGCGACTTTAAAAAACCTCATGCAGAGCGTGGACGAGGTTTACAAGGAAGTGAGAACCATCTCGCACCATCTTACACCGCCTGGGATGATGCAATATTCTTTTGTGCACTTTATTAATAAGTACTTAACGGAAATCTCCCAATCAAGCAAGATCAATATAGAATACATTTATCACGGTGAAATGGCGCTGAACCAGCTAACGGATGATGTAAAGGTTGAAATTTATAGAATACTTCAGGAGCTTATTACCAATGTTATCAAACATTCCAAAGCCGACCTGGTAGAAGTTCAACTCATGAAGCAGACTGAGGAAGTGAACCTCATTGTAGAAGACTGGGGCAAGGGCTTTGATGCGGTCGCCAAATCGGCAGGCCTTGGTTTGGTTAGTATAAAATCAAGGGTGGATGCATTAGGAGGGCAATTAAATGTGGATTCAGCTCCCAAAAGGGGCACCATTGTCAGCGTTATCATCCCTGTTGATCAGTAATTGAAATAGTAATTTGAAAATAGGAATATATTAAATGGAAAAAGCTATTAATATCATCATAGCAGATGATCATCAAATGTTTTTGGAAGGTATTTGCTCCCTGCTACAAAACACACCGGAAGTGAATGTGGTGGATACGGCATTAAACGGCAATGAAGTGATACAGAAATTAAAAACCGCAATGATTGATATCGTCGTGACAGATATCAATATGCCGGAGTTTGACGGCATCGCTTTGAGCAAATATATCAAGAAGAATCACCCCAAAATAAAAATTCTGATTTTAAGCACTCACAACGACGCTGAAATGATTGGAAAGTGCATTCAAAACGAAGTGGATGGATACCTGTTGAAAAATGCTGAAAAGGAAGAGTTGCTGAAAGCTTTGGAGACCATTTCAAAAGGCGAAAAATACTTTGGGCAGGAGGTCAAGAATGAGTATATGAATAATGTATTTTCGGCTTCCAAAGAAAAAGAGGCTGTGTTCCAGCTAAGTCGTAGGGAAAAGGAAATTCTTAAACATATAGCGATGGAATACACTACCCAGGAAATTGCCGAAAAGCTTTTTATAAGCCAGAATACTGTGAATACACATAGAAAGAACCTGCTGAGCAAGATCAACGCGAAAAACACGGCAGGACTTGTAAAATATGCGATGCAACAAGGGTTGTTGAACGAAGAATGACGCTTTGTTGGGAAGATCTCCGTCTTCTTTATGATTTTGCAAGAAATAAAATTATTTTCGTTGCTAATGGCAATGGAGTCCGCTTATTTTTACAAATAATCAAAATAAAATCATAGCAGTAGAAATATTACACATGTCAACAAAGGTGTATTCTACTCAACAATCTCTGTCATTTCTCCTGCTACTTTTGCTGCATGGGACACTTGATGAGAGTTTTAAAATTCACCTTGCACAGAGTAGCATGGAAGACTTACAGAAATGAAGTTTTCTTGCCGCAGGTAGTAAAAGCAGATAACTCCACTTTCTTAAAAGCCTTCATGGGAAACAGTCCTATGTGGTATAAGGAGCTGATTTTGGTCTTTCTGATTATTAACCCCATTCTTTTTTATTTTACTGATGCCACCTTTGTTGCATGGATCATGCTTACAGAGTTTATCATCACCCTTGCCCTGGCGCTTCAATGCTATCCGCTACTTCCCGGAGGGCTCATTGCCATTCAGGCAGTGGTTATGGGGCTTGTTACTCCGGAGGGAGTGTATAAGGAAGTTGCTGCGAACCTGCCGGTGATTTTGCTCCTTTTGTTTATGGTTGCAGGCATCCACTTTATGAAAGACTTGCTTTCATGGATCTTTACAAAGATTTTAATCGGTGTAAATTCGAAGACGAAGCTCTCATTGACGTTCTGCTTCCTCGGAGCAATGCTTTCTGCCTGGTTGGATGCCCTTACGGTAACTGCCGTAATGATTACCGTGGTCTTTACCTTTTACAATTTATACGTACAGGCAGACTTAAAGGAGCGGGTTCCTGGTGTGATCGACGATGAAGAAAGAAGAGGGCTGGCAAGAGAAGATCTTGATCAGTTTGACGCTTTTTTAAGAAACCTTATGATGCATGGTTTGGTGGGTACCGCCATTGGAGGAGTTTGTACCATGGTAGGGGAGCCGCAAAACCTGATCATAGCCCAGAAAATGGGATGGTCATTCAAAGACTTTTTCATGCAGATGCTACACGTAACTGCTCCTATTGTAGTTTTCGGATTTGCCACCACCTTTCTTGTAGAGAAATTTAAAATTGCTGGCTATGGTGCAAAGCTGCCCGTTCGGGTGAAGTTGATTTTAGTAAATGCTGCCAGGGAAGCCGAAGGGGAAATGAACTCCGCCAAGAGGTATCAACTTTGGGTGCAGGGAATTGCTGCCGTATGGGTAATATTGGCATTGGCCTTCCACCTGGCCGAAGTTGGTTTAATTGGGCTGACGGTGATTATTTTTTTAGCAGTATTTACAGGTAAAAGCAGCGAACATGTCATCGGCCAATCTTTTCAGGAGGCAACGCCTTTTGCTTCATTGCTAATCGTGTTTTTCGTGATCGTGGGCATGGTAGAACATACCGGCTTATTCCAACCTATTATTCAGGCAGCATTGGCAAAGGAAGGCGACAGCCAGACTTATTTCTTCTTTTTTGCATCGGGACTACTATCAGTGATCAGCGACAATGTCTTCGTGGCTTCTATCTATATTCAGCAAGCTATAGATTCCATTCAGGACAGGGCGCAGCTTGAGAAAATCGCAGTTGCTATTAACGTCGGTACAAACATTCCTTCCATAGGAACTCCTAATGGACAGGCAGCATTTTTATTCCTGCTTACCAATGTATTGGCATCTAAAATACAGCTTTCGTATTTTCGCATGATGAAGATGGCGCTTCCTTATTTGATCGTTCTCACCATCGTCGCTGCAATTTTCATTACTTATAACTGGATATAAATCAAGACTTAACAACTCAAACATCCGGTTCCGATTACCTAGGTCTGTCTATTGCTCAGCACTTCGCGTTTTTATTTAGAAAACATAATCTGTCAGCGCTGCTCTTCCGGATTTGCAATCAGGAAGAGCAGCTCCTTCAGAGTCTCTCAAAAAGGACTAGCTCCCTCAGGTCTCTCAAAGAGGACTCTGAGGGATTAAATGCTCTAATCTGCCAGTTCCCTCAAATCCACCGGTACGACCCTGGAAACCCCTTGTTCAATCATGGTAATGCCGTAGATCACATCTGTACTTGCCATGGTGCGTTTGTTATGGGTCACAATAATAAATTGCGACTCTGTGCTGAATTTCTTGATGATGTTGTTGAATTTATCAATATTGGCATCATCCAGGGGTGCATCCACCTCATCGAAAATACAAAACGGGGCAGGCTTTAAGAGGTAAATGGAGAACAAGAGCGAAGTAGCTGTCAAGGTTTTTTCTCCTCCGGAAAGCTGGTTGATGGTTAGTGGTCGTTTCCCTTTTGGTTTAGCCAGAATTTCTATGGAAGAATCAAGTGGGTTGTCGGGATCGCTCAACTTCAGATCGCAATCGTCTTCTTCGGTAAACAGCGAGCGGAAAACAATGATAAAGTTTTCTTTTATTTTCTGAAAAGCATCCAGAAAAGTGACTTTAGCCACTTCATCAATTTCCTTGATGGTACTGATCAGTGAATTTTTGGCGTTTACAAGATCTTCTTTTTGCTCACTGATGAAATCGTGCCGCTGCTTGATCTCCTCATAAGCTTCCATAGCCATCGGGTTAATGGGGCCGATTTTTTCCATTCTGTCTTTGGCGGCATTCACCTGATCACGCAATTCCTGCTCGCTTAAGTCCGGACTCTCGACTTCCGAATTTTCCTCCTGATTTTCCTCCTCAATCAACGCATCAAGGTCAATATTGAATTCCACTGATAGCCGTTCTTTCACTGAACTCAAGTTGAGTTTCGTATCATTCAGCTTGTTTTGAAGTTCCAACAGAAGCACATCCGCAACTTCCCGGTTCCTTTGGATCTCGCGGCTTAGTTTATCTGATTTGTCAATGTCGCCTCTTGAGGTATAATATTCTTTTTCGGCATCATTTACACCCTGTTCTATTGCTTCCTTTTCAGTGTACATCTCCAGGAGCTCGTCTTCATTCACTTCAGCGCTTTCCAAAAGCGACTTAATTTCCTGCTCGTTTTGTTTTAGCCCTTCCTGGTTTTTTGCTATCCTTTCCGCACTACTTTCAAATGTGTTTTGCTTAAATCCGATTTCCTGCTCCAGGCTGTTCACCTTGTTGAGCTGCTGGTGATAATGAATGTTTTCCTGGTTATAAGCAGCAGATCGTTCTGCTAGTAATGCATTTTCGGTAACCAGTTCATTGTTAATGAGATGGATGCGTTTTTCATAGTCCGCCAGGCTTGTTTTTTCTTCCAGTGCTTTCGGCTCAAGTTCCGCGATTTCTTCAATAATTTCCTCTAATTTTTCAGCTATATCTTCCTTTTTGTTGCTGTTGCTGCTGAGCATTTGCGCCAGTTGCTCATGCCTGGTTTTTACAGAGACATACTCCTGATTGATCAGATTGATTTCCTTTTGTAGCGCTTCTATTTCCTCTTTGCGGGTACCCTGCTTTAAAGCAGCCAAATCCCTTTGTTCCTGCTCCAGACTTTTTTTAATTTCGTCAATTTTCAGGTGCAGTTTCTTAATATCTTTTTCAAGCTTTTCGAGGTTCTTTGCACGACCGATTCGCTTTCCTTCGAAAAGTCCCACAGACCCGCCGGAGATGCTGTATTTTCTTCTTATTACTTTCCCGCTTTGCGTGATAAATGTGCCATCATCATTTGCAGGAATTTTATGATAGTCTCCCTTCAAAACGTAAACACCATCCAGAATGAAGGAGATCAGTTTTGCGTATTTATGGTCATATTCCACTATTTCCGATGCGGGAGATGCGTTGTCGTACATCTTGAAGGGAAAGGGGACGAACTTGTCAAACTTTTCCAGCACAAAAAAGTGGGCTCTGCCTTTGGCGGCATCGCTTAGCAAATCCACCGCTCTGTAAGCCTGATCCTCCGTTTCCACGATATAATAGTTCATGTACGGCTCAAGATAGTTTTCAATGGCTACCCTGTAGTTTTCATCACAAGTAAGTACATCAGACAAGAGGGGCGTGTCCTTAGACCAATGGGTGTGTTTTTTCAGGAATTTGATAGCCTCCGGAAACCCTTCCAGATTGTCAACCAATGATTTTGTTAGGTTGTACTCGTTCTGCAAGGCATCTACTTTCCTGCTATTTTGAGTGAGTTCTTCCCTTATTACTTCAATCGTTTTTTCAGTGCCAGTTATTTGCTGTTGAATGGTGGTTTCTGACTCCTGTAGTGCGGCGTATTCTTCATTTTTCTCAGCCAGGATCTCTGCGAGCTCAGCCGCTTTCTCATCAAACTCGCTCAAGCTGGCACTTTGGCTGGTGTTGTCATACGTCGCTTTCTCCAGTTCCTGCTTGAGTGATGAAGATTGGAGTTGTTTTATCTCCAGCGATTTGTTCAGTTGATAGGAAAGTTCTTGCTTTTCTCTAAAAGTTTTATTGATGGTATTTACTTCTTCCTGAAGCGCCGTGGCCTTTTGCTTTTGGACATCCAATGCATCTTTAAGACCCTCTAGCTTTTGCTCAGTTTCATTATAGAGCTTCGTGGCAGTCTCTTTTTCCCGCTCCAGGCTTTGAATGCTAAAAGCTGACTTTTCGTTGCTTATTTTGTCCTGTGCAATTTGCTCCTGCAGGCCTTTGCTTTTATCCTGAAGAAATCGAAGTCGTTCATTTTTTATTTTCTTATCACTCTCATACTGCCGTATCTTATTTACATGCTCATTCAGCGTTTTTTGCCTGCCCGAGAGCAGCTTTTCCTTTACAATGAGCTCAGCTTTTGCTTTTTCTAGCGTTGCTTCCTGCTCTGCCAGTTGCTTGTTTAGAGAAGTTTTTTTATCCTGTTCTGTAGCAATATCGATTTTTAGCTTCGAAAATGCGTCGGATTGTTTCTGAATGGTTTTTTTAGCGAGGGCAATACTCAGGATCTTGTACTCTTCTTTTAGCTTGAAATAACGCTCGGTTTGCTTTGCCTGCTTTTCCAGCGATTTGAGGTTTTTGTTGATCTCGAACAGTAAATCTTCAACCCTTTCAAGATCTGCATCTGTACCCTCTAATTTTCTTAATGTTTCCTTTTTTCTAACTTTAAATTTTGAGATTCCGGCAGCTTCCTCAAAGAGGCCTCTTCTTGAGTTATCCTTATCATTCAGAAGATCATCTACCATTTTCAGTTCGATAATGGCGTAGCTGTTCGAAGCAATACCTGTATCGAGAAAAAGATTGGTGATATCCTTCAAACGACAGGTAATTCCGTTTAACTGATACTCGCTTTCGCCAGAGCGATAGTACCTCCTGGTAATGGTAACTTGAGAATATTCCGTAGGAAGGAGGTTTTTAGTATTGTTAAAGGTGAGCGATACTTCCGCAAGTTGTGTCGGCTTGCGCGTACGCGTACCATTAAAGATTACGTTCTCCATTTTGTCAGATCGTAATGCTTTGGTTTTTTGCTCTCCCAAAACCCACCGAATTGCATCTACAACGTTCGATTTTCCACAACCGTTAGGGCCAACTATTCCGGTGATGCCAGCATCAAAATTAATAGTCATCTTATCCCCAAAGCTCTTAAACCCCTTTATCTCTAATTTTGTAAGCTGCATTTGGAAAGGTTATAAAAGTAAAGACTACAAATTTAAAATTATTTATTAGATTTGCTCACATCATGGACAATATTCAATTAATACTCTACATTGTTTTCCTTGTTGGCTACTTCATTTTCAAGCTTTTAACCGGCAAGAAAAATGTTACCGGTCAGGATACACGAAAATTTGATCAGGACACCAAAGATCCTTATGGGCAACCTACAGAATATGAACCCTACGATCCAGATGCCAGCCGTCCAAAATCGTTTGAAGAAATTTTAGAGGAGCTTACCGGGGGAGGGATACAAAAGGAAGAAAAGAGAGAAAAGCAGGAAGCCAGACAAGAAATTAAACCTATAGAACAGGTACCAGAATGGGATGTCGCGCCAGATCCGAGAAGTTATGAAAGTTTTTGGAACAGTGATGCGTATCAAAAATCAGTAGAGGACGGTTCCAGGTTTAAAACCCTGGACGAAATGGTAGACATTGAAAATATTGACTTCGTTATGGGAGAGGTGGAGGAAGTGAGCGAATTGGAAGAAATTAAAGCGGCTAACCCTTATCTTTCCATGTTCTCAAGCATTGAGGACGCAAAAAAGGCAATTGTAATGTCCGAGATCCTGAATAGGAAATATTAGTTGGATATAGTTGCTATTTATTCCTCTTCCCATGCTTCTGTAGTTTCCCTTTTTTATCGTCTTCAGGTTTTGCTCTTTATGATAATCTAAAAAACCTGACAAGCATACAACTTTTATAATAAAAAATGTGTCTGTTATTTAAGGACGTTAGGTGGAACCGGTTTCCACGAGCCTTGATTAACCTGATCTGCATCTAAAATGAAAATGCTTTACTTGCTTCTCTTCGCAATCACAATTTTCGCCTGCGAAAAGAATGATATTTACACAGAAAATTGCCCTAAATCGCTGGACGAATCAGCCGGTTTGTCAATAGTAATGGCAGAAATTGAGGAATATAGCTGTTTAACCCATCTAAACGCCGGAAAATTGAACGGCCAGGCTGTTTATATAACTTCCGTGGTAGATCCGCTTTGCCAAACTAACGGTATGGTAGGTGTTTATAAATGCAACGGTGAATTTTTAGACAATATGAAGCCAGACTACCGCCTCGTGGTGGGGGAGCTGCTTTCTACCAATGCAGCAGCCAATCAGGAATAGAAAATCCCCCGCTTTTTGGCAGCAGGGGACGTCATCTACATCAATATAAAGCTAACAGTCACCCTGCCTTTAATTTCAATTTCACCGGGTGCAATGGTTGGATCGCCAGCGCCACTTTCCTGCATATCCATGGCCTTCATGGCGCCATATCTCTGAAACGGAATAACGGCCTGCATATCTTCATTGATATAGTAGGCTTTGCCAATAGCCTGGTCAATCTGCGCCGCCATGGTACTTGCTTTTTCCTTTGCCGATTTTATCGCCAGGTTTCGAGCTTCTGCTTCATGTTCTTTAAGCTTCGAACTTGTAAATTCAATACTGTTGATTTGGTTAATGCCCCGCTCCAGGATCCCGGAAGATATCTGCTCATATTTACTCAAGTCCGTAATTTTCAAACTTACCATTTGCGTGGCCACAAAACCTTCTTCTTTTCCTTTTTGATGGTTGTAGACAGAATTTAGCCTCAGATAATCAGTTTGAATATTTTTAGGATCTATTTTTTGCGATTTCAGGTACTTCAAAATATCACTCATTAATTTGTCATTTTCGGCTTTGGCAGCCTTCGCCTCCATATTCCTTGTTTCCACACCAAAATTTAGGGTTACTTCATCAGGTTTGATCTTCACAGACGACTCGCCATTAACCGTAATGAGCGGAACAGAATTGTTGGTATTTTGAGCGTAAGCGACAGTTCCCATAACCAACATCGTGAGCAACAAAAATATATTTTTCATATGTTTTAAATTTGAAGTTTTGGCTAATGCAGTTGGAGATACAATTATTATACCCGATTTTCAAAATGCAGGACCTGGCGGTGAAAATTCCTGTTTCTACTTGAAACATTATTAAAACCAGAATTAATTTGATATACTTTCATAATTTGCAGCAAAAACCAAAGCATTATGTTGCTCCAACCCATAGCAGACATTGCAGAAATCTGTTTTCAAAAAGGCATTAGCAAAGCAATTCTTTCTCCTGGATCCCGCTGTGCGCCCCTTACACTGGCATTCGTAAGGCATCCGCATATCGAAACCTATACCATTAGTGATGAACGTTCCGCCGCTTTTATAGGGCTTGGTATGGCCAATCATCATCATCAGCCGGTGGTGTTAGTTTGTACATCTGGTTCAGCGGCTTACAATTATGCACCGGCAATCGCGGAAGCGTTTTACAGGAACATTCCCTTGTTGGTATTGACTGCTGACCGTCCTCCGGAGTGGATAGACCAATGGGACGGACAAACAATTCGTCAGGAAGGGATCTATGGAAAACACGTGTTAAAAAGCTTCCAGATCCCCGTGGCACTGGATCATAAAGACAGCATCTGGCAATCGGGCAGAATGGTTTCGGAAGCGATAAATCTTTGCAACGGTGCCGCAAAGGGCCCTGTGCATATTAATATTCCGCTTAGAGAGCCTTTTTATCCTGCTACTGAGGAGAAATATTCTTTTTCTGAGCAAGTTCCAGCCATTAGCGAGACTTTTCCTGCTGTTCCGTCGCTATCAAAGGAGCAAATGGAAAGCTTCAGAAACCAATGGCAGCAGTTTGACAAGAAACTGATTGTTGCCGGGCAATCAGAAGGAGATCCCGAAATGGATAAAATTTTGGAAACACTGAGCGTCAATCAGCAATGTGTGGTGGTAAGCGACACAATAGCCAACCTTTCCTGTGCGGGGCGCATTCAATTCCATGACACCTTCCTCGGCCAGACTGACCCTGAGCTTAGAGAAGCATTGAAGCCTGAGCTGTTGATTACTTTTGGGCGATCTGTAATTTCTAAAAATCTGAAATTGTTTTTAAGATCATACAAGCCGAAAGCCCACTGGCATATTGCTGTTGCTGGAGAAATTGGCGATCCGTTTCAAAGCTTGAGCCATGTAATCAGAGCATCACCTGCAGCATTTCTGGAAGGTGTTTTTGATTCAGAATCCATGGAACCGTTCCGGGCGCAAAAAGAAGCGAATTTTCAGAAATTGTGGCAAATCGAAGATAAGAAAGTCTGCGATTTTCATGAGACTTTTTTTGATGCAGTGGCTTTTGGTGAATTTAAAGCTATCGAAGTCATCAAAAAGGAGATTCCGGAATATAGCGATATACATGTAGCCAACAGCATGGCAGTACGCTACGTGAGTTTGATTGCGAATCTGCCACAAGGAGCAAGGGTTTTTGCCAATCGCGGCACGAGTGGTATTGATGGAAGTAACAGTACCGCAGTAGGAACAGCGCTGGCTTCAGGAAGGCTCACAACGTTAATTACGGGCGATATGGCTTTCTTTTATGATAGAAACGCCTTCTGGCACAATTATCCATTAAATAACCTGCGCATAATTGTGTTAAATAACCACGGCGGCGGTATCTTTAGACTCATAAAAGGGCCAGCCGAGCAGCCGGAACTGGAGGAGTATTTCGAAACCCGTCAGCGTTTAGATGCTAAAAATACCGCCGCTGATTTCGGAATCACCTACCTTTCTGCCAGTAATAACGATGAGCTGGAATTAGCTATAGCAGGATTTTTTGATGAAAGTGAAACTCCTAAGTTGTTGGAGGTTTTTTCGGATAGCAAAATAAATCAGGAAATTTTTAGTCAATATAAATCACACATCAATAATAATTATGGACAATAGATTCGAATGGAAGACAATTAAAGAATATCAGGACATCAAGTTTGAATTCTTTGAAGGTATAGCAAAAATCACTATCAACCGGCCTGAAGTCTACAATGCGTTCAGGCCACTTACGAATGTTGAGATGATTGAGGCCATAGATCATTGTAGAGAGAACAGTGAAATTTACACGGTGATTTTTACAGGAGCTGGTGATAAGGCCTTCTGTAGTGGGGGAGATCAAAATGTGAAAGGGATAGGGGGTTATGTGGATGACCATGGTGTACCCAGATTAAACGTTTTGGATCTTCAGAAGAAAATCAGGTCGCTTCCCAAGCCGGTCATTGCCATGGTAAACGGGTACGCAATAGGAGGCGGTCACGTGTTGCATGTTGTTTGTGATCTGACCATCGCATCTGAAAACGCTCGCTTCGGACAAACAGGTCCTAAAGTAGGCAGTTTTGATGGTGGTTTTGGCTCCTCTTATCTTGCGCGCCATGTTGGTCAGAAAAAGGCCAGGGAAATATGGTTCCTGTGCGAGCAATATACGGCAGAAGAAGCTGAAAAAATGGGAATGGTAAACAAAGTAGTGCCATTGGAAGAGCTGGAAGCAGAGACAGTAAGATGGTGTAGGATAATGATGAAAAGAAGTCCCATCGCTTTACGAATGGTAAAAGCGGGTTTAAATGCGGAACTAGATGGCCAGGCAGGAATTCAGGAGTTAGCTGGGAATGCTACGCTGCTTTATTACTTTACCGAAGAGGCGCAGGAAGGTAAAAATGCATTTTTAGAAAAGCGTGAACCCGATTTTAAGAAATTTCCCAAGTTCCCTTAAAAAGCTCAATGCATCGGTCTCATGAAGCGTGTTCTTATTTTAAATCAGAAAGAGTTCTCTTACGATCAAATCTCTGCAGGAGAATTTGATCGTAATCTACTGACTGAGTTTGAGAGGAACACACTTCTTTTTTGCAGGGACTGGCTGAATGGGAAAGGGTCTTTCGAATTGCAAACTTCAGGTTCAACGGGTATCCCCAAAAAGATAAAAGTTCTGAGAGAGCAAATGAAAGCCAGTGCCTGGCTAACAATCAATAGGCTCGGCCTCACGTCAGAGGATACTGCCCTGGTCTGTATCAGCACGGCCTACATTGGCGGAAAAATGATGCTTGTTAGAGGCCTTGAGGCAGGGTTAAATCTAGTAGCTGTAGAGCCGGCTTCCGATCCCTTTGAAAAAATAGATGAATCCGCTTCTGTAAATTTTACGGCATTGGTTCCTCTGCAACTCAAGAAAGCTTTAGGTGGCGGACAGAAGCATAGAAGGCTCCTGGATGAAATGAAAGCGATAATAGTAGGAGGGGGCGCAATCTCCTCAGAACTTGAATTGCAAACGCAGGCAATTAAATCGCCCGTTTATTCTACTTACGGCATGACAGAAACTGTTTCTCACATCGCGGTAAAGAAGGTCAACGAGCCCGGGAAAGATAAGTATTTCAAGGTATTCGAGGGAATCGATATCGATCAGGATGACAGAGGCTGCCTCACGATTAAGGGAGCCGTCACCAACGGAGAAACGATAGTGACGAATGACGTGGTAGATATTATTGATGATCATGCGTTTCTTTGGATTGGCCGAGCGGATAATATCATCAATTCTGGAGGAATAAAGATCAATGCGGAACAACTGGAGCAGAAAATAGACCAGCTTGCTGACGGGTTGTTGAAGAACAAGCGCTTTTTTATTGCTGGCCTAAAGGATGAAGCTTTAGGGGAGCAGGTAACCTTTATTTTGGAAAGCGTTCCAATGTCTATAATTCTGGAGGCGACATTATTAGAAAAGTTAAAGGCAGGTCTGCCGCCTTATCACCATCCCCGAAGGGTATTGTATTTGCCCCGATTTGTGGAAACGGAGACTGGAAAAATCAACCGGAATGCGTGCCTCGCGTTATTTGATGAAAATTCTAAATCTTTTTAGACCTGGTTTTGTTGTTGCTCTATGAAGTTATACGCGATCCTTTTCTTTTTCTATATGGCATCTACGCAACCCAATACTGAAAAATCCACATTGGAAATTGCCCTTAGTAATTTAAAGAACGACAGGGGCTTCGTGCTGGTTTCTCTATTCAACAGCAGCGAGGGTTTTCCGGGTAAGTCTGAAAATGCTATCAGAACTCAAAAAATAGAAGCAGGGAGCAACGAAGGTAAAATTGTGTTTGAAGATTTACCAAGAGGCACTTACGCAGTCGCAGTCTTCCATGACGAAAATGACAATGGGAAACTTGATACGAATATGCTGGGTGTGCCCACGGAAGGATACGGGAGCTCGAATAATCAGAAGAAGCTTTTTCGGGCTCCAAACTTTGATGAATGCAAGTTTAAACTTGATAAAGACCTCGTAAAAAATACAATTAGCTTAAATTACTAAGCTTGGAAAAACTTCCTTTATAATCCTGATTTTGCAGATCGAACGCTGCCCTTTGAAATGTAGGAGCACATTTTTTTGCAAGCATTTCTCAACCGCTCTATACGTTTCCAAAAATACCAGCAATTAATAGTAATCAATATTACGCATCCATCCTGTCAGGCTATATCGTTCCTGATGTGTTACCAAAACCTCGTGCGGAATTTCGGCGCTTTTAAAGACTGCTAATGTGCCGGCGACGGGTGCAATATCAACATGCCGTTCTGTTTGGTTTTCGTCCGGCAAATAGATTCTCAATTGCCCGCCCATTGATGGCTCCCAGGCAGGGTTCAGGTAAAGAATACATGAAATGATACGATAAGGTACACTTTTAAACTGATCTAAATGCCGCTTATAAAACGAACCGGCAGGATATTTAGTAAAATGTGCTTCAAATGACTTTAGCCCAAGAAAAAACTCCTTGTTGAAAATTTGTCTCAGTTCCTCGATTTCGTTCCAGAATGCTCGCTGCACTTCTGAGAGGTTTTCTGCGTCAAGCCATAGCACTTTGTCACTCCTGATCTCAGGCCTCACCTGAA
>CAZHZR010000005.1:22730-36166 GCA_964537095.1 uncultured Roseivirgaceae bacterium
TTTTCTGCGTCAAGCCATAGCACTTTGTCACTCCTGATCTCAGGCCTCACCTGAAAATTACTGCCTTTCCCGATTCCTGCTTGTCTGAATTCCCCTTGTTCATACAAACTAGTCAGTTCTTCACGTAAGGCCGCTACCAGATCAGGGGAAATAAAGTTAGCGTAAGTGGCCCATCCTTCTTCTCCCAATTGATCAATGAAGCTATCGTATTTTTTCATGCTGTAAAATTTGCATAATAATCTAAATAAAACAACAAGCTATAGCATTCATGGTTTATTTGCGGATGATAATCTCTATTTTTGCAGTATGACAAAGCAAAAAAAAACCTTTAAGGCTTCGGAAATATCATCTATCGAAATCAGCTATTTCACACCCGATCTACCTCCTCCGTACTGCTACAATTATTTGCTCAACGCCAACATTGCAGAAGATAATTTGACAATATCATTCAGACTTGAATATGTGGATCGAGAGGAGTTGGACGAGGAGGATATCCTGGCAGAAGGCTTTACCATGACGGATGATTTCGAATATACTGGTATTTTACCTAATGTTTGGAAGAGAGAACTCATCGCGCAACTGGACAGGACAACCTTTTCGAAAGGTAATTCGGGTGACTACCCCATTCATCTGAAACTGATAGATAAGGACACAAAGATTTATGAAGGATACCCTTCAGATTTAAACAATTGGGACTACTTTTTACATGAGTTGGTCCAGGGAATATTCGAAGCAGGAAAGAAAGAGCGACCACTGGAGATTATTTACCGTAGCATAGATGTTAAAAGGCAACTTGAAGAGATTGTTCTGAACGTGTCATTTCTGTCCAGAAAGGCAACAAAGTCTACAGAAACAGGTGGAAAGAAATATGAAACCGATGTATCGTTCAGGGATCTGAAAAAGATTCTTAAGGCAGTTTATATGCCCGATTATCACCAGGAGAAAGCAATAACGAAATCGCCGGACAAGACCGGCAAATATATAAACCTCGGTGATGGCCTGTGGTATGAATTTGGTAAAAGCGCGTTAAATCCTGACCCGGCCTTTGATAGCCTTCAAAAAGCAGAGCGTCTGCTACGAAACGATCTCTGAAACAATTTGGCATAAAAATCGCTTTATAAGCTGTTAAATAAATGAATGTTATTCTTTAACTTTTTTAACTAAACAGACTTATTATGAAATTTTTAAAGTTATCATTAGTAGTTGTTATGTCACTTTGCGTCATTAGCAGTTGTGCGAACTGGAGCAAAACTGCCAAAGGCGGCGCAATAGGTACTGCTGGTGGAGCAGCAGTAGGTGCTGGTGTTGGAAAGCTGGCTGGTAATACAGCAGTGGGAGCGATTATGGGTGCAGCCATTGGAGGAGTAGCTGGTGCATCGATAGGTGCCTATATGGACAAACAGGCAAATGAAATGCGGGAAGACCTGGATGGAGCTAGCATAGAGCGGGTAGGAGAGGGAATCAAAATCACCTTTGAGTCCGGAATATTATTTGATGTTGATAAAGCGGATCTAAAGCCGGTCGCGAAGCAAAATATTTCTGAACTGAGTGAAACGCTTAAGAAATATGAAGACACGAACATATTGATTGAGGGTCACACGGATGATACGGGTGCTGAACAACATAATCAGAATTTGTCAGAAAGAAGAGCTGCAAGCGTTGCGGAATATTTAAATTCTTTGGGCGTTTCAAAGTCACGGGTGACTACCACCGGATATGGCGAACTTCAGCCGATTGCTGAAAATACTTCAACTTCAGGGAGAGAGCAAAACAGGAGGGTAGAAGTAGCCATATTTGCTAACAAAAAATTACAAAAGGCTGCCCAAAAAGGTGATCTGGACGGAACAGAATATTAACAGTATTGTAACTACTCAAGTGCAGGAAAAAGAAGAATTACACATGTTTTATAACAACCTCCTCTTAATCTTTTCCTTGGACAAGGAGGAGGGTTGATTGTACGTGTAATTCTTATTTAATCTTCCCATGCCATAAGTTTTTGGAGACTGGGAATCTATTCTAATGCGTTTATGCCTGAGTAGTTACAAGTATTAACTTAGAATCAAAAATGGCCTGTTGTGATTTACGACAGGCCATTTTTGATGGAGGCAGATTGGAGGTTGATGACTTCTTTTTGAAGATTTAACACGATGCCTGCGAGGCTTTCAAGTGTTATTGCATGACCGTCAGGCAAACCATCGTATTCAGAGCTCGCATTGTTTCCCTTAGGAAAATCCCTGCTGATATAAGTCTTGGCTTCCCATAATTCAAGCACCTGGTCCGCACCAATGGCGTATGGAGGGTAGACTTTGTTGTCTGAAATCAGAAACAAGGAATTATTTTCTTTCTGATATATAAGCCGCTTGTATACGACCCCTTCTTTTTGACTCAGCAAGATGTAGGTTTCTCCATTCTTGATTTGATCAAGACTTTCCACATATTGTCCGATTACAATGGTTCCACTTGCCAGCGGAAGCATCGAGTCGCCTGTTATCTCAAATGCCCGGTAGGTTCCTGAGGAGGGCAAAAACGGCAGTTGAAACTTGGTTAACTCGCCTAAAAATTCAGGATCGGCATACCCGTTGAGGTATCCCGCAGATGCCTTATATGGCACCAATTCAATATTTTCATTATTATCTTTGTCAACGGTAATAGATAGAATTTTCAAACCGCTGTTGCTACCGCTGTCCCGCGGGTTGTCTCTATGAATTTTTACAGCATCCTCAGGATTGCTGATATCATTGCTAATCAGCTGATCTACTGAGACATCAAAAATCCTGGCGATTGCAAGAAGATTGTTCAGCCTCGGATCTGCGCGCCCTTCTTCATATGCGCCTAACAACGAGCGTTTTATGCCTATCTTTTCGGCGAGCTGCTCTTGTGTCAACCTTGCAGATTTACGAAGTTGTTTTATATTCTTGCTAACGGTAGTCATGTTGCGATCTGTTAATTTTCTCTGAAAACCATAAATTTTGAACCGTCAAACTTAGATTTGTTCAGAGAATAAAGATGTTGGTGATAATATTGATCTACATCTTCCATGGTCTGGAGCTTCCATTGTATCCAATCTACAACTTCTTTCAGGGTCGATGCAGCATCTGTTAACACATACCCGTAACAGCTTTTTTTTCCTGAAGCTGAAGCAGAAAACTTAACCTGAACTTTCCCTGATTGCAGTTTTTTGCTTTGTAACCTTAACTTTGGAATTAAAGTAGAAGCAGAAATGTAAGTCTTATCCATATCTATCGTCGCTAATTATATTAGTTTTAACAGTTATAAATATAAATAAGACCTACATCAAAAGCAAATTATATTGGCAATATATTTGGATTAGACATTATTTGCCAAGTACAATAGCAAAAATTAATGGTGCAACTATAGTTGCGTCAGACTCAATAACATACTTTGGTGTATCAATGCCGAGTTTTCCCCAAGTAATTTTTTCATTGGGAACTGCCCCGGAATATGATCCGTAGCTGGTAGTGGAGTCACTGATTTGGCAGAAATAGCCCCATAGTGGCGTATCGTCTCTTTGAAGATCCTGTTGGAGCATAGGCACTACACAAATTGGGAAATCTCCAGCAATACCGCCACCAATCTGGAAAAATCCCAAGCTGGTGTCTTTGGTGGTCTCCGTATACCAGTCCGCCAGCCAGATCATATATTGAATGCCTACTTTCATAGTGTGAACATTCTTGATGTCCTTGCTGATGACGTGACCAGCATACATATTACCCAATGTAGAATCCTCCCAACCCGGCACGATGATGGGAAGGTTCGCCTTCGCTGCTTCCAGGAGCCAACTGTTTTTCGGATCGATCTGGTAATGTTCTTCCAAGGCTCCAGACAATAATACTTTATAGAAAAACTCATGCGGAAAATAGGACTCACCAGCCGCATCGGCTTTCTGCCATTCCTTTAAGACCGCTCCTTCAAGGCGTCTCATAGCCTCCATTTCAGGAATACAGGTGTCTGTAACCCTGTTCATATGGCGATCCAACAGATCCTTCTCCTGGCTCGGAGATAACTCCCGGTAGTTGGGAATTCTTTCATAATAATCATGCGCAACCAGGTTGAAGATATCTTCTTCAAGGTTGGCGCCGGTACAACAGATGGCGTGTACTTTGCCCTCTCTAATCATCTCAGCAAGCGAAATGCCTAGTTCTGCGGTTGACATAGCACCGGCTAAAGTGATTAGCATTTTGTTGCCGTCTTCCAAATGTTTTCTATACCCGTCAGCCGCGTCGATAAGAGCAGCCGCGTTGAAATGCTTAAAGTTGCTTTTTAAAAAATTAGTGATTTGCATGAAACTATCTTATACTGTTATACAAAATTATTTTAAACGAAATTAGGGATTTTATAATCGGAAAGACAATAAAATAAAATTGAATTCGCTAAAGCGTTTTATTGAAGATTAAACAAGTTCTTGACGCCTATGTTTTTTTCAACCGTAAAACCTTCTCCGTACATAGCACCAATAGAGTGTCCAAGTTCCTTTCCTCTGGCTATAATAAATTCCATAAATTCCGGCGTTGATATAAAAGTATCTGGTTCATTTTGGTCCGTGGCGGGATCGTAGAACTGTGATTTAAATGCGCGGATTGCCTGCAGCTTTACCTCCCAGGTGCCTGATACATCTACGATAAAATCCGGTTGAATGAAATTACTTTGTATATAATGGTAAACAGCAGAGGCGCGCCAGGGCGCTTGCACCTGACCGTCTAACTTCGTTTCTACCATTTTGAGACCAGCAACGAAATTCGCCTCTGTAATCAATTGAGCGGCGCGGCCGTGGTCTGGATGGCGGTCGTTCACTGCATTTCCAAGAATAATTTCCGGCCTGTATTTCCTAATGGCTTTTGCAACCTCTAGCTGATGTTTTTCATCATTGCTAAAAAAGCCATCCTTGAAGTTTAGGTTTTCTCTAGCCGCAAGCTTTAGTATTTTTGCTGACGCTTCAGCTTCTGCCTTTCGGATCTCGGGTGTTCCCCTGGTGCCGAGTTCGCCAGCGGTTAAATCCACAATGCCCACCGATTTCCCCTGTAAAATATGGCTATAAATAGTGCCTGCACAGGCCAGTTCTGCATCGTCAGGATGCGCGGCAAAAACCAATATATCTAGTTTCATTTTCTTGTTTTTGAATCAGGACTTGATGGGAGAAGGCTCTGGTCTGAAAATTATCTTATCCTAAGCCTTCTGCCTATTTTTAATACAGTATTCCTGCTGATGCCATTGAGCCGGGTGACGGTATTGATAGGGACCCCATACTTTCGACTGATACCACTTAACGTATCGCCGCTCCTGACCTTATGATAGACCACCCGCCTGGCCTCTTTTAAATACGAGAAGTTGTTGGGGGTGATCAGGAGCGTATCTACCTTGAGCCTGTGGGCATCGAAATCATATAGGTCCTGAGGGTCAATGGCGTTCCCCTGATACCGTACCTCGTAGTGTAAATGCGGCCCGGTGCTTCTTCCTGTACTTCCTCCTAAACCAATCATGTCACCCGCCTTCACGAGGTCGCCCACTTTCACTTTATAGGCTGATAAATGACCATACAAGGTTTCGAGTCCATTATAATGTCTTAGTACCACATAATGTCCGTACCCCTGCCTGTCGAACTGTGTAATTCTAACGATGCCGTCAAAAGCCGCTACCACCGTATCGCCGGTGTTCAGGTTCAGGTCAGTGCCATAGTGCCAACGGATTGATCGCATCCCAAACGACGAGGTAACAGGAGCTTTCTTAATAGGAAACGCCCAGTGATAGCCACTTTCTGTGTCATACAAGGGCAACGAAATAGTGTCGTTAAATTTTGAACCGTCAATATTATAGGGATTTACCTTTCGCGAATCCCAGATTGCATAATATTCCTGAGAAGTAACCCACACACAATCGATCTTCAATTCTTCAGAAATCTCCACCAGGTTCAGAAAACCTTCATCTATTGTAGAAGTATCTTCACTCACCATCGAAAGTTCCTTTTTCAGCTGTACGCTTGTGGTGTCGGTGCCATCCAGTTCAGCAGTCTGCGGTATCGCTTCCTGTTGGTCCAGTTCGTTTTCATTGAATAAAATTTCCGAAGTATCCGGTTTAATAAAGTTTATAGGGGGCGCCTCCACCTCCTTAAAGTCTTTTTTTCCTTTATTTCTCCTTTTTTGTGCATGTACTGCCTCTATTCCTATCAAGAATAGCAAGACAAATATTATAGTACCCCTTGCCAAAATATATTCTAAACTACTGCTAACTCTTTTTCTGCTAAAAACCTTTCTGCATCTAATGCCGCCATGCAGCCTGTGCCAGCCGCAGTAACGGCCTGTCGGTAAATATGATCCTGGGCGTCGCCACTTGCAAACACGCCTTCAATGTTTGTTCTTGAGGAGCCAGGTTCTGTGATGATGTATCCACTTGGATCCAGATTAAGAAAATCTTTAAAAATAGATGTGTTCGGTTCGTGTCCAATGGCTACAAAAAATCCTTTTACAGGAATTTCCTTTTTCTCTCCTGTTATTCTGTTTATAACTCTTAAGCCTTCCACTTCGTTGTCACCCAATATCTCATCGGTTTCAGTATTCCACAACACTTCAATATTTGCTGCATTCAGCACTCTCTTTTGCATGATTTGCGAAGCCCGCATTTCGTCCCTTCTTACCAGCAAATAAACCTTGTTACATAATTTGGAAAGATAACTGGCTTCTTCACAAGCCGTATCGCCTCCTCCAACTACAGCCACGTCCATACCGCGGAAGAAAAAACCGTCACAAACAGCACAGGCTGAAACTCCCATGCCATTCAGGCGTTCTTCAGACGGAAGACCAAGCCATTTCGCAGACGCGCCGGTTGCTATAATAACTGCACTGGCAGTAACTTCATGTTCATCATTAATAACAACCTTTGGAGGGTAGGATGAAAAATCCACTTTTGTAGCCAGGCCACTGCGAATATCGGTACCAAACCTTTTGGCTTGCTTTTCAAAATTTATCATCATTTCCGGACCCATAATGCCGTCAGGATAACCGGGATAATTTTCAACGTCATTGGTAATTGTCAATTGTCCGCCGGGTTGTCCTCCATGGTATAATACCGGCTTCAGGCCAGCTCGGGCGCCGTATATAGCGGCGGTATATCCGGCAGGGCCAGAACCTAAAATCAGCAAATTTACACTTTCTTGCGTCATTGTCATTTTTATGATTTTTAACGTTTAATTATATGTTTTATTTAATGCTTGCAGCAATAAGAACTCAAAAAAAAAGGCCTCAGGAATATGAGACCTTAAACATCTTAACAGCAGATCCTATCCCAGATAAGGCTTAAGCGTTTTACTTCTGGAAGTATGCCTTAACCGCCTGATTGCTTTTTCTTTTATTTGTCTAACTCTCTCTCTCGTTAATGTAAACTTTTCACCAATTTCTTCCAGAGTCATCGCTGTTTCACCATTCAATCCAAAATACTGCGTGATTACATCCGCTTCTCTTTGCGTCAGCGTAGAAAGCGCCCGCTGAACTTCTCTACGTAAAGAGTCATTGATAAGTTCTGAATCCGGCGTTTGCTCCCCGTCGTTTTCCAGGACATCCAGCAAACTGTTTTCCTCTCCCTGGATAAAAGGAGCATCCATAGAGATGTGGCGGCCGGAGATTTTGAGCGTATCAACTACTTCATTTGTGGTGATCTCCAGAACTTCTGCCAGCTCATCAGGCGAAGGTTCTCTTTCATATTTTTGCTCCAGTTCAGAGAAAGTTTTTGATATTTTATTTAAAGAGCCCACTCTGTTTAATGGGAGGCGCACAATCCTGGATTGTTCGGCCAAAGCCTGCAAAATAGATTGGCGGATCCACCACACAGCATAGGATATAAATTTGAATCCCCGGGTTTCGTCGAAACGCTGTGCAGCCTTTATTAACCCAAGGTTGCCCTCGTTGATTAAATCGCCTAAAGTTAAGCCTTGGTTTTGATATTGTTTTGCTACAGAAACTACAAATCGAAGGTTAGCCTTCGTCAACCTCTCCAGCGCTAATTGATCACCCTCTTTTATCCTTTTTGCCAATTCTACCTCTTCATCAGGCGTCAAAAGATCAACTTTACCAATTTCCTGCAAATATTTATCAAGAGATTGGCTTTCCCTATTCGTAATCTGCTTACTGATCTTAAGCTGTCTCATACAGTATAAGTTTTTAAAATCAATATAATAAAAGAAAAAGAACCTTACCAATTTATAATAAAGTTCTCTAACTTTTGCTTTCTAGACCATAAAACTATTTTAATAATCTTAAATTTCGATCAGTGCTTTTACGGTATTGACTTTGACAGCTTAAAATGTTGCTAACTTTTTAGAACAGGAGTTAGCAGTAAAAACTTGTTTAGGCTTCGGTTTTTTTATCAGGCTTTTGTAAAAGTACTTTTCTTGACAATCTATATTTTCCGGTTTTCTTATCTATTTCAACCAGTTTTACTTTCACCTCTTCGCCAACTTCCAGAACGCCTTCCATATTTTCTATTCTTTCCCACTTAATTTCGGAAATGTGTAAAAGTCCATCTTTACCTGGCATGAATTCAACAAATGCACCGAAAGGCATAATAGATTTAACTACGCCTTCATATACTTCACCAACCTCTGGCAATGCAACGATGTTCTTCACTCTTCTGATTGCATCGTCCATCGCTTTCTGGTTTACAGCGAAAATATGCACCAGTCCATTATTGGCAACTTCTTCAATAATTACCGTAGCACCTGTCTCTTTCTGTATTTCCTGAACGATTTTTCCTCCAGGTCCTATTACAGCGCCGATCATATCTTTATTGATCTTAATGGTGTAAGATCGTGGCGTATGCGGCTTAAAGTCAGCTCTGGCCTCAGACAACGTCTTCGTCATTTCGTTCAGAATATGCAACCTGCCTTCACGAGCCTGAAGCAACGCTTCATTCAAAATGTCATATGAAAGACCTTCTACTTTCATATCCATTTGGCAGGCAGTAATTCCTTTAGCTGTACCTGTAACTTTAAAATCCATATCGCCTAAATGATCTTCATCACCAAGAATATCGGACAAAATAGCATATTTTCCAGTTTTGCTATCAGCAATCATTCCCATCGCAATTCCTGAAACAGGAGCAGATATTTGAATACCAGAATCCATCAGTGCAAGCGTGCCGGCACAAACTGTTGCCATAGACGAAGATCCGTTAGATTCTAAAATGTCAGACACAATTCTGATGGTATAAGGATTGTCTTCATCAGCAGGAAGAACCGGCTTCAAAGCCCTCATTGCTAAATTACCATGGCCCACTTCTCTTCTTCCGGGCCCCCTGTTTGGCTTCACTTCTCCGGTAGAAAAACCAGGGAAATTGTAGTGCAAAATAAACTTTTTAGTGCCTGAAGTCATCGCACTGTCGATCATTTGCTCATCAAGCTTAGTACCAAGGGTAACCGTAGTGAGTGACTGCGTTTCTCCTCTGGTAAATACCGCAGAGCCATGTGCAGAAGGTAGATAATCTACTTCAGACCATATTGGTCTTATTTCGGTGGTTGTTCTTCCGTCTAGTCTGATTTTTTCTTCTAATACAAGATTTCTCGCGGCTTCTTTTTTAATAGAAGAAAAAAACCTGTCAAGCATACCCCGGTCGAGGCCGTGATCTTCGGGTAATTCCGCCAGGTACTCTTCTTTGATACTATTAAAAGCTTTTTGTCTCTCTTCTTTCACCGGGTTTTGCAACTTTGCTGCGTCAAAATACCGCTGATAATATTTTTTATGAAGCGTTTCTTTCAGCTCCAGATCGTTGGTTTCATGGTTGTATTCCCTTTTTACTGTTTTACCAACCGCTTCCGTAAGCTCAAGTTGAACGCGGCACTGCTCCTTTATCGCATCATGTGCCAATTTCATTGCTTCAAGCATTTCTGCCTCCTGCACTTCTTTCATTTCTCCTTCTACCATCAGGATATTATCAATGGAGGCACCCACTAATAAATCGATGTCAGCGGCTTTTAATTGCTCGCTTGATGGGTTGATTACCCATGCATTTTCAATTCTGGCAATCCTCACTTCTGAAATGGGGCCACTAAAAGGGATGTCTGACACTGCAAGCGCAGCAGAGGCTGCCAGTGCGGCCAACGCGTCGGGTTGTGCGCCCTGGTCTGCAGAAATCAGAGAAATATTTATTTGTGTGTCGGCGTGATAATCATCTGGGAACAATGGTCTAATCACCCTGTCTACAAGTCGACTCACCAGTATTTCGTGATCAGATAATCTTCCTTCTCTTTTTAGGAAGCCACCCGGTATTTTACCGGCAGCGGCGAATTTTTCCTGGTAGTCTACTGATAATGGGAGGAAATCAATTCCCTCTTTAGCTTCTTTGTTGGATACAACGGTTGCTAACAACATGGTATCCCCTAATCTTACAACAACAGCTCCATCTGCCTGCTTGGCAAGTTTTCCGGTTTCGATTGTTATTTCTCTTCCATCATTTAATTTTATGGATTTTTTAACGACGTTGGGTAGCATAAATTTATTTCAACAGTTTAAATAATTGTCTTTGTTGAGGATGTTCTCAACTTTGTTACAGATATGAAAAAGTGCAACAATGGATTGGAATGAAAAGGGGAAAGTCAAAAACCTCCCCCTTAATTTATTATCTTCTTAAATTCAATTCGGCAATAATTGCCCTATATCTTTCAATATCCCTTTTGTACAGGTAATCCAGCAAACTCCTTCGCTTACCTACAAGTTTTAAAAGGCCTAACTCAGTAGAGTGATCTTTCTTATTCCTTTTTAAGTGCTCTGTAAGACTTGTGATACGGAAGGTGAAAAGTGCAATTTGTGATTCAGGAGAACCTGTATCTGTTTTCGACTTTAACCGACCATGATTTTCAAACAGTTCTTGTTTCTTCTCTTTTGATAAATACATGCTTAGTTTTTATAATTTTAAAAATGCAAAAGTAAGGCAACTGTTAATGATTAGCAAGATATATCTACATTATTGCATAAAAAAATACAAGCTATGGGCTCAGGTTCAAAACTTTACAGGGCCACCAAAATAAGCTGATCATGAGAAAAATTTTGAAAGCCGCAATTTGATCTTGTCTAGCATCACTTTATAGAAGTCAGACTCGAATACCCTTACATCATTTCGCGCCTGTTGGAGAAAAATTATTCCAAAAGGTAACAGGAGGATATTAGATACCCAGGTGGCAAACACAGGGTCGATTAATCCTTCCTTGCCCCACTTTTCGCCTGTGATAGAAAGAACATAGGAAACTATAAAAAAGCAAACTGAAATAATAACTGGAATCCCAAGTCCGCCCTTTTTGATAATCGCACCTAATGGTGCACCAATCAAAAACATGACGATGCAAGCCACTGCCTGAGAAAATTTCTTGTTTTTTTCTATGATATAGGTGTTGACTTCCTTGTTCAGGTTTTTGATACGGGATGCGTGCATGCTGATATTGTTCTTTACATACCTGGCCTGACTTACCGATTGTGTGAACGCCTTTTGGCGAACTGCTGGTTTTTGAAAAACGCTGTCAAATTTAGCCCACCTCAAAGAGTCATAATTGATAATCTTTGGCAGAAGCGTGTCGGCCAGGGCAATTTGAATAGAATCTGACTTTAACGAATCAACCTTTGCTAATTTGGGGACGATCGCTGCTTTTTGCGAGGCTTTGTTTGGGACTGTTTTCTGCGCCTTTACCGGTTTTACGTCTTTTACAGGAACCGGCTTGTTTTTAGTAACCGCAGGCTTTTTGCTTTCAGTTTTTTTCGTTACGGTAGGTTCCTTTTTAACTTTTTGCGCGGACTGTTTAATGCGCTCTTCACCAGATCTGATGGCCCGCTCCTTCAAAGTTGGATTTTCCTCAGCGGGGTCTATGTTGTTCAGCGCATCGGTCACATGATTAGGAATTAGCTCTTCAGGTGGCTTAATAGTGTTCTTCAGGTGGTAGGTGAAAGCGCGCTCCGCATTCATGTAAATGTCATAACGCAATTTTTTGGTCTCCTCTTTCATGGAATCAATATCATAGGAAAGCTGGCCAGCATTTTTCATGAGCCTGTTACTGGCAAACAGTTCTTTTTTTGTTTCCTTTATTCCAAAGGATGCCAGGCTAAAAACGATTTTGCTTTCATCAAAAGAGTTACGGTGAAAATCTTCAATTATATTTTTTCCTGCTCTGCTGCCCTTTGTTTCCAGGGCAGTATAACTGTTGCCATTGAACAGTTCCAACATGAGGTAAGAATTATTATGGATCGTCTTCATTCTGCCAGAGTCAGCTAAGATAACTTTGGTGTTTCCCTGTCCGGAGGTATGATCATAAATAATGAGATCGCCCAACGTTTCCCCGTCGGGAAATTTTTTATTTACCTTAATACTATAATTGGGAATTCCATTATAAAAGGCCCCTTCCTTGAGATCAAGGGATGGTTTGGTCTGTTTAATGTCATATAAAAGGCTATATGCATTCAGATTGGCTTTTGGAACAATATAATTATTCGAAAAGAAAGCTCCCACCGAAAGAAAACAAACAAAAACAAAAAGAGGAAGGAGTATTCTGATAAGCGAAATTCCCGAACTTTTAATCGCGGTAAGTTCAAAGTGCTCTCCCAGGTTTCCGAAAGTCATTAATGAAGAAAGCAAAACAGCGAGTGGCAATGCCACAGGCGTCATATTGATGCTGAAATACATGATCAGTTCAGCAAAAACATTAAATCCCAGGTCTTTTCCGACAAATTCCTCGAAATACTTAAGCATATACTGGGTGAGCAGTATAAACACAACCACCAGGAAGGTGAGAATGAAGGGTCCGATGAAGGATTGTAAAATTAATTTATCTAATTTCTTCATTATTGTTATTACGCCTTTTTGCCAACTCTTGTTTTCAGGCAAAATGCAGATGCAAATCTCAAGAGGAGATATCGAATATCAAAAGGAATACAACAATTATTATGCTAGATTTTATCCGCCGACGATTTCCTTTAGATTATAGACCAGACTTTCCCAAACATCCTGAAGTTCTTCGAAATCATCTGATTCGGAATAATCGGTTATGGTAAGAAAAACCGATTGGGTTAGTTCATTCATGTCGAGTTTTAACTCAAGATAGGAGGGGTCTTCCTGATCCTCATCAGGCGAAGTATTGCCATTTTCAGCAATAAATTCAAACTTTACGAAGTGATTGGTTCTTTGAGCTGCAATTTTGGCTTTATGATCTTCTCCATCCCATTTGAAATTGAATATCTTGTCTTCGTTGATTGTTACATCTTCTGCATACCACTGAGATAACCCGCTCGCGGAATTTAGATAAGGGAATAACATCTTTTTTGAAGCATTTATCTCAAATTCAGTCTGAAATTTATATTTACTCATTGTCCTTCATTTGGTGTACTAAAATACAATCTTTTCCTCAGCACAGTCCAATAGCTAGTGATGGTTCCAGGGCCATTGCATTTAAA
>CAZHZR010000006.1:0-35939 GCA_964537095.1 uncultured Roseivirgaceae bacterium
GAACATTGTCATGATTTATTTCTTTTAAATTAGAAAATATTATGGGGTATCCGTGGATAGGTGACAAAACATAAAGAAAATATTTAAATGCGATTGCCCTGGGATAGCAGCTTAATTTACATGGAGGTTAAATTTTTTATATACATTTACGCATTAAATGGTGCTTCTGCCCATTTAATGCGTTTAATTCAGTTTTTTGGCAGAAAAATTAAAATATTATGGAAGAGAATCTATCTGAAGGACATGGCAATTACATGGAGAATTTTAAAAGCTCAACGGAAAACGATTTATATCCCGGGGAACTTTTAAACTTTAGCCAGGAAGGGCCAAATAAATTTTTCTTTAAAGCAAACTTTACGATCCTTGAGGTAACCGTTTACAGTGATATCATATTCCGCTTCAGATATGCGAACAATAACTTATTTGAAGACGATTTTTCTTACGCCATTGCGAAAGATTTTGAAGCCCAGCCTACCGAAATAATTGTTCGTGAGGAGACGGATTTCATTGAGATTAGCACATCGCAATTGCGGCTGCAAATATCCCGATCTGACCTAAAAAAGAAGATTTCCAATAAGGAGGATAAAGTGGTTTTCGAAGATGAGAAGGGCTTTCACTGGGAGGAAGAAAAAGGAACAGGAAACAACATCGTAATTGAAACAAAAACCATTCAAAGCGGTGAAGCTTTTTTTGGTCTGGGCGACAAGCCGTGTCAGCTTAATATTAGAGGAAAAAGGCTCCAACTATGGGGATCTGATACCTATGGTTTTGGAAAAGACACAGACCCTATTTATAAAAACATACCATTCTTCCTTGGCTTGCACAAAAGGCTTGGCTACGGAATTTTTTTTGACAATACTTATCGAACGTTTTTTGATTTTGGACAGGAAAGGAAAAATGCATTTAGTTTCTGGGCACAGGGCGGCGAAATGAATTATTACTTCATTTATGGGCCGCAGCTAATGAATGTATGCGAATCTTTTACCAAAATGACCGGAAAACCAGAGCTACCCCCGTTGTGGTCTTTGGGTTATCAGCAAAGCAAATGGAGTTACTATCCTGAATCTAAAGTCAGAAATCTTGCACAGGAATTCCGAGACCATAAAATTCCCTGTGACGTTATCCATCTGGATATAGATTATATGGAGGGATATAGATGTTTCACCTGGAGCAAAGCAAACTTTCCCGACCCTAGAAAAATGATTAGCGATTTGAGTGATCAGGGCTTTAAAACTGTCGTTATTATTGATCCGGGTATCAAAGAAGATCCGGATTACTTCGTTTATCAGGAAGGTGTTGAAAAAGACCTGTTTTGTAAAAGGGCAGATGGCCCGCTGTTCAGAGGAAGCGTTTGGCCGGGAATATGTAACTTCCCCGATTTTACCAATCCCAAAGCGCGCGCCTGGTGGGAGGATTTGTTTAAAGGATTGATAGAAGATGGTGTCAGAGGCGTATGGAATGATATGAACGAGCCTGCGGTTTTTGAAGAAGGCACTTTCCCCCCTGATGTAAGGCATGATTATGATGGCCATCCCTGCAGTCACCGCAAAGCCCACAACGTGTATGGAATGCAGATGGTCCGTGCTACCTACAATGGGATTAAAAAATTCCTAAAGCCTTACCGACCATTCGCCATTACCCGCTCCGCTTATGCGGGTGCTCAGAGGTACGGAGCAGTTTGGACAGGAGATAATGTAGCTACCTGGGAACATTTAAAAATTGCAAACATACAATGTCAACGCCTAAGCACTTCGGGCATGTCATTCGCTGGTTCAGACATCGGAGGCTTTGTTGAAAAGCCTGAAGGAGAACTTTATACGAGATGGATCCAGATGGCAGTTTTCCATCCGTTTTTCAGAACCCATACGTCAGGAGATCATGGGGATAAGGAACCTTGGACCTTTGGGCCTGATTATGAAAATATCATCAGAAAATTTATAGAATTAAGGTACCAGTTACTTCCTTATATCTACTCAACTTTCTGGCAATACTGCCAGTATGGTACGCCCATGCTCCGTTCCGGTTTCCTTATAAACCAAAATGATATGGAAGCCTACAACCGACAAGAGGAATTCTTTTTTGGCGACCATATGATGATCTGTCCTATCTCACAATCTAAAGTAGAAGGTCGTTGGTTATACCTCCCAGAAGGCCGATGGTACAATTATTGGGATGATACCCAATATGTAGACGCCGGTGAAATCTGGATAAAGTCGACTTTGGAGCAAATTCCCTTTTTTATTCAGGCAGGGGCTGTAATTCCGCATTATCCTGTTCAACAGTATGTGGGTGAGCTGAATATAGAAGTGTTAACACTTCACGTTTACTATGGAGAGGATACCATTAAAAGTCTTTTGTATGAAGATGCGGGTGACGGTTACGACTATCGTGACGGAGATGCTAATATTAAGACCTTCATAGTCGACGGCACACCGGAAAGATTAGCCATACGTCAGGAAATTGAAGGAAAGTTTGTTCCATCTTACAACAAGTACGAACTGATTGTACACGGGCTTCCCGGATCCGTAAATGCCATTTTGGTAGACGGTCAGGAGATCGGTCATGAGAATCATGAGAACAATACAATAAAGCTGGAATCCGGAAGCAGTTTCAAAAGCATTCAAATTAACATGAACTAACCACTACGAGGGGAAAATAGCATTGTATTTTTTCCTTTTGGTATCTTTCCTTTACCTCTTTAGGGCAATCACATCTAAACGCATGGTCTAAGGTTATTGAAAATGGCCATGTTTTATATCGGTTTATGACCCCGAAAGGGTCAAACATGATTAGCCTTGGGTGTAAACCCAAGGATTAATAGATAGAATGTTGGAGTTTTGGCGGCTTTTTTGCCCTTTAAAGCAAAAAAGGTGACAAAACATACAGAAAATATTTAAATGCGATTGCCCTGTCCACCTCTCAAAAATTTCGAACGGTTTAAAAAAAGCCTTTATAATTGAAACTTAATTTATTTTTATTTATAATTGCGATTCCTTAAACCATTGAAACTGATAGTATGAAAAAGAATTCTCGCATGGTCATCATGATCATCAGCCTGATCTTAGTCGCTCAGTTAATTTTTGCTTATTCGAAAGCAAATAACGAAAGGGCAAAATTGCAGTCAAGCCCGTCGGAGTTGCTTCAGGAAACTCACGAATATAGCAAGGATATATAACTTCACAGTCTTGTGCATCTAGCCAGCTTTGGCCTCCCATCCAAAGCAGCGGCTGTCAAACTCCATAGAGCTTTTGTCTTTGACGGATCGTTGTGCCTTTTCCTATTTGTCTCCCATCTCATTGAGGGTAGATTTTTTTCTGATTGATTCTGTTACTACATCTAATTTTTACTTAATTTCCGTTTTTTAGAAATTTAACCAACAATTGGTTTAAGACTAGATTTTTCTATTCAATTTTTAGGATGAATCAGTATCCTATTATTAAGGCCTAAAATATGGAAAGAACCCGAGCACAGGAATCACGAGCGGCGATTGAAAAGCTTTATATTACCATGCGCCATTTGTTTAACAGAGGATTTTACAAACCTTTCGGCACATCTGGCGAAGCATTGGTAGATGCACTTCTCACACTGCGGCCTGAAATATATGGATCAATTGGCGACAAAGAAAAGGTGGAGCTCTCAGGACTTCATTATGTAATTGACCGACTCCCCAAAGGAATCGAAGAATGCCGATTTATAAAACTCACCTCAGAAGAGGGCCTTAGCGAATCGAATTTCGAGGTAATTATTCCATCAAAAAGAAGGAGAAATTGCTATCGAATTGATCAGGAACTCATGGTAATTGAGCTTACAAGAGGAAGAAGCGAAATATATGACATTTTAACTCACCTTACTTTTTTGTATATCGAAGCTGACAAGATTAAACGTTACGCCATCGATGAAAGCGGAAAAAAGACAAGGGAGTGGGTCAGACTAGAGGAGATCGTAAAGGACGACTACACACTCATAGAAAACGAGAAAGAGTTGGCTTTGGTGTACTTAAGCGCAATTCTGGGAAGGACTTATGAAGAAACAGAGGCGGCTTATGCCAGGTTTAACAGCAGCGGGCAAAACAACAATTTGTTCCATATCATTTACTGGCTTGGGAGAATTGCTATAGATGAGCAATTATACGAAAAAGACAGAGAAGTAAATTTCAGTTCCGCTTTGCGTGAAAGGATTGGTCATCACATATACGGGGAGCGATGGGCCTCGAACATCAAGCAATTTTTATACGACAAAAACCTGATCAAGCGGCCCATCCATATCATCAGTGCCAACCTTCATAGCGTGATGAATGTATTGTACGCCTATCCCGCGCTGGCAGGTAAATTTTCAAACAAAAAAGATGTGTTTGAACTGGCCATAGAGCTGAGCCAGATGCAAAACAATGCCTTACGCAAGAAAGTAGAAGATTATGCCGATAAGCATGGCCTGTATTTTCTTACAGACAGTTCAAAAACTAATATATCTGTGCAAATAATTAACACAGCGAAAATAGATTTGGATCAAATTTCTTCTGAGGTAAGTTTTGACAGGGACTATATAAAGAAAGAAAAGCCGGTAATAGTTGTTATGGATTATGCCTTTGGAGAGCAGGCCTATGAAACGATGGATGAATTGTTGAAGCCTTTTCAAAAAGGAGAAGAAAAAATTCCATTGCCCATCAAGTCCGTCTCCATTATAGGAAAGGCAGGGATACTGGAAGGTGAAAAAGGAGATATTATGGTACCCACTGCACACATTTTTGAAGGAACCGCTGATAATTACCCTATAGACAATGCGTTTAGGCTAGCCTCTTTTGATGGCAGCTTGAGGGTTTTTCATGGCCCTATGATTACGGTTCTCGGCACTTCACTTCAAAATAAGGATGTGCTGGATTACTTCAACAACAGCTCCTGGGGTGCCATCGGTTTAGAAATGGAAGGTGCCCATCTGCAAAAAGCGATACAGGCAGCTTCAAAGATCAGGAACAGCGTCAGCAAAGAAATAAAGTTGAGTTATGCCTATTATGCATCGGATAACCCTCTGGTAACAGGAAGCACATTATCCTCAGGAAGCCTGGGATTAGTGGGTGTAAAACCTACCTATCTGATAACCATCAGTATGCTGAATGAAATACTAACCGGGTTTTCAGGCGTGACAACAAATAAAGAAGAAGTTGACATGAGGTATTCTGTTTAGCCGTAGCGAGTCATATAATTTCGCGCATAGAATAAATTTGATATTTATCTTATTTACCTTATTATTGCATAAATAAATTAAAAGAAAGCCATGTTTGAAGCACCTTTAACCGACGGAGTAAGCTTATTTATTTGGATTGTTTGTATTCTTGCTGCTTTTGGAGCCGCCCTTACAGCCATAGATGTTAGAAGTGGTTTCCCCAAGAAAAAAGATTCTACAGAGGATAAATAATATATCTCTTTCCAGCAATATTGAAACACCTCCGGCAGGTGTTTTTTTTTTATTCCTAATGGCCTGTTTTGTTTCTTCTCGAGTCTTTATCTAAAGCTATAGAGGGCGCAAATATATTTGACCAAATTTCAGAGGCTGCTGGAGGCACCTTTTGATTTATTCTATTCTTATCTCATCTGCTCCAATATTCCCCGATCTACAAAAAAACATATTTTACTCCGCGTGGTTCTATTTTAATTGTAGGACTATAGGTTTATAATTTATAGCGAATGCAAGACGATGTATTTATTTTGATATTTATCAGCAATAAATTTAAAAAACAGTAATACAATCTGCTTGATTTTGTAAATAATTGTTAAATTGGAGAATACTAAAACAAACGAAAATTGTCAATCGCATTAATATGAGAAAACGAGCTAACTGGCCTCCTATGTTTTCGCTGTTGCTGGGAATATTATTATTAATGGTCCCGGTGACGATCTATAATTTTTTGCCTTTATTTAAGTTTTTCAAAAGTGCCTTTATTGATTATTCCTATCTACTTTCCCTGGATTTTTATGCAACTCCTTCTAATATAATCAGCTTATTGACAATTAGTGTTTGTACCATTGCGATATTATCGGTGTTGTTGGCGTGCAGTCATCAAAAATCGAAAGACATACTTAAAGGCCACAAAGAATTAATCAAGCGCCAGCACCAGGAGTTAGGTTTGATAAAAGCAGATCTGAACGCCTGCAAAGAAGAGTTGCGTCTGCAAAACACTGCCAAAGAGAAATTACTATCTATTGTGGCAAAAGATTTGAATAAGCCGCTGCTCGCTTTAAAAAGTTTTGCCTACACCTTAAAAACCAAAGAGGGGAATTTTTCTCCCTGGGAAGTATCTTCTTATGCTGCTTCCATGGAAAAATCTCTGAACTATCTGGTTAGCGTGTTAAACAATGTATCCAGATGGTCAATGGTGCAAAACCCCCTACCCCCTAGCCAGCTTGATAATATCAATGTCAACAAGATGATTGCCTATACCCTTCATCTAATGCAATCGAGTGCGAATAAAAAGAGAATTGCACTTTTAAAAAATATTAATTGCAAGGTTGAAATTATGGGCGACGCGCATATGATAGAGTTCATCTTAAGGAACCTGATGAGCAATGCCATCAAGTTTTCGAACAAGGGCAGCGTTGTTATGGTAAAGCTACGGGCTGATGAAGAGACTTTTAGTATTTCCGTGAAAGATCAGGGAATTGGTATGGACGAGCAGAAAATAAACCAGCTTTTCAACATTGATGAGAAAGCAAATGCTCAAAAAAGCCCTGATCAAATGCAGGAGGGTCTGGGATTGGTGTTGTGCAATGAATTCTTGCAGAAAATGGGAGGCACTATTGATATTATAAGTAAACCCAATGAAGGTTCGCTGTTTACAGTAACACTTCCCAAATACGTTCATTCCAGTTCTTCAAGAGTAAAAGGAACAATTGACTAACGGCGCAAACGATTGAGGCTTAGTAAGTTGGAAGCTCTTTTGATTTTACCTCGCTTAGTTTACCCCTAAAACAAATCACAGATCCCCCAGCTGTGGCCTTAGAATCAATTCTTCCATTACGGCCTGCGGAGACAAAGCAAATGCTGCATAAACTGCGGCTGCGACATCATTTGGGTTCATAAATCGTTCTTCCGGTAAATCTGTACCTTCCCAGCTTGCAGTATAGGTAGCTCCTGGAATTACAGCTGTCACTTTAATCCCGTGGGGCTTCATTTCTTCACGCAGCACCCTGCTCATTCCCAGCATAGCAAATTTGGATATACAATAAGAACCACCATTCACATAAGGTGTGATGCTGGCAGTAGAGCAGATATTAAAAATATATCCCTGCCTCTTCTCCTTCATAGCCGGAATTAACGCCCTTGTAAGATGATAAGCACTGTATAAATTGGTGTTGATCATATTCTCCAAAACACCATCCTCTTCCGTATGCACCTGCCCGGGAATAAAAAGCCCTGTATTGTTTACCAGAACATCAGTGGGCCTGTTCAGTGATTGAATAAACTTACTAAAGGAAATCACCTCGGACTTCAGTGACAGATCTGCGCCCATATAATGTAGGTCAACGTTGTGATTTTCCTTTAGCGAATCCTTTAAACTATCAAGACCCTCCAGATTACGCGCACAGGTGACCATATCAAAATTTTCCATCGCAAACCTTTCTATTATTGCTTTCCCAATTCCTTTAGATCCACCAGTTACTACTAGTAATTTTTTCATTTCTATATCGTGACTTTAGCTACCTATTAATTGGAGGTCAGAGCATCCTTCCTATCTAACCAACCCACCCTTTTTAAATTAATACAAACTAAGCATAAATATCTTCTCCCCTTTTGAATTTTATTAGTATTTTTCGAGAATATAATAGAAACAACTAAATGGAAGTAAAAGTGTTGATAGTGTAGGAATTCAACTTTTTAATATTATTGATTTATGCCTTGCCACTCAAATATCAAATTTTTTATGTATTACCAGAGCCTTTCCACTATTAAATTAAGCGCGCCAGAAAGATGAAGAGTATTGGAAAGTTTTTTATTTTCATGGGAAGCCTTTTTACCAATAGGGAATCCTTTATGACTTATGTCCGATTGGTTTTTGACGAATCCATTCAGATTGGGATAAAGTCTATTACCATTGTTGCGATTGTGTCTACTTTTATTGGGGCTGTAACATCTGTCCAAACTGCTTATAACCTCGTGAGTCCTCTGATTGCTGATTACGTGATTGGATTGATTGTGAGAGACATGACGCTGCTTGAGCTTGCTCCCACCATTACCGCCATAGTTTTTGCCGGAAAAGTAGGTTCTAGTATTGCGAGTGGATTAGGAACGATGCGGATTACGGAGCAAATAGATGCTTTGGAAGTGATGGGTATTAACCCAGCTTCTTATCTGGTTCTGCCCAAAATTATCGCGTCGATGATAATGTATCCGCTTTTGGTAATCCTTGCCGCCTTTCTATCAATTTATGGAGGATTTCTTGCGGGAACCTTGTCGGGTGTAATCACCGGAGAGGAATACATCTACGGGATCCGTGCTGATTTCAACGAATTTACGATTACCTTCATGATGATTAAGTCAGTGGTGTTTGCGTTTTTAGTAGCTGCCATTTCTTCTTACAAGGGTTTCTATACGAAAGGGGGTGCGTTAGAGGTTGGTATCGCCAGTACAAGCGCAGTAACTAATAGTTGTATTGCCATTTTGTTATCGGATTATATGCTAGCTCAGTTGTTGCTTTAAAACGCTACCTGTTCTTATGCGGATATCAGCGAAAATCCATATAAGGAAACAACTGCACCCGTTTAGACTCACAAAAGGTTAATGAATGTTTTCGCTATGTTAAAATATTCATTTTTTTAGCTCAGATGGGGTTAAACTTTAAAAATTAAACAAACGACCAACGTTGGTGTGCGGACTGTGAAAATTGCAATATTCGTAATAGCATAAAAAATCTCACGGATATTCTTTTTTAATAACATATTTTGCATAACCCTAGTATTTGAAAAAGCATGATCGAAATAAAAAACATTCATAAGTCTTTCAACGGCGTTCCTGTATTAAAGGGAATTGATGGAGTTTTTGAGAAAGGCAGGATGAATCTTATCATCGGGGCCAGTGGAACGGGTAAAAGTGTATTGTTAAAATGCATAGTTGGTTTAGTACCGCCAGACGAAGGCACTGTTTTTTTCGATGGCAGAGACTTTACCCATGGTGACAGAGATCTGAGGACCGATGTTAGAAGGGAAATTGGAATGTTGTTTCAAGGCTCTGCCCTCTTCGATTCAAAATCCGTGGAAGAAAATGTGATGTTTCCACTGGATGTACTTACTAAAATGCCTAAAGATGAAAAGCTGGACAGAGTAAATTTTTGCTTGAAGCGTGTCGGACTGGAGAACATAAATAGGAAAATGCCCTCAGAAATAAGTGGGGGGATGAAGAAAAGAGTGGGAATAGCCCGCGCCATTGTTAACAACTCGAAATATTTATTTTGCGATGAGCCGAATTCAGGTCTTGATCCGCAAACCGCCATTGTGATTGACAACCTGATCAACGAAATAACCAATGAATACAACATTACCACCATTGTAGTGACGCATGATATGAATTCGGTAATGGAGACCGGCGACTACATCATGTTTATGTACCAGGGAAATAAACTTTGGGAAGGGAGCAAGGAGGAAATTTTACACGCAGACGTGAAAGAGTTGAACGACCTTGTTTATGCTTCTGACTTTATGAAGAGACTTAGAAAGAGTTTCTAGCGGGTCTGCTAAAGTATTCATACACTTACCTTGATCTCTATACTTTAGTGAGTCTTCCTGGCATGGCTTTATCATTAGAATAGAGCGCTTATCTGCATTCTGCCTATGTGAATAATATCCTGGTCGCGAGATTTTCTACCCTCATAGTTGATGCTTATCTGCAGGCCATCAGCTATTCTTTGTTGCAAGTTAAAGTTCCAGGTGTAATTATTACCCGGCCTAAGTGCCTCCAACAGCTCATAGCCCAGCGGTGTATTTTCTTCCCCATCAAAATCGATATTCGTATATTTTAAGCCGAAATTTAAGCTGCGTTTGGAAACCTGAGTAAACCTGCCCTCCAGGGCAAATACGTTGGTGGTAGCGGACCCGTTGGAACTTGCATCTTCCACTTCAATGCTTTCTTTATTCACGTAATTATATTTGGCCGTTAACCTAAAGTTTCTACTCGGGAGCCAGTCAAATTCCGGGGCTAATTCATAATAGGCTATTGCAAAGTTCCTGCCCTCTAAAAAGTCAGAAGCATTGAAAAGCTCGCCTGTAGTAGCGCCGGCGCGGAAGTTGTAGTCCCGGCGGATATTAAATCGGGAATTAAGCTGAAATTCACTGCTTTTTCTTGTGTCAAACCCATTCGTTAACAGCTCCTTTCTTTCCGACAGCATCATCGTGCCATCCATTCCAAACTTTGGGTTAGACCTGTCATAAAATAGTGACGAGCGTAAGGATTCCCTGATCGCCAGGAGGTTTTCATCTTCTATGGCATTGGAAAAGGGTAGAAATCGAGCACTTGCATCTTCGTCAGTGTGTTTTTTATCTATGGTCCAAGCCGTAATATTCGAGAACTTTGACAGAAAAGTCTTAAATCCGCCCGCCGACGCCCATGTTCTGGGCATAGAAAAATTGAGCCTATAATTCAGGTTACTCGAGTAAGCAAGAATGTATTCATCGGTCGGAACGAATATTTTTACAAAATTTCGCTCGTCTGGATTAATGGCTTCATAAAATTCATGAATATCCTGAACTTCATCGCCGTTTTCATCTCTCCAGGTGTGCGTACCCTCCCCCGTCGGCACCCTTAAAAAAATAAACTCTCTTTTCGGTTCCTGTGCATTGGCTATGGAATAAGTCAACTCTGACCTGACATGGTTTTGCAAGAGATCTGCAAGCCAATCTACCCTGCCCATTACCGTTTCTTCAAGCCTATCCAAATCAGCGTCACCAGCGTTTTCTAATACCCTATAAGTAAAGGTTAGACGAAGGTCATGGTTTCTGATAGCGCTGCTTTCTAATAAGAAATTTGTAGTCTGTGAGTTAGAGTGCGCTCTCAAGGCACCGCCGTATGGTTCTTTATCTTCCCTTACTGTGTGATTCAGGTTAAACCTGGTGGCCAGGCTATCATTGCTCTTCAGAAAAAGTGTATGTGCGTAATAGTTCAGGGGAATGGACAATCCCGTGAATTTGTCGACAATAGAATCACTAGAAGCCGATCTGATCTCATTTTGCTCTACGCTGTATTGGTACCCCGGCACAAATATTTTGGATTGATATGCAATGGAAGCATCCATCTTCTTCCAATCTGAACTGGTATTTTGGCCATCGCTTTTCAAATAAAACAAATTGCTAAGTAACCTGAACCTCCCTATCGTCTGGGCGATATCCGCCTGATGCTGATAACCGTCTACGGCCTCCCCCCGCTTTCTTTTGCTCATGTTATATTTCACCAGATTGTCTCTCTCATTTTTTACACCCAGTGATATGTTAAAGATATTGTCATTAAAATCATTTGCCGAGTCAGGAGGTACAAAATTCCAACTTCGGTCAAACTCTATGTGCCTAAACCTGTCTACCGGTTGAAACGTCTTTGCGTTGAATTCATATGCTATATCTGCAATCCACTCGTAACCCTTTAGAAACTTAACAGGCCGGCCTTCGCTTTGAACTCCCCCTTTATAGGCGATGCCCTGGTTGTCGGAGGATCCGATGTCAGAATACAAATTTTGGTCATTATCAGAAATAGCGAATTCGGAGTATATTTTTTCGTAGCTGGTAAGGGCTACTTCCCCACCCGCCGTAATCATTTGTTTTCGAGAGGGTGTAGGAATGGCAATTATTGGTTCGTACCGCCCTTGAGGAATACCTGCAAGCGGAGGAACCCATTCATAAATCCTGCCATTCACATTTCTGTTGGTAAGTTGGTAATGGCCGTTTCCCTGACCCACATCAGAAAAAGATACATCAAACTTCGCACTGTCGGGATTGGTGCTGAACACATAAACAGGCATGCCCAGGGTGTCAATTTTCTTATACAGAATGAGATTAGGATTGAAATTTATACTATCCACTCCTGAGATTACTGCCTTACTCAAGTCGTCACCAATGGTACTGAGATATAGCTTTTCTTCATTGCTCAGGTCAAAAGTCAGTGGTCTGTTCGCATTGTCCTTTTCATTGTAATAGTTGGCAAAAACCTTCACTTTTCCCACAGTTTGATAGTGATTTGCACTCATAATGGTCCGACTATAATTTCTGTCGGCATATTCAAAGTCCACACGTACCCGCGAAAATGCGGTAATCAATACGCTATTTGTAAATGTGATTTCTCCCTGATTATAATCTATTGTATAATCATAATTAAAACCCCGTTCCAGCAGTCGACCATCCAGGTAAACGTTTTCCGAATTGGCAAGCACTATTACAAAGGGCTCGTTTTGCGCCCCCCTTAGCTTGTAAGGACCCAATACACCTTCACGCACCTCAACCAATTGGGAAGCAAATTTCCCTTTTGCAATGGCAATACTGGCTTCACTCTCGGCTGTCGAATTTTTAAAAGCGTTGTAGTTGGCAGTAAACTGCCCTCCCTGCACATTTTTATAGTATTTTAAAAAGTTTGATGGCTTGTTTCTTAGCAGAATGTCTCCAGCTGTTAAAGATGCATTGTCATTATAAAATTGGATGAAGACCTTATCGAATTCCTGTAGCTGTTGTGTATTGCCCTCTGGTTGAAATGGAATATTCTGATCTGTGATTGCTGCCCGAATGTTTATGTCATCGGTGAGTTTCCCTTCCAGTTGCAGGTTCAGGGCAGAATTCACAAACACGTCTTGCGTATTTCCAAAGGATATCCCCCGACTAATGCTGCCATTTTTGGTAAGTCCTTCTGAAGGAAATATTTGTGTCCTGTCCCCATAGAGTCCCTCGTCATATCTGGATCGGGTATCTTCGAAAAATGACGTGGAATCGTAAATAGCAATATCCCGCTTCTGGACCTTTCGGTGAAATGAAAAAGGCAAAACAGTGTAGCAGACTTCTATACTGTCAGGCGGGCTTGAAGCTGCACCAAACACAATCCTTCCAGAGTTTAGATCATAGTTGTAGGAAATTTCAGCATTTAGACTGATGGACTCCGGCAGCACGGATAAGGTGTCTAACAATACAGAATCCTGAGAATATGGCAGCCATAAACATCTCCGGATATCCTGTGCACGCAAAGCCCCGGTTAAAAAAATGAGTAATAACGTTATAAACAGGGGGCCACGTAACATCAATGCATTATCGGAAGGTCAATAATAAAAGTTGTTCCCTCATCCGTCGTGCTCTCGAATCGGATGGAGCCGCCAGCGTGTTCAATCCCTCTCTTAGCTATAGCAAGACCAATTCCGGAACCTGCGTATTTGGTACTGAAATTAGGCACAAATATTTTATCCCGAATAGAGGGGTCTATGCCTTCCCCATTATCTGAAATTAGAATTCTTACTTGCCCTGGATCAGGGAATTGCAAACTTATATTAATTTTGGCGGCTCGCTTAGAAGGAACGGATTGGATACCGTTGATAATTAAATTTGAGAAAATTCTACCCATAAGCTGCTGATCACCTTCTACATTTACAATTCGATGAGGGAAGTCAAAATGCACTACCGCTTTCTCCTCATTCTGAAACAAATTCACAGTTCCCTTCAACACGGAAATCAATTCAAACGGTTCCTGCTTTGGAACAGGCATTTTGGCAAAGGATGAAAAAGAAGTAGCTATGTCGCTTAGTGTCTCTATCTGCTCCAACAAGGTATTGAAAGACCTGTCAAGCGTTTCCCGGTGCGTCGCCTTATCCTCATTTAACAGTCGCTGTAGGTGCTGTAGCGTCAACTTCATTGGCGTAAGCGGATTCTTGATCTCATGAGCTACCTGCTTGGCCATTTCCCTCCATGCAGATTCTTTTTCTGTTTTGGAGAGGGCAAGTTTAGATTGTTCCAGGTTTTCAAGCATCCTGTTGTACTCCCCGACTAAAAGCCCTATTTCATCATTTGATTTCCACACCAGAGGCTCATTATAAGCCGCCAGGGATGTCTTCTTGATTTTTTGCGTAATGTATTTCAAGGGGTGTGTCAGCGCTTTAGAGGCGAAATATGACACAATTAAAATGATAATGAAGATGAAAGTGAAGACATTCATTATATTGGTAAGAATATCAATGATTTCCTCTTCTAATTCATATTGCGATTCAAAGAAAGGAATACTAATAATACCCATCAATTCACCTGTTTCGAAGGATTTAACGCCTACGTAGGCAGATTTATAGAACAAACTCCCTACTTTTTCTTCGAGGATTACTTTGCTATTGTTTTGTTCTTTAATGATGGCCAGCGCCCTTGGATTAATATATTCTGAAAGCAGGTCATTTTCGTAAATGGTGGGCTGGCTGGTAGAGATAAGCCTGCCCGTGGTGCTGAATAAATTTATATCCGACTCGGAAAAACGGGCAATTTGTGATAACTCGTTTGACAATTTCTCTCTACCTACCTGATTAAGTGCGTAGCTATCCAGCAAGTTGCCGATATTGGTGCTTATGCTTTCTGCTTTTTGGTTATAGCTATCGATAATATCTTTTCGGTATGAAGAACTTATAAGACTTATTGTACTAACACTTACGATCAACAGTGGCAGAAAAAAAGCCAGGTTTAGGTAAAGCTGAATTTTGCTTGCGAAGTTAAGATGCAACCTTCCCTGACCCCTGTAAAATGTAACAAACAAAATAAGGAAGCTCACACAAAAGACCAGGATCAAAAACAGAAAAGAAAAATTGGCCAGAATATTTCTAAAGGAATACAGCTCAGAGGATATAATAATCACTTTCCCTTCAAGTCCTCTCATACCAAGGTGGTGAAAGTCGTTTTGAACCAGCCCTTTTTCAAAAAGCATTTCATCTGCTAAAACTTCTTGTCTCAACTCTTTCTGGTAATTGAAAACACCGGCGCTGTTTATAAGTTCGCCATCTTGGTATATGCCGTAACTGTAGCTAGCTTCTGTATTTGGATACATAAACCGTTTATCTACGATCAACTCAGGATAAACTGTGTTGGGAATGATCCGCTTAAGCCGTAAATCAAGGATCAGATATCCAACCACACTGCCATAGCGCCGCATGTCAATAAATACCAGATAGCGCTTGAGTGCCGATAGACTGGCTTCATTAATAAAATAAATACCTTCATAGTCTGTCTCAAATTGTGGATGCACAAAGGCATCTACAAACACTGAAAGGCCGGGGATTTGATAGTTCTGATACGGCCTTCCCTGGGCATTAAACATATGCACCTGGATGTCGTACCGGTCTAAATAGTTGTTCAGATACACCCGTCTGACTTTTTGCTCGATAATATCTTTAGAATAAAATGGGCTATACAGACGGTTCTGTATAAACAGGTCCTGACGGATCTTTTGAGAGGCATCTGCCAAGAGGTATTCCCCCCTGATGTCATTGTCGATCAGGAGTTGATTGGCGAACTGATTTTTCGAGTTCACTGTCTTCATCTGTTCGAACGTATAAACGGCAAAAGCGCCCACCGCAGCACTGGCCAGAGAACTGATAAAAAAATACAAAAAAGTATTGTAGGAAAGACTTCTTAAACTGGATGGCAGTTTGAAAATATATAAGAAAAGGAAATACAAAAAGTGGACGATGGCCACCACACCGAAATGGAATTCGGCCAGATGGCCAACGGTGACAAAAATCAAAGTCCCGATACAAAAAGCAGCTATTAAAAGAGGCTCCTTTTTTCGTGTAATATTGATCAATAGTTTAAAAATACCATGGGCGATGATAAAATACAGAATGGCATTGATAAAGAAAATAAAAAAACTGATACTCTTAAAGTAGCTGAAGCTGATACTACTGGTGATGTCTAATGACCATTGAGAGTGGTAATAGAGCGTTCTGATAATAAAAAACTCATAGTACAAAGCAGTATAACCGACGACTGCGAGCAGAATCGCAACGAAAAACCGCGAAATCTCATTCAGGGAGCGAAAAACAGCTTTGTATGGAAACCTCTCTGAATTTTTGGCAACGAAATAGACAATGACAAACAGCACCAGATTATTCAACAACAAATCTCCCAGAGAAGGATTAAAAATGGATGAGGCAAAGAACCGGGAATTGAATAGGTCAAATTCTGTCATTGCAAATGGGAAATCAAAATAAAGCATTAATCCCCGGATCGTCAAAAGACTAAGCGTGAGGAACAGCAGACCTTGAAGGGTATATCCCTTCCTGACCAGGTGGTGGACCCGATCTCCAATATAAATGAGTAGAAAACCAATAGACACCAATATCAGTCCAAATACAAGTGCCTTGTGGAGCAAAGAACTAAATTGAAATCCCCTTAAAAAATCTATAGAAAAAAGATACTTTCCGTCACTGGTGTAAATACTGGCATCGCCGGGAGATGTAAATGTTTTGATACTTAAGCTGGTATTAGAAAAAATTTCGGTGTTGAATCCAGATTCAATATAATTGTTGTCAATCTTACTTTGATTGATGACCGGCAATAGTGAAAAGAGCTCAAAAATAGTTTGGTCTTTTTGCAGGCTGAGCCGATGGCTGATGTACTGTCCGTTTTTGAGGCTTACCAATTGATCATCATAGTTCCCGGCAAGGCTGTTGTAATCCGGAACAAATCTGAAATCGGACCAATAGATCAAACTTCCATTGTGAAAAATATAATAGGGATATTCCGTTTCCAAATTAAGCTGCGAAAAGCTGTATTCTTCTACTTGTTGAAGATGGGAAGCTACCTTTTGAAGATCTTCATGAATGACATCAAGCCTCGAGTGAATGTTTTTGGTAACTGTTGCAGCAAATTGCGCCTCATTTTTTGACTCATCTATAAAGTACGCTCTTAGCAGAAGGGCTACTGCTAAAAAAGCAACGGAAATTAGAAAAAACTTATGATTTACAATATGACGATTCAAATTATTACTTGCTTGCTAATCATCAGCAACTTAATAAATTCTACTAAATAAAGTACAGAGCACGTTACAATTCCTTATTGTAGGATACGCCGCCAAATGCATACAAATAGAGAATTCGGGAGTACCTGAAAATAAACGGAAGTAGCAAAACCACCATGACGGGAAATGCAACCAGGTAAACCCAGGTGGGTGGATCGCCAAATGCGTAAAAGAAAAACAGCCCTACAGCGAACATCAAACTAACTACCATGCCGTAGCTGATATACATAGCTCCAATGAAAAACCCCGGTTCAACTTCGAATCGAAACTTGCAATTCGGACAGTGCGAATGCATTTTATCGAACCTTTTAAAATTCAAAGCAGCATAAGCAAACATATCCCCCTTTCTACATCTGGGGCATTTTCCTTCTATAATAGCTTGAAAGACTGATTTTTTTGGCATTTGCTTTACTTTTTTTGTACCATAAGAACCCAATAACTCCTATCACCAAATATGGTGTCACAAACAGATACAGAATTCCCAGATTTAAGTTGGAGGCCAGCGTGGTTTCGCCATTGCTGACATTATTCTCTACAGTCGCACGGCACATAGCGCATTGAGCAACTCCCTGTTGAAAGGAAAACAAAAACAATACCAGCAAGATACTAAAGGTGTAGATTTTATGTAGATGCTTTTTCATAATCTAAAGGGTTACCATTGCAAAAATACGGATAATATCTTGAATTAAATGGTGCAGAAGGATAGAATTGAAGGGCAGTTACTTGAGCAAATAGACAAGTAGACAGAAGGTTATATGGAGTTGCTCTGACGCCGGTACTGATTTCAGATACGTATGCCAGTTACAAGACTACACCATCCGGAATCGGAACAATGCCTTTGATGACGGCTTACTGATAATATGGACTAATCAGTAAATAAACGACCACGCCACTTATCGAAACAAACAACCAAATAGGCAAGGTGTATTTCACGATCTTCTTATGTCTGTCAAACCTGTTGCTGAGAGCATGAAACAATGCAATCAAAACGAAAGGAACCACAACAATGGCTAACAAAATATGAGATAGCAGAATTACTAAATAAATCGTCCTCATGCTCCCCAGTTGCAGCAACTCAACTTCCTCTAAAATTCCGTTGCCGTTTATATCACCAAAAACAGTAGAAGGAGCCGATGCATGGTAAATCACATAAGAAATTAAAAACAGCGTTCCTAGCGAAAACGCAATAAGCATGCATAGTTTATGATAGGCAACTTGCTTTTTCTTAATAAAAATAAAACCAATGACTAAAGCAATGGCGGTGGTCGAATTCAAAAGGGCGTTAAGATGTGGAAGCACGGATACCCATCCCGATTTTACATCTACTTTAGAAGGCATAAACAACAAAATCGCCACTACCACCGGAATGGCGACCGAAAGTATCCAAATTAAGATAAGGTAGTTATTTTCTTTTTTTGTGTTCAACATTATAAAGGCAATAAACCCGCAGTATTCCTATATATTGTAGGTATCTAATAATATATTTATCTCAGTAATCAACCTGTCGATTTCCTCCCTGTCTGTACCGTCATAATACCCACGAATCCTCTTCTGCCCGTCTACGAGGATAATTTTTTCGCTGTGAATAAAATCAGCTTTGCTGCCGTCGCCATCTTGCACCGGCAATAAAAATCCACATCGAGCAAGAGAATAAATTTCTTCTTTCTCACCGGTAAGAAATTTCCACTGACCGCCTTCTGCTCCATATTCTTTAGCATACGCATTAAGTACCTGGGGCGTATCGTAAGCAGGGTCTACGGTAAACGAAAATATTTGTACAGCCGTCTTGTCCTTAAATATTTCGTTGACTCTTCCCAATTCAGAAGACATCACCGGGCAGATATCCGGACAGGAGGTAAAGAAAAAATCCACAACAGTAATTTTATTCTCCATCAATTCGCCAGCAATCTCCTCGTTGTCGTGAGAGGTCATCGTAAAATCGGGCACAAAATGCTGGCCGTTAGAAAATTCACAATGTTCTAGTGAAGACTCCACCCCTTCCTCATAAAATACAGGTATGGCGTAGGAGTTGCTTCCAAAGCTTTGAAGGAATAAATAAATAAAAACCGGTATGACCAGAATTAACAAGAGCATACCGGTTTTCCAGGAAAATTTCATATCAGGAATTTAAGTCGTTTGCCAGAGCAAGGCAAAGATGTGAGCAGCTCTACCTCAAAACCTCACTCCATAAATAGCGTTCCCCTCAACCAACAAGGCTATGATCAACCAAACAACAAATACCATGGGGAGTAATATAGACCAAATCAAAACCTTTACTTCATGTCGAAGGTGCATAAATTCAGCAACTATGTAAAAGGCTTTAACAATTGTAAGTCCAATAAATATGGCAGTCCGCAATGTCCCTGCCTCCATAGTAAAGGCAAAAACGAATTCGATGCCTGTGACAACAGCAAGTATTAAGGCCACCATCCAGATCTTCTTTACTTTTTCTTTGTCTACAGGTTTTACTACTACCTGATGTCCAGTTTCATGTGAATCCATCCCTATATTTATTAATTTTGTCAAGAAATATATTAATACCGCTATATATACTACCCTCTTCTTATAATTCTGTTATACCAGATAGAAGAAAGTAAATACAAATACCCAAACTAAATCGACAAAGTGCCAGTACAATCCAACTTTTTCTACCATTTCATAATGGCCTCTTCTTTCATAAACACCGGTTGCCGTGTTATAGAACACCATCATATTCAGAAGCACTCCTGTGGTAACGTGAAATCCATGAAATCCTGTGATAAAAAAGAATAAGTTAGCAAAATCGGGCGGACCGTATTGGTTTACCGTCAGATTAGCTCCATAAATGACTTCTCTTACCCATTCACCATTTACAAGCTTTAATATTTCAGACCCACTTTCAGTGCCATGAATAAAATGTGACCATTCCCATGCCTGGCAGCCAAGAAAAACCACCCCTCCGATAACTGTCCATAACATCCATTTTTGAACAGCCTCTCTATCCATTCTTTGTCCAGCCTCCACGGCCAAAACCATAGTCACACTACTTAAAATAAGAATAAAGGTCATGATACCAACAAAAACAAGAGGCAGGTGAACACCATGAAGAAATGGAACTGCTTCGAAAACCATCTCGGGGATGGGCCAATATTCTTGTGAGAAAACAAAGTTTTCAACTTCTCCGGAATAGGCAGGATGTGCAAATCTTATCAAGCCGTAAGCGACAAGCAAAGCAGAAAAAGTAAGCGCATCCGACAAAAGGAAAAACCACATCATTAGTTTCCCATAACTTGCCTTTAACGGTGATTGTCCACCATCCCAAATGCTTCTTTTCGGTCTTCCAATAGCAGTAGCAGTATCAGACATATTATTTAAAGTTAATCAATTAATGATTGTATGATAAAAACAAAAACAAATATAACCAAAGTGCGCCCAGAAAGTGCCAATAGGTCGCACACATTTCGATTCTCACCAGACTTTTAGAATGTACCTTGTATCTAAATGCCAAAGCTAATACAATAATCAAAAAAACCACACCACTCACCAGGTGTAATCCATGTACACCCGTCAATACATATAAAAACGAACCTGAAGGGTTTCCGACAAAGTAAACATTCTGCTCCACTAAATCACCCCAGGCAATAAACTGTCCTACTAAAAAGGCTATTCCCAGAATTGATGTCAGAGCGAGTGCAATCTTAAGCACTTCTAAATTATCTTTTTTAGCCGCAATATAGGCCCACTGCATGGTAATACTGCTCAAAATGATAACCCCTGAAGTGTAATAAAATATACCAGGCAAGTCGAATTCCAACCAATTCCCTTCACCCCTTCTCACAATATAAGCACTGGTCAAAGCCGCGAAAATCATGATGACAGTCACAACAAACAACCACAGCGCAAACTTTTGCGGATGCATGGAAAGTGGTTGTACCGGCTCGTTATTTAATTCTAATTCTCTATTCATTTCAAGTTCCCTCTAATCGATAATATTAACCAAACTATTTTACAACAGTTTGCCTTACATTATCAGTTCAACAACACATAAATAATTTAGATAAAGCATTATATTATACTTTATCCAACAAGTAAGCTATCTGCACCACGGGCAGATATATAAAAGAACCAAACATGATCTTCAATGCCGATTTACGGGAGCAATCCTTCATCAGATAAAAGGTTTGGCTCAAAAATAAGACACCGCAAATTGTAACCACAATTGCTGATTTCAAACCAGTGAGTCCGAAAACGGCAGGCAACAATCCCAAGGGGATCAAAAACAGTGTATAAATCATTATTTGAATAGCTGTACCCAGATCTTTCTGGCCACCAGATGGAAGCAGCTTAAAGCCAGCTTTCTTATAATCTTCATCAGCCACCCAGGCAATGGCCCAAAAATGTGGAAATTGCCAGATAAACTGGATTCCGAAAATCAACAGTGCTTCATAAGTGATCTCTCCTGTTGCAGCGACCCAGCCCAACAGCGGAGGCAAAGCACCCGGAAAAGCACCGACCAAAACAGCAACAGGCCCCACCCTTTTTAATGGCGTATAAACGAAACTATAAAGAACCATTGACACGATTGCCAATATAGTGGTAAGCATGTTGGTGAATTGCAATAACAATCCGAGCCCTATTGAACCGATCACAAAGGCAAATATAACAGCTTCGTTTACTTGTAAGCGGAAGGTAGGCAACGGCCGGCTCATAGTTCGTGTCATTAACCTGTCAAGATCCTTCTCAATAATCTGGTTAATGGTAATTGATGCTCCGGAAACGAGGAATCCCCCGATGCTAAGCATGATAAAGCTCACATAATCAATTCCTCCTTTTACCCCTAACATATACCCAAATGCAGAAGAAAAGGCTACCAGAAAAGATAGTCTAAACTTCACCAGTTCAAAATAAGCTTTTGCTTTTGCCCCAAGATAGGACCAATTATCAACCGCCTTAATTCTACTCGTAATCATAATATTTTCCATATGCTTAGGCTCTTAGTACGAAGAGCCTGTTGCTTTGATTAAACATACCAGACAACTCAATCTGCAATATTAATTGTTCACGGCTTTAATCCTATTATCCATTTGCACCGTGCCAGCACCAAAGGGATTAACCTTTCGTCCCTTGGCATTTGTAGTCAACAGAAGGAGATACAACGCTCCAAACATAACCGAAGACAAAGCCAGATGCAAGGGTTGCATAAAAGCAGGTATTGCAAAATAGGCCATTATCACACCAGTACCAATTTCCAAAACTACGGCACAAGCAATAACTATCAGTAAAATATACATACTTTTGGAGCGATCCTTTTGAAGTAAATTCTTATACATCAAATACCCCAATAAAATATGCAGTCCAAGTATCAACAATGAAAAGGAGCGGTGAAAATAAAATTCCAGGCCCAATTCATCAATCCATGACGCTCTATCACTAAAACTGAAAGCCATTGCAATTTCGTCAATTGCTTCGCGCACCTGAGTTCCTACTACCACCTGAATCAGCAAAGTCACCAAACACAGCAGCAAAATGAGGTTCAACCACTTGGTTTTCTCATAAGGCGGTCTTTCGGAAAACGGAATTGCTATATACACCACGTGGATCAACATAGCCAAAAGCAAAAATGCCAGAAGCATGTGCACCGTTATCATCCACGGCAGCAAATTAGTAGAGACTACCACCGATCCGATCCATCCCTGAAAGATGACAAGGACAAGGCTCAGGAATGACAAAACGGTCACCTTCACATTAGATTTTCGATAAGCGAAAGAACGATAAAAGGTGCCTATGATAAATATTCCTGTTATAGCACCCAATAACCTATTAAAGTATTCAATTTTTGTTTTGGTACTGTTAAAATCTGCTTCTACCAGAATTGACTCGTCAGTCCTGATTTTTTCAGCCAACTCGCGAAAGCCTAAGACCTGCAAATAACCAGCAAATTTTTCATTCTTAGCCGCCCTCTTAGTTGCATATACGTCCTTGTAATTCGAAGGAAGCTCAGAAACGTCTGATGGCGGCACCCAACTTCCAAAGCACTTAGGCCAGTCGGGGCAACCCATACCGGATCCGGTGCTTCGAACAATTCCTCCAACTAAGATCAAAAGGTAGACAACACAAATAGTAACGATGCCTAATCTAATGAATCGCCTTTCACCCTTTTGCACAGAATTCAAGAATCAAATGTTATTTCAACGCCCATCTCGCAAGAATGCGAGACGGTCCTGATTAATGATTATCGCTTGAAGATTCATCCACGATCTCCGCGTCATCATGCTTCTCCCTGTCAATCAATTCATCTTCGTGTGGAAGATTAGATTCTGGCGTCATACCAAACGGAATGTGCTGTGGAATAAAATCATCTTTTGCACCTGGTTTGCTATAATCGTATGGCCACCTGTAAACAGTTGGAATTGCACCCGGCCAATTGCCATGCCCTGGCTCTATCGGCGTAGTCCATTCCAGCGTATTTGATTTCCATGGATTTGCAGGAGCACGTCTTCCTTTGTACATGCTATAGAAGAAATTGAAAAGGAAGATAAACTGCGCAACAAAAGTGACTATAGCGGCTATACTCACAAACATGTTCAAGTCGGTGAATGAGCTAAATGCATCAAAGTTCGTGAACGAATAATACCTCCTTGGGAAACCCGCAATACCTATATAATGCATGGGGAAGAAGACCATATATACACCAATAAATGTAAGCCAGAAGTGTACATAACCTAGTTTTCTATCCATCATTCTGCCAAACATTTTTGGGAACCAATGATATACACCGGCAAGCATCCCGAAGAAGGATGCACTACCCATCACAAGGTGAAAGTGCGCCACAACAAAGTACGTATCATGCAACTGAATATCAATGGCTGAGTTTCCTAAGAAAATACCTGTAATTCCTCCTGAAATAAACACGGACACAAATCCGATGGCGAACAACATGGCAGGTGTGAATATTATATTTCCACGCCAGAGCGTAGCCAGGTAGTTAAATACTTTAACTGCCGAAGGCACTGCAATAATTAGGGTTAACAGCATAAATACTGAACCAAGGAAAGGACTTAGACCCGACACAAACATATGGTGTGCCCAAACCACAAACGATAAAATAGTAATACCCAAAAGAGAACCAATCATTGCCCGATATCCGAATATAGGCTTACGGGAATTGGTAGCAATAATTTCAGAAACAATGCCTAGCGCAGGAAGTAACACGATGTAAACCTCTGGGTGGCCAAGGAACCAGAACAAATGCTGAAACAGAATCGCGCTTCCGCCTTGGTTCGCCAGTGCCTCACCGCCGATATATATGTCTGATAAGTAAAAGCTCGTCCCGAAACTTCTGTCAAAAAACAATAACAGTACGCCAGCAACAAGTACCGGGAATGAAAGAAGACCAATCACTGCGGTAAGTAACAATGCCCAAATGGTAAGAGGAAGCTTCGAAAACGACATCCCCCGGGTTCGTAGGTTGATGATGGTAGCAATGTAGTTAATACCACCCAATAGCGTTGACACAATGAAAAAGAACATTGCCACCAGCCATAAGGTCATCCCCAGCTGTGAGCCCTGCATGGCTTGAGGAAGAGCACTCAATGGTGGATAAACAGTCCATCCACCAGCTGCCGGTCCTGTTTCGATAAATAGCGACGTAAGCATTATCACACTGGAAAGGAAAAAGAACCAGTATGACAACATGTTCATGAAGCCCGAAGCCATATCTCGTGCACCGATTTGCAGCGGAATAAGAAAGTTTGCAAACGTTCCGCTCAATCCGGCAGTTAAAACAAAAAATACCATAATGGTACCATGCATGGTAACCAATGCGAGATAGAATTCAGGATCGATTTTGCCCGACTCCGAAATCCAATCCCCCAGGATAGGCCTGAGCCATTCCTGGCTCATCTCAGGAAAACCTAATTGGAGCCTGAATATTAAAGAAAGCAATCCCCCAAGTATTGCCCACATCATACCCGTGATCAGGTATTGTTTGGCAATCATTTTATGGTCAATGCTAAATATATATTTCGTTATAAAACTATCGACGTGCTCGTGTTCATGATCTGCATGCGCATGAGCATCACTCTCGTGTAAATGGTTATCAGTTGTAGCCATGTTTTTAATATATTATTTTTATAAAGAAGCGTTGACTTCTTCCTTTTTAACATTATCACTTTCAATAGCCTCTGTATCCACTCCCGCTGAAACCAAAGCCAACTCCTTTAAATCAGAGGGGACTTTTGACAGATAATCCGGATTTCTGGACAACCATGGCTCCTGTTCACTTTTCCATCTCTCATATTCTTCCGGCTCATCTACGACCAGTATCATTTTCATAGAGAAATGGCCTCTTCCACACACCTCGGCACAAGCAAGTTCATAATTGAATTCAGGATCATTCAGCTCTGTCCGCATTTCAGCGGTAGTTTTTGTAGGTACAAACCAAAAACGAGTGGGCATTCCAGGAACCGCATCCATTTTTAATCTGAAGTGCGGCAAGAACACGCTATGAAGCACATCCCGTGCTCTTATCTTTAATAAAACCGGCTTTCCTTTTGGTACGTGAATTTCACGAGGGATCACGTCGTCAAAAGACGCACGATCTGTAAAATCCATTCCAAATTGGTTGCTGGCATCAATCAGTCTATAGTCATAATCTCCTAACTTATTGTCCTCACCGGGATATCTTGCTGCCCAGGCAAACTGATAACCCATAATTTCGATAACTTCTGCATCTTCCGGAGCGTCTCCGGTTATAGAGTTCCATGTTTTAAGCCCGGAAAAAACAAGCATGGTTAATACAATCGCCGGAATCATTGTCCAAAGAATTTCGAGCTTGGTATTGTCCGGATAAAAATAAGCAGAAGCTCTTTCTTTGTGGCGATATCGATAGGCAAAATAAAATAACAATATATGCGTCGCTACAAACACAATCACCGTAATCCACATGGTCAACCAGAACATATCGTCAGTTAAAACCCCGTGCTCCGATGCTATGGGCAAGGTATACTCGTCGTAGAATGCTATAGAGTACCAGAAGAAAAGTCCTCCAAAAAAGATAAGAAAGGCCATAAATAAAATGGCATTTATCTTATTGCCGGAGGAGATTCCTTTTTTATCAGAACCCCCGGCTACATTTAACAATGTATAGACCCTAAATAACGTAAAGAGTATGGCTATAACCAATACAACGCCGACCCCAATTACAATCTCAGACATATATGTATGTATTTTTAATTAATTTAAACTTTAAGATTTAGAATCTGAAAGCAGCATGCCTATCAAATTCTAATTTAGTCTTAAATATGATGATGTATACTTTCCTCTAACATCGGATGATTTTTTGCAATCATTGGCATTTTAGATAAACTTAACATGACAGTGAAGGCAAATGCAGCGAGATAAATTAAAGTAACACCGATTTCAATAAATCCGATCCCCCCATTTTGTTGTAAAGTTGCGGGCGCCACCATCAGGTAGAAATCCAACCAATGACCAACCAAAACAACTACGCAGACGATCTTCAGGAAAATAACTTGTCGCTTCGAGTCTCTGGTCATCAGAACCAGGAACGGGAAGAAGAAGTTGACGATCAAATTAACGAAGAAGATTGGAGAATAGACATCGCTACCTAGCCTTTCAACGAAGTATACAGATTCCTCAGGAATATTTGCGTAATAAATCAAGAGAAACTGCGAGAACCAGATGTAAGTCCAGAAAATACTAAAAGCAAAAACATATTTGCCCAGATCATGTAGCTGGCTGGTGTTTACAATCTTCAAATACCCGGCATCTTTCAGAAGCACTACTGCCAAAGTGATCGCCGCCAATCCGGCAACAAACCAGCTGGCAAATACATACCATCCAAACATGGTACTAAACCAGTGTGTATCAATTGACATGATCCAATCCCAGGCTGAAGTCGAGGACGTAACCGCAAAGAAAATAAGAAATATAGCAGAGTACTTTATCATTTTATGATAATGAGTAGTTCCGCCATGAAGGTCTTCTGCCAATGACTCCCTTTTGATCAACCAATGAAAGAAGTACCAAATACCAAAATAAAACACAAGCCTTGCAAGATAAAACCAGTAATTCAGAAAACCTTCTTTTCCTGCAATAATGGCATCATATCGTGGATCGCTCTCATCATAGAGGTAGTCGTGTGTCCAATGGAATATATCATGGTTACCCAAAAGAAAAACAACCAACATCAAAACACCCGCTATTGGAAGCCAACTTCCAAATGACTCAGGAACCCTCTTAAATGCTGCAGACCATCCGGCCTGAGAAACATACTGAATGGCAACAAAGAAGACACCAATAATTGATAGCCCTGTAAAGTATACATTGTTGACCCATAAATTGGCAAATACCGTTTTTGACCAGTGAAAGCCGTGGCCTGCCTCAGCCGCACCCTGTCCATGGTCACCCCCGGAATTATTCATCAATAAAATAATTCCCAATGCAAGAATGATGATCCCGGCTACAGCTATAATAGACAGCCTCTTTTTTGCCGCCGCAGTAAATATGAATTTTTCTTCAGCCATGTTTTAATTATTTACATCTTAGCTTGTGAACTACGAATTGCCCATATCCGGGACATCTTAATCGTAACCCTTGTTGCAAATTTAAGTTATTGATTTTGAAGTTGTTGCACATACCTGGCTATTTTCCATCTCTCATCTATATCAAGTTGAGAGTTGTACGGGGCCATTCTACCTCTTCCATGTGTAATCACATGAAATACGTGGCCTTCGGTCATTGAAGCATATCTACCTGTCGAAAAGGAAGGAACTCCTTTAAACACCTGCCCGACGCGGCCGTCTCCCTGTCCGCCTCCACCGTGGCATGGCGTACAAAATCTGGCGTAAAGCAAGGTACCTTCCTGCAAGACAGCATCTGCTTCATCTCCGGTGGCTGCCTCGTAAGGACTTTTCAAATTTACCGATGCATAGTCCAGCCAATAAGTACTCCCCAAAGTATCAGCCGGAATAGTAATAGGCACCACTCCGCCATTAGTTCTTCTAACGGTGTTCGGCGCTGGCTCTCTCATGGTCATACCATGTAAGTTGTATGGGTTCGAGTTATAAAATTCGGCGTGAACATCAGCTTCATTTGAACTTAACCAACCTCCAATTTCCTTGTCAGTGATTTGAGTAAGTGGATCATAAGGAACTGAATGATACATATTAGGGGCGAACTCAACGCCAGGGTTATCTCCTTCTGCAGAGCATGCCGAAACTACTGCCGCCAGCAAAATGAGAAAAGCTTTATGTCTTGTAATAAAATGCATATATATAATATTATACTTTTATTCGAAATTCTTCTTATTTACCTCTGTAGCACCTGAATTGTGTACTATCTGACTCAAATCCTCAACGGATAGCTGATTCTTAGCCAGGTCAATTGCCATTATGTGCTTGTTATTGGTACTTCTGATATCAAAGATCCTGGGTTTTCCGTAAGGCTTCAAATTAGATGATACCATAAAGACAGCAACCATACCCAATGAAGCGAACAGAACAGTTATTTCAAAGGTAACGGGGATGAAAGCAGGCAATGGAATATAGTCCTTCCCACCTATGATCATCGGCCAATCAATTCCCATCATTCCAATCATCATTACCAAGGCCAGTGTAGTTCCCAACAAGCCAAAGAAAAAAGCCGCAATTGGAAGCCTGGATCTCTTATATCCGAGTGCATCTTCTAAACCATGCACCGGAAAGGGCGTATAAACCTCATGAATTTTAACGCCACTTTTTCTCACGTCTTTAACAGCTTGAAGCAATACATCTTCATCGCTATAAACTCCTAATAAAAAATTCTTATTACTCTCCATAATTTTATCGTGCTTTTGTCGCTGATGAAGATTTTAACACACTTTTTACTTCAGCCATATTTATTACCGGGAAAAACTTAGCAAACAGGAAGAATAAAGTGAAAAATAAACCGAATGTGAACACATATACTCCTACATCATAAATTGTAGGTGAGAACATAGACCAACTCGATGGCAGGTAATCCCTGTGTAACGAGGTCACGATGATGACAAATCGCTCAAACCACATTCCTATATTAACTATGATAGAGAGTATGAAAGTAGCAGCTATGCTGGTTCTGATTTTTTTGATCCAGAATAACTGTGGTGAAATCACATTACAAGTCATCATTGCCCAATATGCCCACCAATAAGGACCTGTTGCCCTGTTATAGAATGCATATTGCTCTGCATCCACTCCTGAGTACCAGGCAACAAACAATTCAGTAATATATGCGATACCAACTATAGACCCGGTTACGATAATGATGATGTTCATCAATTCAATATGCGTGATGGTGATATAATCTTCCAATTTATAAACCTTTCTCGTGACCAACATCAGCGTCAATACCATGGCAAAGCCAGAAAAAATGGCCCCTGCAACGAAGTAGGGAGGGAAAATTGTAGTATGCCATCCGGGAATTACTGAAGTAGCAAAGTCCATGGATACAATGGTATGAACCGAAAGTACCAAAGGTGTGGCCAAACCGGCTAAGATCAAGGAAACACTTTCATAACGCATCCAGGTTTTAGCAGCACCATCCCAACCGAAACTTAAGGCACCATAGGCAATTTTTGCAATTTTTCCCTTTGCTCTGTCTCTGATAGTCGCGAAATCAGGAATTAAACCAATGTACCAGAACACCAGAGAAACTGTAAAATATGTACTGATGGCGAATACGTCCCAAAGAAGAGGAGAATTAAAGTTTACCCATAATGGTCCGAATACGTTTGGAAGAGGGAATACCCATATAGCGCCGATCCATGGTCGTCCCATATGTATCAAGGGAAATAAAGCCGCGCACATTACCGCAAAAATGGTCATTGCTTCCGCAGCACGATTAATAGAAGTTCTCCATTTTTGTCGGAATAACAACAACACCGCAGAAATCAGCGTTCCCGCGTGACCAATACCTACCCACCATACGAAGTTGGTAATGTCCCATGCCCAACCTATTGTCTTATTCAAGCCCCATACTCCTATACCATCCCACAAAGTAATCCAAAGAGCATACGCGCCGACAGCTAACAAAGTCAAAGATACAGCCATGGCAAGCATCCAGGACTTTGTGGGCTTCCCCTCTACATGCCTGCAAATATCTTCGGTAACATCGGAAATAGTTTTGCCTCCCGTAACTAAAGGCTCACGTACTGGTGAAGTAACCTGCATATTGTTTGTTATTAGTTCTTACTTTAATTATTTCTATTGATTAAACTCCCGCAACGGTGTCCGCCTGCACACTCTCCTTGTTCCTGATCTTCGTCAAGTACCAAATGTTTGGCCGAACGTTTATTTCCTCCAACACATGGTAAGCTCTTTCTTCTACCTCTGACTGTAGCAACTTTGTTATTTTACTTTCTTCATTGTTCAAATCTCCAAAAACAATGGCATCTGCAGGACATGCACTGGCACAGGCTGTAGTGATATCATTGTCTGTAGGTCTTCTACCTTCCATTTTGGCCACAAGTTTCCCGGCCTGAATTCGCTGTACACAGAAAGAACATTTTTCCATCACTCCCCTTGATCGAACAGTTACATCGGGATTCAATACCATCTTACCCAAATCGTTGTTCATGGATAGATTTTCCGGGAATTGGTCGTTATCATGGTATTTAAACCAGTTAAACCTTCTTACTTTATACGGGCAGTTGTTCGCACAATATCTTGTACCGATGCATCTGTTATAGGTCATCTGATTCAATCCTTCCGTGCTGTGGGTAGTAGCTACCACCGGACATACAGTCTCGCAGGGCGCATTGTTACAATGCTGGCACAACATGGGCTGGAAAGTCACTTCTGGATTTTCCGCAGCCAATTCCAGGCCTTGCAAGTCATCAGGCGCAGCATCGCTGCTGTAGTACCTGTCAATTCGCAACCAGAGCATATCTCGTTTGTTGAGAACTTCTTCCTTACCTACTACCGGAACATTGTTTTCCACGTTACAGGCAATGGTGCAAGATCCACAGCCGGTACATGAGTTCAGATCTATCACCATACCCCAATGGTGGTTCGGATATTTGTGTCCTTTCCAAAGCGATATGTCGGACGGTTTTTTGAACCCTTCGGAAGTCGCTATTCTTGGGTGGTATCTTCCGGCAGAAGGATTGTCAACATAAGCTGATAAAATCGACTCCTGAACCACAGTTTCCCTGCCCATGTAGGTCTGATGTGTTTGTGATTGGGCAATTTTGTATGTTTCGTTAGCCTTTTCTACAGTCACGCCAGTCGTCGCTGTATAGACATATGTGCCATCATTGGAAAGCGTTACAAATGGAAAAGCGTTTATCCCCACATTATTACCAACCTTGCCCGCTTTGGTTCTACCGTAGCCTAAAGCAAGTCCTACCGTACCCTTGGCCTGACCAGGTTGTATGAGGGCCGCAATTTTTATTGTGTTTCCATTTACGGTTAGATTTACCATTCCAAAGCTGCCTTCAACAGGCGCAACGCCTAACTCATCGGCCATGCCTTTAGAAATGGTAAGGTAGTTGTCCCAGGAGGTTTTTGTAACCGAATCAGGAAGCTCTTGTAACCATGGGTTATTAGCTTGCGAACCTGTTCCAATGCCAACTTTTTCATACAGAACTAATTCCAATTCAGGGCTATCTGCTTTGTATTTAACGCTTATTCTTTGCGCAGCCGCATTTGCATTACCGCTAAAGCCTGGCGCCACAATTGCTGTAGCCTCTCCCTCCTGCGTAGTAACCGGCGCACCAGTAAATTCTAGCACCCCATCATGAAGCGTCTGGTTCCAGAATCGCTCAAAATCACCTGACTGATTAGTAAAATAATTAGTTCTCCAGGAATTCCTAAGGTATTCGTAATAGTCAGTTGTATTGCTTCCCGCCCAGGTCAATAAACTGGACTGAGCCTGGCGTGTCTTAAATAGTGGAGAGATGGTAGGTTGTGCAAGGCTTAAATGACCTCTTTTTGCTTCAGCATCGTTCCACGCCTCCAGGTAGTGGTGATCAGGAGCAATATATTGAACCAAAGACGCTGTCTCATCCATCCTGTCATTGGTTGCTATTGATAATCTGATATTTTCCAGGCTAGCTGCGATCTCAGCACCGGCAGGGTGGTCGTAAACAGGATTGGCGTTGTAGAAAATAACTGCACCTACTCTTCCGGCTTTCAAATCAGCTACAAACTGCGCCATTGCTTCATCATTACCCTGGCGCATATATATAGGTGCGGAAACATCTATGGTATTACCATAATTCCCCAAAAGATTATTAATGGCATTTGCCAGCAGCTGCACATCCGGATCATTAGAACCAGACACCACAAGGGATTTGCCTCTTGCAGCAAGTAGGTCATTGGCCGCATTCTGAAGATTAGGAATATCTATTTTAGCAGCATTAACGGCTGAGCCACCGGCCCTCGCAGCAACCATATTATAAAGCGCCGCCAATACCAATCCTTCCTGAGAAGGCTTTATGGGACTTCTGTAATCTGCGTTAGCACCAGTAATAGATAAATTTGATTCAAACTGATAGTGGCGCGACATCGTTTTTTTACCTGCACCAACTTTTCTTGTCTTACTGTATTGCTTGGTGAATTCTATTGGAGAAATCCAGCTACCAAGAAAATCGGCACCAAAACTCACTATAACGTCCGCCTTAGAAAAATCATAGGACGGAATAAAAGCACTACCAAATGAAGACTGATTGGCTTTAGAAATTCCATAATATGAGCGAGCATCGTAACTCACATGGCTGGCTGTGGCGAACCTGTTTGTAAAATCATTGATAGCTCGTTTTGTAGTTGGGCTGACAATGGTATTGCTCACAATGCGGATTTGGCCACCCGCAGCACTTATGGCGCCTAATTTGCTTATTACTTCCTTGTCAAAGTCTGCCCATGACGCCCTCTCTCCATTGATAAACGGAGCATTTAACCTCTCCTGATCATATAATGAAAGGATTGAGGCTTCAACCTGAGGGTGTGTACCGCCTTGAAAAACCTTCGAGAGGTCATTTCCGGTTACTTTAATGGGTCTTCCTTCCCTGGTTTTGACAACAATGCTGCAGGTATCACCTCCATTTATATAGGTAGATGCATAGTAGTTTGCAACACCGGGATCAATGTCTTCCGGTTTATTGAGGTAAGGAATGGCTTTTCGTACGGGGGCTTCACAAGCAGCAAGAGATGCTGCTGCAACACCGAATCCCATCATTTTCAGGAAATCCCGGCGAGAACTCCCTTCCCCTTCCTTGTTTTTATTTATAGGTAAATACTCAGGAAATTCACTATGAGCATGCTTTATGAATTCAGGATCATTAGATAATTGTTCTATACCTTTCCAGTATGTTTTCTTATTATCTTTCATGTTTATCAATTAATTAGTTCTTTTAACAGACTTTCGCATTACCATCCTATGGACGGAAATGCGTATGAGAATGTAGAATTTTTTGTACCTATACTTTAGAATAAAGATTAATATCCTTTAATAATGACACTTAGAGCATTCCAGTCCACCGATATCATTCACTGTCATAGGCTCTTTGCTCACCGCAGAATGTAGCTCAACTAGCTTATCGTAATAGGCGTTATCACCATTAATCTCTGTTTCTCTATGACAGTTTATACACCAGCCCATTGTTAATGAAGCATGTTGCCTTACAACTTCCATTTCCTCAACAGGGCCATGGCAGGTCTGGCACTCAATTTCTCCAACCGCTACGTGTTGGGCATGATTAAAATAAGCAAGATCGGGTATATTATGGATTCTCACCCATTCTATCGGCTTGTTATCTTCAAGTGCAGCGTATATCTTTTTAACTTCCGGAGATTCTGTTTGAATGCTACTATGACAGTTCATACATATATTAGCCGAAGGAATGTTGGCATTCTTACTTTTTAGGACACCTGTATGACAGTAGTTACAGTCAATTTGATATTCTCCAGCATGTAAGGCGTGGGAAAAGGCAATAGGCTGGGTAGGCGCATAACCTTGCTGTATTCCTATTGAAAACAACCCTTCAATAACGGCCCTCATCACCATTGCAACAAAAACGAAAGTAAGAAGACCTATGAAGCCATTACTTTTGAAAACATCACTAACCTTCCCTTTACCCTCGATAATCTCCTTGTCTTCCTCATCAAGATCCTTTTTGTTTTTCAGAAATTTTGTCAGAACTACCACCAACAAGATCAGAACTATCAGAATCAATATCAATATAAATATGAATCCGCCGATTATAAGGTTGATGTAGCCTGAAGAAATACCACCGTCAGCACCTGTTGTAGTGCCGGCTGTAGCTCCACCAGCTGCTGTTTCGGCCTCTGTTTGTGCAGGTGCTTTGGATTCATTTTCAATATAAGCCAGGATCGACAGTACTTCCTCCTCAGAAAAGTAGTCAAAACTAGGCATCTGCATTTTATTGAATTGGTTGTAAACTTTTACAGCCTCAGCATCGCCGCTTTGGATTAGCTTTTGTGAGTTCTGGATAAACTGAACCAACCATGGCGTAGTATGCCTTTCGGAAACACCTGCCAAAGCCGGTCCTACAACCTGCTCGGAAATAGCATGGCATACTGTACAATTCGTAGTAAATAATGTTCTACCCTGTTCAACAGCGGCCGGATCAAGGTCAGCACTTTCATTGGTTGCTACCTGTGCTTCTTCACCGGATGCCTGCGCTCCATCTACCTCTGCAGAATCCGCTTCTGCATTATCTGCATCCTGAGCGAAAGCTGGCTGTGTACAAAGCATAAAAAATCCTGAAAACAGGACAGTAAACAGGAGCCGATTAAATAGCTTTTTTAATAACATTTCGTTTAATTCTTTAGGCATACTTCGTTCTACTCGTAAGACAGCACAAATGTACTATGAGAGTTTTCTTTTTCAAATAAATTTCATTCGATTTTAGTACTTGAACCCTTTTAAAATGCCGATAAAAGCCATATATGTTGAAAAACAAGCGCTTAGTAAGCCAAAATGCACTCCCCCTCGGTAATTTAGAATAGTTATAAATAACTTTTATTCCGTTAAAGGTCATTTCACGGCCGATTTTGGTTCCAAAAAGGGTCACAATACAGAAAATGCAAACGAAAGGATGACAATTGGAATGAGGAAAATCAGCAAAAAATATTAACACTTGAATGTTTTGCTTGTTAAAGATAGAGTTAAACTGGTGAAACCATCGAAGAGGGGAAAATTCATGATTGAAGTTTGAATTGAAAATCCCGAAGTGGTTGATTCTACATGACGGTTTTACTTTGGGGCTTACTTGCCTCTATTTTAGATTTGAAATTCAAAGTCATCTATCTTTTTCAATTGATTTTAGATTATGGATACTACATTAGAAAATCAGAGGGTTAAACCCATCCACATTATTTCATATGGTTTTGTAGCAGAGATAATTCCCATTGCCGCACTTTTACTATATATCTTATTTTCGCGAGATGGTGAATTGTCAGCCTCTTTTATGCAGGAGACAGGCTTTATGATTTTACTTAGCGTTGGTTTTTTCTCGTTTCTGGGGATTAGTTTCTGGATAGCCAAAAGAAACAAACATAAAACCTTCTTGAACGGTGTGCTGCTGGCTGTTACGGGAATTGTCTTCGAACTTCTCTTCTATTTCATTATTCAGGTAAATTTTCAGGCCGTTTTTATTTTTTCATTCCTGGGGAAATTTGTAGCAGTTATGATTGCGGGTGTAACGCCGATCACGCTGAAGGGAACAAAGGATAGAAGGCCGACTGATGACCACGACCACAAAGATTTATAAATCGAATTTTAACTTCTAAGAACTATTTTATGAAAAAAATCGCATATGCTTTTGTTTGCGCCAGCCTGATGTTTGCATGTAGTCAGGGCTCAAATAACGAAAATCAGGATAATGGTGAAACAATGGGGACCGATGGTTTCGGAGGTGTCGGGGCAGACCCCAACAGTGGCACGGTTGTCTCTGATGACAC
>CAZHZR010000007.1:0-557 GCA_964537095.1 uncultured Roseivirgaceae bacterium
TCGGCGCTGTCTTCGCCGATGTCCGTCAGGCTGGCGTCGCCCTGCGCGGCCTGCGCGTTGTTGCCGCGGCCGACGGCCTCGGCCGGCAGGTCGACACCGTCCAGCTTGTTGTCGCGCATCAGCGCCCACGACATGTGGGCGGTGCGGTTGAAGGCCGTCCGGCGCGGGTCGCCCGCCGGCCCCAGCGCGTCTTGGAACGCGGTGATCTTGTCGTCGTCGAGGGTGTCGGGGTCGACGCCCATCAGCGCGCGGCCGGCCTCTTCGAGCGCGCCCGAGTCGCGCAGCTCGCGGCGGCGCTCCTCGATCGGGATCATCGCGGCCGTCACGGCGATGTGGTCCGGGTAGCCGTTGGCGCGGACGGTCTGGAGCACGGACTTGTCGACGAGGTCCATCGCCGGGCCAAGGCCGATGGCCTCGGCCCCGGTCTCGGTGCGGCGCAGCTTCAGGTTACCGTCGCGGTCGAGCAGGTTGAACGGCTGCGAGCCGAGGTACTCGGCGATCGAGCCCTCGACATCGTCGCCCTTTGGTCGGACCGGATGCTTCGGGTAGCCGAAGGA
>CAZHZR010000007.1:567-28707 GCA_964537095.1 uncultured Roseivirgaceae bacterium
GTTCTGCTGGAACTGCTCCTGCACCTCGCCGAGCTTGGTCTTGATCTTGCTGGCACCGGCGCGCGCAGCACCGGGCGCGGCGCGTGCCGCGTCGGCGACCTTCTCCCCGAACTCCGCAGCGCGTCGAGCGATGCCGTCGGTGAAGGTGGCGCCGCCCGAGCCGCTATCGCCCGGCGGGGGCATCGGGTCGCCGGGGCGCAGCGCGGTGCCGCCCTCGCCGGGCGTGCGCTTGAAGCGCCCCATGTACTCACGGAAGCTGTTGGCGTACCGCTTGCCCGCCTCGCTGTCCACGCCGACGCCGCGCAGGCCCGAGGGCGCGCCGAAGATACCGCCGCCGATGAAGCCGCCCGCCGCCGCGTTGAGGTAGTCCGAGTAGGTCTCCGGCCCGATGACGGCGATGTTCTCGTTGACGTAGCGGTGTGCGATGCGTTCGCCGGCAGTCTGGGCGACTTCGGTCATCGCCTCGGTCGCGCCCTGCCGGGCGAACTGCTTGCCGACGCGGGTGATCACGTTGCCCGTGACCGCCTGCTCCGCGCCGGCGAGGCCGTACTTGCGGAACAGCGCCATCACCGGCAGCGCCTCCAGCGAGCCGGTCACCAGCGCGCCGACGGCGGCAGTGCCCGCGCGCTCGCCGAAGGTCGCGGTGTTGTCGGGGTCCTCGTCGAGCACGATCCCCGGCGCCATGCTCGACTGCAGCATCGTGCCCGCGGCGGCGCCACCGATGGCCGCACCGCGGGTGAACTCACCTTGCAGGTCGCCGCCTACCTGACGGCGCGCCAGCCGCTGCGCGCGGTCCATGCTCTCGCGCGGGACGATCTGCTGGCCGGCGCGCTGCGCTGCGTTGGCGCTGGCGGTGCGCGCGAGCCGACGCGTCGCTACGCCGCGGGCCAGCGCACCGGCACCGGCGCGGGCCACGCCGGCGGTGCCGCCCGAACCGGCCGAGAGCGCGATGTTGGGGAGCTGGGTCAGGGCGACGTTACGCCCCCACGCCAGCGCGTCGCCGACGCCGCCGATGTCTTCGAGCGACTGGACGCGCGGCCCGAACTCGGCGGCCTCCTGCTGGATGTCCTGCGAACGCTGGAAGTCGCGCATCGCGGCTTCCTCGTCGTACGTCGAGCGCACCAGCCCGCGCATCGCGACGCCCGAGGCACGGATGTTGTCCAGTCCCTGCTGGAACGCGCGGTCGGCTTCGGAGCGGCGGGCGTTGATGACCGACCGCTGCGTGTACGCGCGTTCTTCGGGCGTGAGCGGGGCGGCCTCGGCGCCTGCGGCCAGTACGTCGTCTTCGCCGGCCAGCGCCCGCAGTCGGAGGTAGGGGTCGTCGCGGAGCAGGGACATGTCAGCGCCTGCGGTTGTACGCCGCGAGATCGGCGTTGGTGAAGATGTCCCACCACTCGTCGTTCATGCCGGGGATGACATCGCCGGGCTCGAACTTGTCGTCGGGCTCGTACCACGGCCGGTTGTTCGCGTCGCGGCTACCGCCGAGGCTCTGGAGCCAGTGGGTCGGCGTCACCTGCCCGGGGGTGAAGTTGTCGCCGAACTTCGCGGCGCCGGCCTGACGGATCGCCGCGCGGAGCATGCCGCCGACGCGGTTGTTGTCCTTGGCGAGATACGCGATGCGGTCTTCCGGGTCGTAGTTCTCCAGAATCGCCATCTGCTCCTGCACGAAGGCCGCGGGGTTCTCGCGCAGCAGCTCGCGCTCGTAGGTCTCGCGCTCGCGCAACGCGTCAGCAGCGGCAGCCTGCGTCGCGGCATTCGCGCGAGCGCCGGCGGCACCGAGCATGGCCTCGGCCTGCATCTGGGCGCGGGTGTTGGCGCCCTGCTCCTGCATCATCGCGATGTCGCGCTCGGCGCGCAGCTCCGGCGTCATCTCGCGCTCGGCCTGCGCCGCGGCGCGGGCGGCGGATTCCTGTGCCATCGCTTCGGTGCGACGCAGGCCGGCACGGCCCCGGCCGGACACCAGCGCCTGATTGCCAAGCAGCGACATGTCGAGCGCGTTGGCCTGCTCGGCCCGGGCCCAGTCGGCCGGGCCGGACATGCCGGCGCCGTCGCCTTCGCCGCGGCCGAACGACGTGTCGGCGCGGTTGCCGAGCGCGTCGTAGTAGCGTTCCTCGCCCTGTGCTCCGGCCATGTCGGTGAAGACCCCCGGGGCGGTCTGGACGATACGCGTCAGGCCGTTGGCGGCGTTGCGCGGATCGACGCGCTCGGCGGCCATCCGACTGAACTCGCTGCCGTCGAACACCGGGGCGGCGGGGGGCGCCTCCGCTACAGGCGCTGCGGGGCGCGTGTACGGGCGCGGGCGCGGTGGCGGCTGCCCGGCGGCGGCGGCAATCGCGCCGCCCACGCCCTCGGCGACGCCGCGCATGCCGCCCGGGGCGACGGCGCGCGCGTCGTTGTAGCCGGAGACGATGTCGCGAGCCAGCCCGCGCTTGGGGCGCGGATCGTAGGGCGGCGCGGCGCGGCTGCCGGCGGCGGCGCGGGCGAAGGGCACGAACGGGCCGCCGATCCCGACGGTACCGTCAGGTGGGGCGCGGCGGAACGGGTTGGGGAGGGCCGCGTGGTACGCAGCGGCGTTGGCGCGGCGCTTCTTGTCGTCGTCGAGCGTGAAAGGGTCGCGCGCTGCCATGTCTACCTCCGATAAAGCGAGCCGAACTTCTGCTGCGCCACCGACCCCCACCGATAGGGGTCCTCCCGTGCCGCTACACTACCCCATCCAGCGTTGTTTCGCCGCAGTTGATCGTTCAGCGCGGAACGATCGGCGCCGCGGACGTTGGGGTCGGAGAGGCGGCGCTCGATCTCGTTGCGCTGCTGCACCGGCGCCGCTGCGCGGTCGTTGGCGGCCAGCTCGCGCAGACGCTGGCGGTACAGTCCGCGGAACCGCTTCGGGTCGATGTCCGAAAGCGCCGATTGGTACTGGTCAAGGCGATCGTCGGGCGTGCCGCGAAGCTCGCGGCGGAGCGAGCGGTTGATCACGCGTCCGAAGTCGGTCGCCATGTGGCACCTCAGTTGATGTCGAGATCACCCGACAGATTGTAGCTCAGCGACGAGCTGGAGCTGTCGCTGATGCCTGCCTGCACGCTGGCGGCGGCGGTCATGCCGGCGGCGAGCTGGGCGAAGGTCTGGGTGGCGGTCTCGCGGCTGCGCAGCAGCAGGTTGGTCGCCGACAGGCCGGCCTGAATGTTGGTCTCGGCGTTCTTCGAGAGCATGTCGTAGGCCGCGCGGTAGCGTTCGACCGCGGCGCGGGCCAGCTCCATCGACAGCGTGTAGCGCGTGCGCTCGGCCTCGGAGCGGGCGCTGATCTCGGTGGCGATCGCGCCGTACTTGTCGCTGAGCGCGCGGATGCGCCCGCCCTCGCCGCTGATCCACGCGCTCAGGCGCTCGCTGTCGGCGACGTAGGCGTCGCGCTGCAGGCGGACGTTCTCGACGTTGGCCTGATGCCCGGTCAGGAGCCCTTCGTACTGGGCCTTCCACGCATCGACCTGACGCGAGTAGATGTGCGCCTTGGTGTTGAACCGCTCCTCGCGGGCGGTCTGGGCGCGGATCATTTCGGCGAAGGCGCGGGTGTCGGCCTCGTAGATGTTGACCAGCGCCATGTTCGATTCGAGCTGGGCGCGGAACACCTCGACCTTGTTGCGCAGCGCCTCGTGCTGCGCGGTGAAGGCTTGGATGCGCGTGCGGTAGATGTCGGCGTTGATCTGCAGGCCGCGCAGGCGCTCGGCGAAAATCTGCACGTCCTGCATGTTCAACTCGCCCACGAGCTGCTGGCCGCGGAGCTGGGCGTTGTAGACCTCCAGCTCGGCAAGCTGCGCCTGCAGCTTCTCGCGGAAGACCGTCGCCTGCACGCCGAACAGGCCGGCGTCGGCTTGGTATTTGGCGACGAAGGCGTTGAAAATCTGGATCGCGAGCCCGGCGCGAATCTGCGCGGCCTGCAGGCGGCGGCCTTCGGCGTCGCTGAACATCCGCATCAGCGCCTCTTCGGCGGCGAGCGAAGTGGTCAGGGCGAAACGCAGCTGCTCCAGCTCCAGCTGGTGCCGGGCGATGAACTGGTCACGGTTGAGCTGGCTGATCTTGTTCGAGGCGTCGCGGCGGGCGCGGTCCACGCGGCGCGCGTGCGGCCCAGCAGGATAGCGGTGGCCGCGCGCGGCCCACTCGTTGGTGACCTGATCGACTTCGCGCTCGCCTACCTCGACTTCGCGCTCGCGGGCGCGCTCGAACAGCGCGTACTCGATCTCGACCGGCAGGCCGGTGCCGCCGTTGAGGATCGTGCTGATCGACGCCTGTAGCTGCGTCATGTACGTCGGTTCGTAGACGCGCTCCTCGAAGTCGAAGTCGTTGAGTTCGGGCGCGGCGCCCTCGAAGATCGGCGTGATGCCTTCGAACACCGTGGCGGAGAAGTCGATGTCCGGCACCGGCGGCAGGACGATCGGGCGCAGCTCGGGGAACGGGACCGCGGCGGACGCGTCCTCGTACGCCGGCATTTCGATCTCGTCGCCGAGGTCGGGCGGCGAGTAGCTCTCCAGCGTCGGGCGCTGCGGCGTGGGGATTTCGGCCGGGTCGCCGGGGTCGGCCGGCGCCAGCGGCGCAGGCGGGGCCGTCGGCGGCGCGGGCACCAGCAGGTGCGGGAACCGCTCGGTCAGCCGGTCCAGCAGGGTCTGGTTGAAGACGAAGTTCTCGTTGCCCGCCGACAGGTCGAGCCCTTCGGTCCAGTTGGCGAGGTCGTCGTCGGGGAGCGGGCCGAGGCGGTTGATCAGCGCGTCGAGGTCGTCCTGCGAGAACTGCATGGACGGGTCGAGGTCGGTGTTCGCGAACTCGATGGACAGCATTTCCTCGATCGCGCCGCGCGTCAGGTTGAGCAGCTGATCGGCGTTGTCGTTGAGCCGGTCCATCTGTTGGAGCACCGTCGGCGACGCCGGGGTGATCCACAAACCGGGAGCTGCCATGCTGGACATTGTTCTACCTTCCCGAATACCTGCGCGAGAGCTGCAGGACCCACACCTGCAGTACGTCGGCCTCGAAGTAAGCGCCGTCCTCGTTGACCAGCTCGAACGCCCACGCCGTGCCGGTGGTGCCCTTCGCCATTTCGACCCGGGTTTCGACCGGGGTGCCGAGCGGGCGCTGCGCCATGCGGTAGGTCGAAACCTTGCGGCGTCCGGTGTCCATCGTAATGGTGCGCAGCAAGAGCTGTCCATCCGCGGTGAACACCATGCGGGCGTAGGGCACGCGCGCCAGATGATCGAACACCATCGCGCCGGTGCGCAGCGACGCGGCGATCGGTGCGCCGGCGTCGGTGTCGCCTTCGAGGCGGTAGATGCCGTCGGGGCCGGCGCCGTAGGGCGTGCCGCCGACCACGGCCATCGAGTTGAACGGGTAGTTGTCGTACTCGCTCACCGCGCCGTTGCGCAGGTTGAGCGCGTAGCCGACGAACAGCTCGTCGCCGATGCGCAGGCGCACGCCCAGCTCCAGCCCGGCCAGTACCTCGACCAGCGCGGCGAGGTTGGCGAGCGCACCGTCGGAGAAGGTGGCGGCGGACTCGACCAGCGTGAACAGCGACAGCGACGACTCGAACTGGTCAGCGAGGACCAGCTCGGCGGCGGCCTCGATGATCGCGTTGAGGCGGCTCTCGACGAGATCGTCGAGTTCGAGCGTGGACGGGACCTCGCCCTGTAGCACCGCGCGGACCGCGTCGCGCAGCGCCAGCGCCGCCACGACCGTCGAGATCGTGGCGAGGACGGTCGGTGCCTCGTCCTGCAGGAGCAGCTGGGAGGTGACGTAGGCCACCAGCTCGGCGGCGTGCGCGACATCATCGTCGAGCTGGACGTCGGACAGCACCTCGCGCTCGAACACGGCGACGGCGAGGTCGCGCAGGCGCATGTCCGAATGGACCGTGCGCAGGAACGACGCCAAGAGCGAGGGGCTGTCGAGCAGCTGCAGCACCTCGGCAACGGCGACCATGTAGTCGCCGCGCGGCGCGTCGTTGATGGCGAAGGTCGCGGCGAGCTGTGCGATCAGCGCGTTGGCGCTGGCGCCCATGACCGGCGAGCGTTCGACGAGGAACCCGAAGCCGTAGGCAGAGGGCTCCTCGATCGCGTAGCCGATCAGCGCGACGCTGCCGCTGGCGAAGGCGTCGGTGCTGCCGGCCACGAGGTTGCTGCTGGCGAAGGCCGAGCCGGCGAGCCCGAGCAGATCGTCCGCGGCGGCCGGGACGTGCTGGTCGAAGGACGCGAGGGCGTCGCCGACGATGGACATCGAGCCATAGGAGAGGCTCGGCGGCACGATGATCGGCGGCGCGCCGGCCTGAGCGCCCCGGGCGTGGCCGGTGAGATCGAGTGTGCCTACCGCGACCGCCTCGCCCTCGGCGAACTCGTAGGCATCGGCGACGCCGCGCAGGCGCAGGCGCCCGTTCGCGTGCGCGATGTTGTCGGAGCCGGACAGTGGGGCGAAGACGATGGTCATCAGGTGTGCACCAGCACGTAGTAGCCGTAGTGTGTCTCACCGCCGACGGAAATCCGCACGAAATACGGCTGCCACGGCTCGAACCATTCTTCGACGGACATCTCGGGGCCGTAGTAGTACCCGAAGTTCACATCGTGCGACCACACAAGCTCGACGGAAACCTCGGTCCACTCGCCGCCGGCCGGGATCGGGCGGCCGCAAATCTCGTGGTGGTCAAGCTCGTCGGTCTCCGTGTACCCCGTGAGCCGTACCTCGGGCTGTGTCATGAGGGTTTCGGCTAGGTCCTCAGAGCAGAGGCTCTCAGGACGATCGCCCCAGCTGGTCACGACAGGCAGGAAATGATATTGGCCGTTGGAGAACTCGACGACCCCGAGCACCTCGGGGTCGGGTGTGGGCGCGGCGCTGCATTCCTGCGTCACGTTGACCAGATCGGTCCAGAAGCAGCCGACGGGTTCGGGGTCCGGGTCGGGGTCCGGCGCATCCACCCAGACGTAAATGCTGAAGACGAAATCGGCAGAGTAGAAAATCCCGCCGGTGCTGTACGCGCCCCACTGCAGCCTGAGCCGGACATTGCCTTCATTATCGGCGGTGTTCTGCAGCTCAACGTCGAAGGTGTGAAAGTCGCTGGTCCAGACGTCCGCGCGATCCGCCTGCGAGCTGCCGGTGAGCGAGACATACGCGGTGTTGGGTGGCGGGTAATAATCGCCGTACGCCGCGGTGCATACGACGCGCACGCGCACCAGCGCATCGGGGACGAAGCCTCCGAAGCCGCCGGAGAAAAGACTGTACGCGTAGGGCGCCGAAAAGGCGTTGGACACCCCCGAGAACACGATCGTGGAGTCGCTGTACTCCGCAGAGCCGTTGGTGAGGCCGCCGGGCTGGAAGTCGAACTCCGATACTTCGTGAAGCGGTACCCAAGCCATCAGGGTTCCTCCAGCTCGGGCGGCACGCCGCCGCCGACCCAGACTTCGATGGAGAAGGTGATCGTCACGCTGCCGCGGTCGGTGTAGCACCCCACCCAGCTGCTGGTGTAAGTGCTGTTGGCGTGCACCACCAGCTCGGTCGGCGCAAAAGCCTCGTTGTCGCCAGACGTGTTGGGCTGGGTCGCCCACCCCCCGCCGGGCGTCTCCCACCGGAGACCGTAGGCGTCGGGCGCGCCGGGCGACGCGGTGAGCGCGTGCACGGTGATGCGGGCGTATACCCCGGTACCGGCAAGGCTGGGCAAGATGAGGTGCCCTCTGCTGCTGCTATCAGGCATCTCGACGGTCACGTTGGGGCCGTCGACGCTGATAGTGGCCGCCCCGGTACCGTCCCAACCCCCTTGCGGGTAGTACGGTTCCCAGCCCGGCGCCGGCGGGTCGCCCACGCGGACCACCCGGAGGTCGAATGAAGCATCGTCGGGGAGCGGCATTTCAGCCCCCACGGCGACCGCGACGTCTTGCGGCTCGTAAAGTACGAACGAAGCAGCCTCCCCCGCCACCGCCATCACGATCGGCGCCCCCTGCATGCTCGCGTCGAGGATGATCCACAGCAGGCCGGGAGTACCGAGCAACTCCTCGCCGCTGTAGGTACCGGCAGGCAACGAGAACACCTCCGCGGCCATAGACTCGCCTGCCGGGAGCGTGCCGGCGAACGTCCACTCCTCGCCCGGGTCAGGGTCAGGCGGGGTCGCGCTGCCGGAAATGCGGAACGGGCCACCGGACTCGAACGCCGACACCCCGACGATCACGGCGGTGGGCGTGCTCAGGGTGTGCGACGCCGTGCCCCCTTCGATGCCGTCAGCTAGAAGCGCCTGCGTGGTGGCGTCGACCACCTGCCAGTCGCAGGACGAGCCTTCGGCGCTTTCGGTGAACGTCCAGTCGCCAGCGGCCAGCAGGTAGACGTCGCTGATGGCGGTCGGCGGGACGTTGCCCATGTAGACGAAGTCGTTGATCGCCTCGTCGGGGTCGGGCGGTGGCGGCGGAGGGGGCGCAGGTCCGCCGGTGCCGCCCGGCATCGAGTCGCCCGACGCGTAGAGCGAGGTGCTGACCAGCACCGGGCCTTCGAGCGGGGCGGTGGAGTCGTGCAGGACCGCGGCGTCGACGAGGTAGACGACGGACGAACCGATCCGGCGCAGCTCAAACACCGTCTCGGAGGTGTACGCGCGCTGCACGCCGAGCGTGACACCGGACTCGATGATGTCGTAGCGGCCCTCGCCTTGGGCGTCCTGCGAGAAGATGATCCCGTGCGTGATGCGGTTGATGTCAGCGACATCGCCGCGGGCGCTGGCGAACCCGCAGACCGAGCCGACCGGAGCGTGGGGCATCGTCCAGCGCGCGTAGCAGTCGCCGGTCTGCTCGACTTCGCTGTTCGCGCCGGCGTCCCAGCGGAAGGTCGGGATGTATTCAATCCGGGCCGGGATGCTGGGGACGGCGGGCACGGCCGGGATGGTGATGCACGTCTCGCCGGTGCCGGGGTCGGGCTCTGGCGGGGATACGTCGTCGAAGAACAGCAGCGGCAGCCCCTTGTCGGTGAAGCGGGGCGAGTACAGGCGCGAACGATCGACGCCGTCCTCGCGCACCAGACCGAAGATCACCACCGCGTCGCCCGCGTCCATACCGCGGAAGAAGAGCTGGAAGTCGCCGTTGTCGTCGGTGGTGGCCTCGACCTCTTCGAGCCACTGCGGCGAGTCGTGCCGGCGCAGCTGTACGCGTGCGGACTGCGACTGGAACCGAAGCGGCATGCCGGGGATGCCGTCGCCTTCGTCGGGGTAGTAGATACGGCCGGTGATCGTGTGCTCTTCGCCCACGCGGGCGAGCGACGTGTCGGTCTCGATCTCCCACGTCGGCTTCTCGCTCACGAGCAGGTCGAGCCGCGAAAACACGGCCGACACCGGTTCGGCCGCGCGAGAGTCTTCGGTCGCGCTGTCGAAGTGCACGACACCGCCGGGCCACAGCGTCCAGAGCGGTTCGGCGGGTTCGCCGCGGACCAGACCGACCGGCAGCGGCCACGACTGTTCGAAGCTGCGCGAGGCGACCATCGCGTAGCCGGCTTCGGTCGGCGCGGCGTAGGCGCTGCCGGAACCGGCGTTGCCCACCGTGTAGACGCCGTTGTAGGAGAACAGCCAGCCCTCGGGGACGTTGAACCACTGCGAGCCGCTGGCCGCGGTGGAGAACGGCATCGGTACCTGCTCGCCGAGGATGTAGGGCATCCCGCGCCCGTCGAGATCGACCGGGACGCCGGCGGTGACAAACCGCAGGCGCGGCACGTCCGCGTCGCCGAAACGGTCGCCTACGATGAACTGCGAGCCGCCGGGGCGAAGCCCGGCGACCATGCGCACGCTGAGCGTCCAGCGGATACCGCGCACGGCGAGGCCGGCGAGGCCGGCGAGCGCCTGCGGGTTCCCGGTGAGGAACGCGCGTGACGAATAGAAGGGTGTGCCGTCCTCGTCCCAGCGGGCGTAGAACCCGCCGTCACTGCGCTCGAACTCGACAGGGAGTTCGGGGTCGGGCTGGGCGCCGAAGGGCGGGACGCGGCCGGTGAGCACCGTGCCGAGCAGGCTCACCCAACGCTTAGCCATTGACCCACTCCGACGCGCAGATTTGCGCCGTGATCCCGGCTGCCGACACGCTGAGAATGGTGACCGAGCCGCCCGGAGGCACCGGGATCGAGACATTCGGCGGGAAGACGACCACGCGGCACACGATCTGCCACGTCCCGCCCCCGCCGGGATTACCGCCGCCCGGAGGCGGTTGCGTGCAGACGGTCCGCTCAGGCGTGCCGGGGGTTCCCGGGACACCCGGCGTAAAGACGCGCTCGGGCAGCTTGGTCAGCATGGATCAGGACGCGAGCGCCAGCGTGTAGACCGACAGGGTGATGGTGTTGGTCCCGTTCTGCGTCAGCTCCGGCGTCGCGGTGCGCAGCGTCGCGGTGCTCGACGGGCCGCCCGCGTCGCACTGGAGGCGGGGGCTACCGCCGCCGGCGCCGCGGCCGTTATCGCCGGACTGGCAGAAGCGCGCGAAGGTCGCGGGCAGCGAGTCCTCGCCGTCATCGTAGCCGTCGAAGGCCAGCGTGCCACGCCAGACATCGGCGGGGACCTTGACGAGCAGGTTGCCGTTTACCGGGTCGAACTCCAACCCGCCCGAGCCGCTGTCGTCGAGCGTGACCGCTGCGAGCTGAGTGTGCTCGTTGCCCATGTCGAGCGCGTCGTCCGGGGACGGCGGCATCTGCCCCGAGAAGATGTAGAGCGTGCCGCCGTCGAGGGCGTCCTTGGCGGCGGCGAGCATGGCGCCTGCGAGGTATTCGTTCGGCTGGTAGGCCATATCAATCTCCGAACGGCGGAAGGCCGTAGAACCACTGGTTGATGGGGAATTGCGTCGCCGGCGTGATCGTCGTCGAGGTCATGCGGAGCTGGATGTCGCCGGGGGTCTCGAAGCCGCCGACCGCGCCGTCGATGCGCGGCGCCAGCGGCGAGTATGCGCCCGAATCAGGCGCGTTCGCACGCAGCCGGAACCAGCCGGCGACGCCGTTGGCGATACCGGTGAAGTACCAGACGTGCGCCGGGTGCGCCATCACGAGCCGGCCGGAGTGCTGGAATTGCAGGCCGGCCGACGGGCTACCCGGGGTGAACGGGTTACCGTCGCGGGTGATGTAGCCGAGCAGCGTGCCGGTCGCGGCCGCGTCGGCCGACGCCGGCTGCGGACCGCTGCGGACCTCCATGACGCCGTTGTGGAAGATCGAGGCGAAGGACTGGCCGCCGAGCAGCGCCGAGGCGAATCCGGTCGAGCTGAAGACGGCCATTCAATACTCCACGGTCTGGCCTTTCGGCGGCTTGCCAAGGATGGTAACCGAAATCGCGAAACTCGGAGGGTCGATCACGCCGCCGGTCAATAGCGTGATGTCGCCCTCGCTGATGTAGCTCAGGGTCGTCTCGCCTGCGGGGTCGGGGAAATACTGGTTCGGGCCGAGGTGGACGCCGAAGCACACGCGCGGCGGGTCGGACGGAACGGTGCAGCCGCCGGTATCGGTGTAGTAGGTGCCGGGCGGCTCGGTCTCGGTCGGGTCCGGGTTGTTCCCGGTGCCGTAGCCCGTCAGCACGTTCCAGACCAGCGGCGGCGCCGGCGGCTGTGGGGTGACGCGCGCTGCGGCCACGGCGCAGCCGCCGAAGGACGTGTTCTCGTTCGTGACCGGCTCGGGGTGCCCGAGCGGCGACCAGCACGCCAGCGCGAAGGCGCCGGTGATCCCGGGAGCGTCGGTGTCGGCGAAATAGATGTGCCCGGAGATGCGCCCGACGTAGAGCGCCAGCCCCGAGATCGGTGTAGCCAGCAGGCGCTTGATCTCGACGAGCCCGAGCGCCCAGAGGGTGCCGTCGCCGTAGTTCGCGGTCGAATACTCGTCGGTCTGGAGCACTTCCTCTTCGCCGTTGCTCCAGCGGATGATCCGGCGCGTCATGTCGCGGTTGGTCTGGGTGGTGAACACGAACTCGCTCTCGACGAAGACGAGCGTGCGCGTGCGCAGGTCGGCGAAGATGATCGCGCGCTGCTTGGCGCGGATTTCGCCCGACTCCCACGCTTGGAAGGTGACCGGCTCGGGGATGTCGCCGATCTCGACGGCGGGGATCGTGTGCTCACCGAGCCGGTACTGCCAGTCCCCGCCGTTCGTGTGTTCGAGGTGCAGCACTTCGCCGTTGTCCTCGGCGATCGCGGTCGTGGCCGCCGATGCGGTGATGGACGCCGAGCCGATGTCGTGGTCGAGGGTCAGCTGCAAACGCTGGTGTTCGGTCGAGAACCCCGAGAGCTGCGCGCCGTTCTCGTAGACCGCGTGCGCGTCTTCGGGCAGCACGTAGGTCACGGCGTGGTTGACGTCCTCGTCGAACGTCCACGGCGACAGCGCGCGTGTGAGCGTGCCCTGCCACATCACCTCGTGGCTGTCCGGGCGGATGCGGTAGCGCAGCAGCCCGTTGCGCGGGTCGCGGTAGACCGTCAGCTTGAAGCGCACGAGCGCCTGCGTGATCTGGTCGTCGGTGTAGAGCGGCGACGTCCAGACTTCGCCGTAGTCGGCCGGCGACGCGGGGAGCGGCGGGTAGGTGATGCGTCGGTTGAAGTCCCCAAGCACGGTGTAGAGGTAGCCGTCGCGGAGCGCGGCGCCCATCACCGCGTGCGCCGGGAGCGGCGTGTCGGACTCGTAGGTGAGGGTGTCGAGCAGCTCGTAGCCGATGTGGACGACCGCGGAGCCGAACATGGTGTAGGGCTGCCGGTACGGCGGCCAGACGTACTTGTTGGTGGGCAGCGCGCGGTAATTGACCGCTTCGCGGCCGGTGTTGATGTGCGTCGTGCCGAGACCGGAGAGCGCGGCCTTGCGGCTGCCGCCGTCGATCTTGGGGAACACCGCGCTGTAGGTGCCCTTCGGCGACGGCGCGGCGCCGTACCCGGGCGAGTCGCGGTGCCAGAAATACGGAATCCACGTGTTCGGCGTGCGCGGCGCGTACTTCAGGATGATGGGGTCGGCCGCGTCGTCGGAGCCGGCGGTGAGGCTCGGGTCGACGACGAAATCCTCGAACCAGCGTGTCTTCTGCGTGCCGCCGGGGGCGGTGATGATCGCGGTGGTGTCGAGGCCGGCGATGATCACCTCGATGATCGTGCCGTCGGACAGCTCGCGGACGTCGCGGTTGGACATGACGCCGGCCGAGCGCGCACGGAGCGACGCGATCAGCCGGCGGGCGTCCCGGACGTGGGCGTGCGCCTTGTCCCGGTCGCCCTGCAGGACAAGCCGTACAGGGCGCAGGTACTCCACGGGATCAGCTCGCGGCGGACGAACCGGTCACGCGGTACTTGATGCGGACCTCGAAGCCTTCCTGCAGGCCGGTGAGCGACGCGCCGCCCTGCAGCCGGCCGGCTGCGAAGAGCATGCCGGTGGTCGCGCCCTTCGCCTGCGCGGAGAGGAGGCCGGCGCCATAGATGGCCGTCTGTCCGCCGCCGGTGACGGTGAACAGCGCCGGGGCAGCGTCGTTGATCAGCTCCAGCGCGGTCGCGGCGCCGTCCGGGGTCCACACGCGCCGGTTGGGCTCGGAGTAGCTGGTGAACTCGGTCAGGGTCGAGGCGAAATTCGCGGCGGTGACATCGGCGGCCGGCGTCACGTTGGCGACGAACGGTGCGATGTACCACGCGCTGATCTTCGCCTGCTCGTGCAGCGCGACGTTCAGGGTGTAGTTGAGCCCTTGATTGACGACGCGGTTCGGAGTCCAGACGTAGGGTGCGCCGTTGACGCTGAAACCGAACGACTCGTGGAGTTGCAGGTTGGACGGGAGCATGCTCAGGTTCCTCGGCGGGCGGGGCGGACTTCGGCGGTGAACGCGTCGGACAGCGCGAAATTGTTGGGCGAAGGATCGCGAAGGGTCGCCACGTACCTGTTGACACCGTCGCGAGAGAGGAACATTGCGGCACCTTCCTCCGCCCGCATCGCAGCGTACCGATTTTCAGTGAGGGGCGCCACCTGTCCGTCAGGCAGGCCGACGCAGAAAATGCCGTTGGTGGCGAGCCAGAGCGGTACCGGTTCGGACGGCGGTGGGTCGAACGGCAGGCGTGCGCCGGGGACCATCTGCAGGGTGCCGGGAACCACGCCGGCGGGGTAGACCTCGCGAAGAGACCCCTCGTTCGGGTCTGCGCCGGCGTGGAAGTAGGTGCGCGCGCCCTGTCCGATGAAGAAACCGCCGGCGGTCTCGACCGCGGCGAGCATCGTGACCGGTTCGGACAGCTCGATGTAGTTGTACATCAGCTCGGTGAAGCCGTACTGCAGCGGCGCCGACCACGTCACCAGCCGGTCTTTCGCGGTCACGAGGCGCCCGTTCCAGAGCGCGGCGAACTCGCCGGGGGGCATCGGGTCGAGCCCGACGGTCGGGGCGGGGCGGCCGAGCTTCTGGCGGCTGATGTTCGCCATACCGCCGGCGAAGGTCGCGAGGTGCAGCAGCTCGGTGCCGTTGGGCTTGGTCATGTAGACCGCGGCGCGCAGGCCGTCGGGCGCGGGTGCGAAGAGCGCGATCCGCGCGCCGGCTTCGACATCGACGGAGATCGTCTCGCTGAGCGGACCTTCCTCGCCGTTGGTGGTGCGGTAGGCGTAGGCGAAATGGTAGCGGCCCGCGTCGAGCGCGCCGCCGGCGCCAACCTCCGCCTGCGGAGCGAGCGGCGTCGGGACCGTCCACGGCGTCACCGTGTTGTCGGGGGCGATGCGCAGCGTGCGCGTGCCGTCGGACACGAAGATGTCGGGGTCGATCAGCGCGTGTGCGAGGCGCCCCGACACACCGGCGTAGATTTCGACCGGCGGCGTCTCGCTGCCGGATTCGACCGCGAACGCGTAGAGCGAGCCGCCCGACACGAAGAAACCGCGGCGGCCGTAGCCGAACAGGTCGGACGGATCGTAGGCGGTGAACGCGAGTTCCCGGCCGGCGCGGCGCACGACCTTGCCCTCGTCCAGCACGTCGACGTTGCGTCCCTGACGGAACGCCGTGGGCGGCACGCTGGTTTCGAGGGCGAGGTTGTCAGCGCCGCGGCGCCACGGCCCGAGCTGCAGCATGTCGCGGTCGCTCGGCCGCATCAGGTCGGCCTCACGATACCCACGTCACGACGCTGGCGGTCGATCTCGCTGCGGCGATACGTGACCGCGTCGTGGTACTGCCGGCCGAACGCGTTGGAGCGGTCGAGGTCGAGCACGTCGGCGTCTTGCTTGGCGTAGGCGAGGTGCTTCATCCAGAGCAGGAGCAGGTCGAGGTCCTGCCGGTTCGAGAACGGCAGCGGCATGCCCTCGTAGACCGGGCGCGGCAGCACGATCGCCTGCGCGTGCAGCACCCCCGGCAGGTGCGGGATGGCCCACAGCCGGAGGTGGTCGTTGTCGTAGTCGCGGGTGAAGTGGGTCGGCATGCCGACCGCGTCGAGGTCCGGGTGGACGTAGGTCTGGACGCCGTAGTCGTCCTTGCAGATGCCGTCGTCGATGTCGAACTGCCGCAGGTCGCGGCGCCGACCGAGGCCGGGGACCGCGAAGCTCACGGAGAGCGCGTCGAGGATTTCGTCGAAGGGAAAGCGCACGAGCGCGACCCCTGCGAGGACCGGTACTTCGAACCGGCGGCGGAGGGCGAGCGTGTCGCTCGCCAACCGCGTGCAGGCCGAGTTGATGTAGCGCAGGACCTCGTCGTCCGACCAGAGCGTGTCGATGCGATTCCCGTCCGCGTCGACCGCGCGGTCGTGCACGTCGCTGCGGAAGTCCTCGATCAGCTGGTCGGCGGTGTAGATCATCAGTCCATCTGCAGGCTGCTGGGCTTCTGGTAGTCGTCAGGCGCCGGGGCGGCGACCTGCTGGTTGATCACGGCGTGGAGCAGCAGTTCCTTCAGCTCCTTGTTGTTCTTGCCCTGCGCCTTCGGCATCGCGTAGTTGTGCTCCTGCGCGAACTCGGTCAGCTGCTTGCGGGTGGAGCACGCCTGCAGGTCGCGCACGATCTCGACGTGCGGGTGGGTCGGGAGCGGGCTGTTGGTGGCGACGAATTCGCGGTAGTTCGTGTGGTAGCGGCCGGCTTCGGACGCGGAGATCGAGACACCGACCGCGGCGGACAGGACGGCCGCCTTGGGTACGCCGCCGCCGGCGAAGTCCTCGGTCTGGTTGCGCTTGATGATCTCGTCGATCGCGGCGTAGATCATGGCGTCGCGGAGGCTGCCGGTGATCTCGGCGTGGACCATGCCGAAGGCAGGCTTGTCACCGTCGGGGCGCTCGACCGGGACGATGTTCTTGGAGAGGGCTTCGGCGTAGGCCGATTCGGGGACCGGGGTGGGTTCACCGGCAATGAACTGGATCGTGTGACCCATGCGGGTGCGCAGGGTGTAGTCGCGCGGGCAAACCATCTGGATAGACATGGAGCAGGTCCTTGTTGTGGCTGCTAAGAAGAGGGCCGGGGTCTCCCCCGGCCCCCCAAGCCTAGCAGCCACGCTAGGGGAACGCTATCAGGTCGCGATGTTCGAACCGAAGTTCTCGTTCTGGCGCCCGCGGACGATGCCCTCGACCAGTACGTCAGCCCGGCCCGCCGTCGCTGCGCCGCTGGCGACGACGTACAGGATGCGGAGCTTGCCGCCGTTCGGGTACTCGCTGTAGCGAGCCGCGGAAGTCACCTCGCTGTTGCCCGCCGTGGCGCTGGACGCCGAAGCGATCAGCGTGGTCGGGGACGACTTGTTGTCGACGATCGAGAACGTGGGGGTGCCGCCGTTGAAGGCGGTGCGGATCACGTTCGCGACGTTGAGCAGGATGAAGCCCGGCGGCACGTCGATGACGACCTCGTGGCCCACGTCGTCGGGGTTGATCTCGACGTTGAACACGACGCGCGACTGGATGTTCTTGACCTTGATCTGTGCCATTTCTCTGTCCTCTGTGGGTGGTGGAAGGTAGGGGCGGTTTCCCGCCCCTCACCCTCAGATGGCGGTGTCGAGCGCCACGACGGAGAAGTCCTCCATCGTGCCGGTGTAGGCCGAACGCCAGACGGGCTTCTTGAAGCCGATCAGCTTGGCGATCGAGACACCCGGGCTGTTGTCGTAGTCGAAGTCCTTCTCGACCCACTTCGGCACGCCGATGTCGGCGATCGCCAGAGCCTGCGCGCCCACCAGCAGCGCACGAGCGCCGTCGACGGAACCATCGCCCCACTTCGAGCCGGTCGGGGCGCCGGTGGTGTTGAACACGTTCCGGTAGGAGACGATGTTCACGCCGTCGATGTAGATGCCCGAGGCGGTGCCGCCCATGCCGGTGCCCTTGAAGAGCGTGTTCGACTGACCGCGCTCGCGGGCGAACTTCATCGCCTCGATGAACTTGGTGTCGGCCTTCAGGCGGGCGATCTGGCGCGGGTGCATGAAGAGGGTGTACACGTCGATGCCGTCTTCGGTGGTCACCGGACGGATGAAGTGCTCCTCGGCGAACGACTTGGCAGCGATCACCATGTCCCACGTCGGCACGTCGGCGCTGGTCAGCGCGTTGGTGCTGGCCGGCACGAGGCCGTCGGTCGCGTCCCACCGGAAGTGGCGGTTGGCGGTCGGGGCGGTGACGTCGGCCGCGAAGTCCAGCAGCGGGAACTGCGAACCCACGCGGAGCGCGCCGTTGGTCTTGTACTGGTAGCTGACGCCCGACAGGGTCAGGAACGCGAGTTCGTCGAGGCGCTGGGCCAGCCAGTTCTTCAGGACGTTCTTCGAGTTCTCACGGAAGCGGACGGTCGACTTCATGTCAGCCATGCGACCTTCGAGGCGATTCGCGTTACGAATCTGGTCGTAGGTGATGGTCTGGTCGTACGCCTTCAGCTCTTCCTCGTAGCCTTCGAGCTGGTTGTCACCGACGACACCGTCACCTTCCATGTCCGGCACGAGGGTGAACACGGCGGCCGTGGTGCCCTTCGCGGTCTCGGTCAGTTCGGTGACGCGCTGGACGATCGACTGGTCGGATTCGCCAGTGAAGTGCTTCAGGATGAAGCTGGAGTTGCGGGCTTCGCGCCAGACCTTGCGACCCCAAGCGAGCTGGGAGTTCTGGAGCAGGCGGCCGAAATTGGTCATTGCCATGATTGGCGTCCTCGTAGGGATAAGAGAAAAGGGTGCTTTCTGCTTTGCCCGTTGACGGCCGGGCTACGAGGCGGGGTTGTTATCGCGGAGTCCGAACCCGCGCTGGCGTTGACGTAGCCAGAAACGAAGGGGGCAGGTATTACCTACCTGCCCCGCAGATTACCGTCCTGTTCGGCTTTGTCAAGCCTATTCGCCGTTGAGGAGCCGCTGCACGACCGACTCGGGGAGCTTGTCGAAATCCGCTTCGCTGATCGTCGCCATGTCGGGCAGCTCGGTCGCGCGCTCGCTGCGGCTGCCGGGTTCGTCGGCGGGCTGCCGGCGGGCGGCCTTCAGGTTGCGCTCGACATCGGTCGGGCGCTTCGCTGGCGCGGGGGCCTTCGGCGCGCGCTTCAGCGATTTGGCCTTCGCGAACACGTCCTCGCGGAGCATGATCTTCGCGGCCTTGCGCAGCGCCTCGGTCGCGAGCATGCCCTTCGCCTCGTAGCTCTCGACCAGCTCGCCCACGTCGTTCAGCAGGGCCTCGTCGTAGTCATCGCTGTCGGGGTCGAAACGCGGGTCGAGGGTTTCGAGTTCGCGGACCATCGCGTTGTAGGCCCGGGTCTCGACCTGCTGCATGGCCTCGCGCGCGGCGAACATGGCCGCCTGCGAGCGGTTCATGCTGTCGCGGATTTCGTCAATCCGGCGCTGGGCCTTCGAGGCTTCCTTCGTCTCGCCCCTCGCCCGGTGTTCCTCGACGGTCTCGTAGAGTTCGTCCAGCTCGGTCACGAGCTTTTCGAACTTCGCCTTGCTGGCGTCCGACCGCTGTTCGGTCTGTTGCTGGAGCTGGGCGCGAGCTTCGTTGAGCTGGCGCTCCAGCGCCTCGCGGGCGCGGCCGGCGCGAGCGAGTTTCTTCGCGAGCTGTGCGCGCTCGGTGTCTTCCGGCTTGCCCTCTTCTTCTTCTTCTTCTTCCTCCTCCTCCTCTTCTTCCTCTTCTTCTTCCTCGGGATCGGGCTTCTTGGGCGCGGGCTTCTTGGGCGCCGGCGGGGGCGTCTTGGCAGGCTCGCCGCCCTCGTCGTCTACCGAAGTGCCGTCGTTACCGAGGTCTTCGTCGGTGATCGGCGCATCGTCGTCGTGGTCCCCGAAGGAATGCGGGTCAAAGTTCTCGTTGGGCATGGTCATCTACCTTAGCGTGGCTGCTTCTTGGGGGTCTTCTTGGGGGTCTTCTTCGCCGCTTTCTTGGCGGCTTTCTTGGCCGGCGCCCTCGGCGGGGGCTTCGGAGGCTCCGCGGCCTTGGTCGCGAGTTCGGTCAGCTTCAGTGCGGTCTGGCGCTCTTCCTTCTGCTCCGCCTGCGTCAGCTGGCGGTGCGCCCGCTGATCTTCGAGGGCGAGGCGCTGCGCGTCAAGCTGCGCCTTGGTCGGGCGCGGGTCGAAGCTGGCGTCCACCTCGACCTTGCGGGCGCGGCTGTGGGCGAGGTCGCCGGCGCCGCGGGCCGCTTCGGCCAGCGCGCGGGTCTTGTCGTTCTCCAGCTCCAGAGCTTCGAGTTCGAGTTCCCGGGCGCGCTGCTCTTCCGGCGACAGCTCGCCGCCGTTGGCCGCCAGCAGCTGCTCCATGACGTCCGACTTCGCGTTGAGCGAGCTGGTCTGGACGAAGAGCGAGTTCGGCACGCTGATGCCGATTTCCTTCATCTGCACCAGCTCGTCGAAGGCGAACTCGTCGGCGGCCATGCGCGAACCGACCGGCATCATGCGCACGGTGTACTTGCCGACCGACAGGTCGTGGGCGATGCGCCCGTACGCATCGGGCTGGTTGATCGTCACTTCCTCGGCTTGGCCGTAGGCCGACGCCGCGATCCGCATGGTGCGGGTCTCGGTGTAGAAGGTCTGGAACAGATTGAGCTTGCGCTCGGCCAGCAGGTGCTTGGTGAACTGGAACGCGATCAGGGGCGCGTGCAGGTTGACCGGCGCGCGGCTGAGGTTGACCTGCGCCTTCGCGCCGCCCTCGTACTGGCTGCCCTGCCCCATCATGGACGGGGTGACGGAACCGAGTTCGTTGATCCAGCTGCGGGCGCGGTCGCCGAAACGCTCGAAGCCCGTCGCCGGCTGGCCGGGGGTGATGCGCTCGGCGTCGCTGACCTCGTCCAGCTCCAGCACCACGCCGGTGCGCGAGCCCTTCTGCTCCAGCTGGCGCGCGGTCATGTTGCGCAGCGAACCGTGCTTGATCTTCCAGCCGGCGTGCGCGGTCGCGCCGAGGATCAGGGTCTCCTCGGACACGGTGTAGTTCAGCAGGTCCTGCGGGCCCTTCAACACCGAGAACAGGCTCAGCGTGTACCCGTCCACGAAGAACGGGAAGTACGGCACGATGTCGAAGTGCTTGTAGGGGCTGTCCTCGTCGTGCAGGACGAGGTCGTTGCAGGTCACGCGCCAGCGAACCGTCTTGACCTTCTTCCTGATGACGCCGAGGTTGAAGTTCTCCAGCGCGTACTGGATTTTCTCGTCCGGCCAATTCTCGGGGATTTCCGACGTGTCGCCGGTGGCCTTGTCGACGAAGCAGTCCTTGTACTTGTACTCGCGATACTGCTGGCTGATCAGGCGATGCTGCTTGAAATCGTCGTCGGTGTGGTCGCCGTGGAAGGCGGTCGTGAACCCGAGCGCCTGCGCCAGCGTGCGGTCTTCGAGGTCGAGCCAGTCGGAGGTGTTGATCCGCCCGACACCTTCGACGACACGACGGCCGAACATGTTCTTGATGTCGTTGGTGCTGACGACCTCGGTCGTGAACACCCGGTCCCACGTATCGGGGTCGGGCGACTCGATGCCGTAGTCGAGGATGACGTTCTCGGGGCGTTGCCGCGTGGTGCGGATGTTGCCCTGCATGTTGTCGTCGAACACGACGCGCTGGCGGTAGAAGCCGCGGCCTCCGAGCAGGCCGTCGAGCTGCACGCGGTCGTCGTGCATGTAGACCTTGTTCTCGCGGTCGACGTGCTCGGACAGGCGGTTCAGGATGCGCGCCGTCTCCGGGTCGCCGTTGGTCGGGTCGAACCGCACGTCGGACGAGAGCTGGTTCAACTCGCCGCGGATCGCGTTGATCGTGCGGAACACCTCGGGGATGGTGAACGACAGGCGGCCTTCGGCGGTGCGCTTGCGCACGTCGGACTCGTCCCATTGCTTCGAGACGTAGTACCGCTTCGCCACTTCCATTTCGCGGAGGAAGTTCTCGTGGCCGCCCTCGACGCGGCAGTAGCGGTACAACTCGTACTGGTCTCGGGCTTTCTGTGCGTCGGTCGCCATCGTCAGTTCGCCAAGAAGGAGGTGCCGCCGAAGCCTGAGACGCCGAAGGATTCGAGGTCCTCGCGCCACGGGGTTTCACGCCGCTGCTCGTAGAGCGCACGCAGCGGTCGGGGTGCTTTCTGGAACAATCGCGCCGCCCACGCCAGCGCATCCACAATATCATCATGGGTGCCGGTCGGGAAACGCAGCATTTCCGCCTCGGCTGTCTCGACCCACGGGGCGATCGAGCGCAGCGGGAAGACCACGCGGCCGGTCTGCATCAGGGCGCGCAGCGGCTGGGCACGGGTCTCCTTGTCGTTGACCGGCTTCAGGTCATCGTTGATCGCGCAGGCGATCTTCCGCCGGCGCATCTCCTCCATGATCAGCGGCCACAGGGTCATCTTGATCTGGCCGTGCTCCATGCCGAACTGGATGCAGTCCCACTTCTGGATCAGGTCGCAGGCGTTGTTCACGATCTCCATCGTGTTGAACCGCCCCCGGACCATGTCCACGACGTGCATGTTGTTCTCGGCGTCGGCGGCGATGACCACGCCCACCGACCAGTCGTTGCGGCGCTTTTCGCCGATGGCGACGTCCCACGCCGACAGGAACACGAACTCGTCGCGGGTGCCGTTGAGGTGCGGCTCGAACCGGAACATGTCCTTCGAGAAGAACATGCCGTCGTCGGGCACGGGGTTCTGCTGGTACAGGGCGTTCCACTGCGACGGCGGCATGCGGTGCTTGATCCGCAGCAGCCGGGGCAGGTCGTAGCGGGCCGGGTGGAGCGCGGCGCCCTTGTCGCGCAGCTTGCGCGCGCCGGCGGTGATCAGCGGATCGACCGCGATCGAGCCATCGGGCATCAGGTATTCGTCGCCTTCGGCGATCGCCGGGTAGTTCACGATCTGCCAGTCGTCGATCTCGGACAGCGGCGCGCCTTCGGCGATCAGCTCCTTGCGCTGGTTGAGCACATAGCCGGTCAGGTCGTTGTCGTGCCACCGCTGGGCGATGATCAGGCACCCGCCGCCGGGGCTGAGTCGGGTCATCGCGGTGGTATTGAACCAGTCGATGACCTTCTCGCGGTTGTTCTCGCTGTAGGCGGACTCGGCGTCGGGGAACGGGTCGTCGACGATCAGCATGTGCGCGCCCATGCCGAGGATACCCGTGCCGACGCCGGCCGCGCGGTAGCCGCCGCCGATGGTCGTGCGCCACTCTTCGGCGCCGCCGTTGTCGGAGCGAATCTCGCACTCGGGGAACACCGCGGCGAACGCCGGGTCCTTCAGGCGGTCACGGATATTGCGCGAGAACTTCAGCGACAGGTTGATCGAGTGCGAGGTCGCGATGACCTCCCACTCCGGGTGTTTGCCGAAGACCCAGCTCGGCAGGAAGTCCGAACCAAGGATCGACTTGCCGGCGCGCGGCGGCAGCGCGAGGATCAGCCGCGGCGATTCGTTGCGCTCGATCTGGGCCACGAACCGCTCCAACCGGGCGCAGATGTCGTGGTGGACCCAGCCGGTATCGTAGGTCGGCATGAACCGGCGCACGAACGGGATGATGTGGCGCTTCGCCAGCTCGCGGTCGGCGAGGTCGCGCTGGATCGCCAGCCGCTCGCGCTCGGCGCGCCTTTCGGCCAGAGCGATCTGGCGTGGCCCGTCCTTCTTGACGAACTCGTGGATGCGCGGGTCGACCTGTTTGGCGTACCGCTCGTAGAGCGCCAGCATGCCGGTCGAGTCCTCGCACGCGCGGCAGAACTCGAAGAACCGGACCGGCGGAGTGCTGTCGAAGACGCGGAAATCCCCGAGCCGCTTCGGGCCACAGTGTAGGCACCGGACGAGGGCGTCGGCCTCAGTCGGTGTCAGTAGGGGCATCGTGCGTCACTCGGTAGAAGTCGGCATCGAGGATGTCGCCGCCGGCCATGCGCATCAGCTCGGAGGTCGAGAGCGCCTTGACCTGCTTCATGACCTGCTCTTCGGTGCCCGACAGGTTGATGTTGATGTTCGGGGTCTTGTCGAAGCCCTTGATCTTGGCGATCTCGCGCCAGCCGGCGATCTGGGCCATCGGGTCGCCGAGCGTATAGGCTTGGTCGATCGCGACCTTGTAGCCGGCCACGACGTCGTCGCGGGTGAAGTCGGTGCGACCGCGGACGGCGTGACGGTACTGCTCGCGCGCCGCGACGATGTGCGGCTTTTTCAGGACGGAGTACGGGCTGCGGACACCGGAAATCTCCCCCGCCCGGTTCGCGGGCAGGCCGACGACTTCGAGCTGATACAGGAACATCTGTTCCTGATCGGTCAGCCCGTCGACGACGCCGTCGAGTTCGGCAGGGAGATAGTCGGCATCCATAGCGCGGGACTATACCTCAACAGTGACGGACGACTTCGATGCGCTCGTCGCCGACCGTCGCCTCGTCGGTGGTGGGTGCGGGCAGGGTGACATGCAGCCGCTCGGCCGCCAGCGTGACCGGGCCGAGCACTTCGGGGAAGGGCGCGAGCACCACGATCTCGGGCGGGCAGTCGAACGGGTCGGCCGTGTAGAGCCACACCTCGAAGGTGAGCCGGGCCGTGCCCGACAGCGCGGCCACGCCGCCGATCGAGGCGTCGGGGGTGAACGTGACGCCGGCGTGGCCGGACAACCGGGCGTCGGTGCGCGCGTCGCCCGCGACGGTGAACGCGAGCGAGGTGCTGCCCGCCAGCGCCCCGGGCGCCTGCAGCGCACCCGCCGCAGTGAACCCGACCGTGCTCGCACCGGCCAGCGCGGCCGTGCCGGCCAGCGTGCCTGCGGCAGAGAACCCGAACTCCGCCCGGCCGGTCGGCCAGTCGACGCCGGCGGTACCGGTGGTGGTGAACGACAGCGCGGCCGACCCGGCCAGCGCGCCGCGGCCCGCGGCCGTCGCGGCGGCGGCGAACGTCAGGTCGGTCGTGGCGCTGAGCGCGACGCGCGCGCCGGGAGCGCCGGTGGCGGCGAACTCGAACGCGCTGGCGCCGGCGAGGCTGGCTGACGAGCCGGACGCACCGGTGGCGGTGAAGGTGATCGTGCCGGCGCCGGCGAGCGCCGCGCGGGCGGCGATCGTGGCGGTGGCGGTGAAGGTGACGACGGCCGCGCCGGCGAGCGTCGAGCCGCCCGAGGCCGTGCCGGTGGCGGTGAAGGTGACGGCGGCCGCGCCGGCGAGCGGCGCGCGGGCGGCGAGCGCCCCGGCGGCGTCGAAGCTGAGTCCGGTCGCGCCGGCCGCGGCGATCGTGGCGCGGAGCGCGCCGAGGGGCGCGAACGCCACCGAGGACGCGCCGGCCAGCGCGGCGGACGCAGCGGGCGTGCCGGCGGCCGCGAACGCGAACGAGGTCGAGCCCTGCAGCTCGCCGGCCGGCGGCGCCGGGGCGACGTAGCTGATGTAGGCGTCGAGCGTGCCGTCGTTCGTGCTGGCGGTCGACCACACCGCGCCCGGGGCGGCCGGCGAACCCATGCCCTCGCCGCGACGGACGCCACCGACCGCGCCGCCCTCCGGGGGCGTGGCGCTGTTGATCGCTACGCCGAACTCGCTGACCAGCGTCGCCAGCCAGTACGGCCCGGGCGCAAGCTCGATGGTGATCGGCGCCGAGTGCCAGCCGCCGCCCTCGACGGTCGTGCCCAGCTCGGACGCCGCGAGCAGCGCGCCCGGCTCACCGTTGTCGTCGGCATAGACAAGACCGACCCACGACCGGCCGGGGGTGGTGGTGCCCGCGGCGCCGCCGGTACCGAAGTGCTGGTGGAAGTGCCGCGTCGAGGCGGGGTCTTCCAGCACGGCGCGCGACGCAATCGCCCGTCCGCCCGACGAGGGCCACACGCCGCCGGTGCTCGCCTCGGTCCAGCCGAAGGTCGTCGCCGGCACGCGGCCGGACACGGAGAACGACATCGAGGCGCTGCCGGCGATGTTGACCGGGCCGGTGGCCGAGATCGTGCCGGTGGCGGCGAACGCGACCGCGGTGCTGCCGGCCATGTCGCCCGCGGGCGGGCCGCCGGCCGGCTCGTAGTCGCAGTACACCGACATCAGCTGGGTGCCGGTGCCCTGCGGCGTGCCGAGCGGGTTGGGTGGCGAGGCGAAGTTCGTGCCACTCAGGAACGCCGACGCGCCGCCCGACGGCGTCTGTGTGTACTGGGCGTAGAACCCCGACGAGGTGACGCCGAGCCAGTACGTGCCGGCGGGCAGCGAGACCGAGACCGGGAGCGTACGCCACGCCGGCGCACCGGACGCGGCGGCAGTGGACGGGCCGGCAGCGAGCAGCGCGCCGGGGGCGCCGCCGTTGTCGGCGTAGATCAGCGCGCGGAGGTTACCTGCGCCGGCGGCGCCGGCGTGGACCGCGAGGAAGTTGGTGTCGCCGTCTTCGGTGAGCGTGAAGCGCCCGAGCAGGACCCGCCCGTCGCTGGACGGGAACCCGTCCGGGCCGACACTCGGATTACCGAAGACGGCCACGGCGGTCTATCAGTCGCAGGAGACGGTCAGGGCCCCGGCCGGGAAGTTCGGCGCGATGCCGCTCGACACGGCGAGCGACGCGGTGAGCGCGCCCGAGAACAGCAGCATGCCCGCGCCCGACGCCGCGGTGCCGATGCCGAAGTGGGTGACCGTCGCGCTGCCGCCGGTGGCCGCCGCGAAATCGACCGTCGCGGCGTTCTCGACCTCGTTCCCGGCGACCGTCCAGCCCGCGGACGAGCGCGCCACGCCCACACGGGCGTAGCCGGTGTATCCGGCCTCGGTGGTGTTCTGCGCGCCGCCCTCGCCGGGGTCGGCGGTGTGCAGGCTGATGTAGAGCTGGCCGGCGGCGGCCGAACCGGGCAGGCCGTTGGCATCACCGACGCCGGCAATCGCCGAGTTGGTGAAGAGGTGCTGCAGCAGCGCGGTTTCGAGTGCGTTCGAGGCGGACATGGGTCACTCCATACGGGTAATTTCGGGCCAGAAGACGATGACCCCGGTCAGGATGCGCCGGACGACCGGCGGGGCGCCCGGTGTGACCAGCTCGATGTCGAACACCCACTGCTGGGCGTCGTAGACCCCGGCGCCGAGCAGCGCCGTCGCCGCCGCGTCGAGGTTGAAACGCAGTACGCCGCCCGAGTCCAGCACGATCGTGCCGTCGTCGGTCGAAAGGGTCAGCACGGCGAGCGGCGCGTCGATCGACGTGCGCGCCTGCATCCGCGCGGCCCGGCCGGACAGCTCGATCGGTACGCCTTGGTCGTCGACGAACGCGATCGACGTCGCGAACGTCTGTCCGGCGTACATGTTGATCGTGCGGAAGGGGACCACCGGTTTACTCCGGCTCGGGCTCGGGCTCCACGGACATCTTCACCAGCGCCTGCAGCAGCGCACCACCCTGCGCGTCGCGGGTGAGCGGACCGCTCGGCTGCCAGCCATCGGCGATCGCGGCGGTGACCTCGCTCGTCATCCCCGCAGGGTCGTTGGCGCGGGCGATCTTGTACTCGGTGACGGCCATCAGGGTTCTCCGGTGAGCTTCGGGGCCAGCGCCTCGACGACGCGGTGGCGCCACTCTGCCACCGAGAGCGCCCTGTAGTCCAGCGTCTTCGGGGTCTGCAGGCGAATCCCGCCGGCGACGACCATCAGCGTGTGGCAATTGGGGATGACCCGGACATCGGAGTGCGGGAACCTGTGCTGGAGCAGCTGCTCCAGCTCGGGGACGTCTTCGGGGGTCACGGCTTGGGCTGCAGCTCGGCGATGGACCTGATCTGCTCCACCAGATCGGCCACGCGCTTCTTCATGCGCTCCTGCCAGTCCTGCGCGTCTTCGTGGCAGACGGTGCTGCGGCGCTCGGAATCGAGGCAGTTGAAGGGCGGGTCTTCGACCGGAGGGGGTAGAGCGGTGAGCTTCGGCGGCAGCGGGACCTGCGTCGGCACCGGGCGATCGACATATTCGATCTTGACGTTGTTCCCCGGCTGGCAGCCGGCCAGAAGGATCAGGATCACGAGCAGCGCGACCAGAAACAGGCCGCGGAGCACGTTCATCGTCTTCGGCCCGATCTTCATTGGCACCGCTCCGGCCAAGTGATGCACGCCAACGAGCGCGGCATGCCCGAATCGAGGTAGGCGCGCGTCGCCGGCTCCTTCGCCGCGGCTTTCCGGCGCAGGCCGGCGTTCTCGTCGACCAGTTCCTGCGTCCGATCCTTGAACTTGTCCAGCTCGGCGGCCAGAAACTCGGCGCGTTCGAGGTCGAGGCGGTGTTTTTCGGCCACTTCGGCCAGCCGGCGCGCGCTGTCACGCGCCTGCGCGGCGTTGTGCTCGACCGCCTGCTCCAGCGGCCCGATCTTGGCCTCGACGGCGGCCTTTTCGGCCTTCACCACGCGCAGGTTGAGGATCAACACGATCAGGACGACGACCATCAGCGCCGTGGCGCCGCCGAGGAGCATGATCAGGTTGTCCTTGAACCAGTTCATCCGGGTGTCTCCCTCGGATCGGCGCTACGCGGGTAGGTCCGCTCCTCCTGATACCGCCCGCGGCGGTCCTTGATCCGCAGGCTGACGGGCGTGGCCGGCGTGGCGTGCGCCTTGGCGACGCGGCGGGCTTCGAGCAGCGCCATGAACTTGAACCGGAAGTCCTCGGCGTACCCGATCGAGCCGAAATCGACCGAGAGCCGCCACTTCTTGCCGTCCGGCCCGACCTCGATGCGGGTCACTCCTTCACCCGGCGCATCTTGGCGCCCCAGACGGCCTTGAACGCCGGCGGGTCCTTCAGAAAGTCGTAGAGCGCCGCGACGACGAGCGAGATGACGAAGCTGGTGATCATGGGCGTCTCCGGCGTGGCTGCCGGCCGACTCTACCCCCCGGTCAGGGCGTGTGCAACAGCGCGTCGAGCCGGTCGAGCAGTATGCCCACGTCCCGCAGCGCCCCCTGTACCTGCGCGCCCTTGTAGGTGACCTCCGGG
>CAZHZR010000007.1:28807-31514 GCA_964537095.1 uncultured Roseivirgaceae bacterium
GCCCACGTCCCGCAGCGCCCCCTGTACCTGCGCGCCCTTGTAGGTGACCTCCGGGTGGGCCTTCTGCGCCGCCCACACCGCTTCGCGGAACGCGCGCACCGCCTCGACCAGCTGCCGGCGCACTTCGCGGACGTCGTGCTGGTACTGGGCGACGCGATCCAGCGCATCGACCACCGCCGGCAGCACGCGCAGCGCCTCGGCGACGCGCTCCAAGGGCGGTGCGGCCAGCGCATTCCGCCCTTCGGCAACGAGATCGAGTAGTTCCAGATCGGGCGGTGGCGGGGCGAAGGGCGTCACTCGTCGGGCTCGGTCTCGAATTCAGGAGGAATCGCCAGCCCGTGTTCGGCGAGCTTGGTGTGCAGTGTATGGATGTACTGCCGCGCCCGCAGCCACCGCTGTCGCAGATTCTCCAACTCGACCACGTTCTCGGCCGCTGCCTGCGCCGCGGCGGCGGCGGCCTGCTGCGCGATCTTCAGGTTGGCGTTGGCGGTGAGGAGCGCGGCCTCGAATTCCCCGCGCGCCGTGCGCAGCGCGGTGTTCTCCAGCTGCAGCGAGTTGATCTGCGCGCGTTGATCTTCGATCGTGGCGCGGTTGATCTCGTAGACCGCGTCCTCGGCACCTGCTTTCGGCCGCTTTTTCTTCAGGTGGATGCCCGCCAGCGTGGCAACGGCGGTGATCACGGACGTGGCGGCGAGGTAGATGGCCTGCAGGCGGCTGGTGGGCAGCGCGCTCACTGCCTCCGGGATGAACTCGGGTCCCTGCATTTCAGGCCGTCCTCGTATCGCGGTGGGTGGCCTCGGTGCGAGTCAGGCACCAGAGCGCCATCAGCGCGCACACGGTGTGGACCGAGGCAAGGGATTCGGGGCCGGCGTGAAGACGAGCGACGGTCGCGACAGTCCAGATGAAGGCCATGTAGATATTAACGGCCCACGCGGCCCAAGGTCGAGACGCCAGCGACAGAACCCTCCACAGGCCCGTCACGCCCGCGAGCAGGAACAGCACGCCCCACACCGGCGGCGGAAACAGTTCGGCCAGCGCGAGGTAGCTCGGCGCGTGGAGCCACGACTTGGCGCCGACGAACACGCCGGTGCCGGTCAAGAGGCTGGCGAGCGACAGCCAGAACCGGGACATCAGGTTGTTGCCCGCGTTGAGCGCGAAGCGGAGGTTTTCGTGCGTAGGGCAGCGGCGCGACATCACTTCATCCCTGTACTGAACACGGCGGATTGCACGAGGCTGAAGTCTGGGCGGGCGGGGTAGTTCTTGACGTGACGGGCGTAGGCCGCGGCGAGGCGCTGGTCGTACTTGTGGGTGGCGTAGGCCGGGCCGTTGTAGATGCGCGCGTAGGTGGCCCACATCCGGCCGCGTATCGCGGTGACCAGCGCGGGGTCTGCGAGGTTGAAGGCGATGAATGCGTCGAACTGCGCCGCGGCGCTGGCGTACATCGCGTTCACGAACGACTGGATCGTCCTGTGCCCGCAGCGGGCGAAGTTGAACCCCATGATCTGGAATTGGCCCCAGCTGCACGACTGGAGCGCAGCACTTCGATCGAGGAGCGCCGCTTGCTGGAGCTTCCCATGCTGGGATGCGTAGGTGCCGTACGCGCCGGACTTCCAGTTGGGGTACGAGAGCTTGGGGTGCGACTTGTCGAACCGGCGCTTGGTCAGCCGGCTGAAGATGTGCGGCTCGTACAGGATCGTCGGTTCGCCCGTGGGCAGGAACGGCCCCTTGGGGGACTCCACTTCGGCGACCGCCATGACGGCGGCGACGTCACACTTCAGGCGGTTTGCGGCGCGGCGGAACTCCGACTCGGGGATTTTGCTTTTCACGTGGTTCTCGCGGGCGCTGTGGCTGGCGCGAGGGTAGCACGCGGGCGGCGACCTTGGCGGCCGCCGCCTTCAGCTTCGCGCGACGTTCAGCGCACCGCGCGCAGGTCACTTCGCGCGGAGTGCGTGGAGCTTGGCGGCGACGGCGGGCTGGGGCACCGCGCGCAGGTAATTGTGGGCGATGTAGCCGCAGATGTTGACGACCGCGACGAGCCAGACCGGGGCGTCGAACACCGCGATCACGGTATTCAGGCTCGCGAGGGCGAGCACGAGCTGGACGGAGTAGAGCTTCAGGAGGGTGAGGAACTGTTCCATCGTTCGGTGCTCGGCTGCCTAGGGAGGGTGACGCTCCGACCTCCGGGTCTATCCCCTTGGGGTCCCGATGCCCAGTTCCGGGAGCGTCGCGCGGAGAGCTGAGGGCTCAGGGCGGACTATACAACTGAACTCTCCCTCCGCGCACGGGCCCCCTACCCACTAGGCGGCGGGAAACTGCCGGGCCCGTTTTTCTTCGGCTTCGACAGAAAACTCAACGGGTCCCATACACCCCCGCCCCCCGTGCCGAACTCCTTCGTCGTTCGGCTGCCTAGCTCCGGTGTTCTTCCCACCCACTGCTAGGAGACATCGCTATGCGCCTTTCGAACCTGATCGCCCGTGCCGAGAACGCCACCGTTGCTGCGTATCGCACGTCCAAGCCCATCGCGCAGCGCGCCACGAACAGCGCGCGTCGCACCACGTCATCCCTGCTGCGCAAGGCAGCAACGAAGCTGGAGCCGGGCAAGTGCCAGTGCGTGGACTGCGGCGGTACGCAGAGCAGGCACAGCCCTGACTGCGCGTACATGAACAGCCTGCACGGCTGATGCTACGGGGAGAGGGCTACGGCTCTC
>CAZHZR010000007.1:31614-35095 GCA_964537095.1 uncultured Roseivirgaceae bacterium
CGTCGGTTGCCTCGTTCTTGTGTTCCACCAACCTCAACTGGAGATAGACATGCGCATCGAAACGTCCGCCGAGAACATCAACATCCGCATCATCGACGAAAAGGGCGACGTGGTCTTCCGCGTCGCCACGCCGAAGTACAGCGTGACGGCGCAGCTCGACAAGCTGGCCGAGGGCGTCATGGCGCTGATCAACAAGGTCGGCGAGAGCGAGCACGCCAATCACGTGCGCGAGATCGCGCGTATCGCCGAGTGCGCCGCGGCTCGCGCGAAGGGCGCAGCGCCGAGCACGAAGAGCGAGGGCTTCGACTTCGACTCCGACCTCGACTTCACCACGCGCGAAGACGCGTAACCCCCGCCACTACTGGAGAATGAAATGGCAATCCCCCTGATCCCCGCCGCGATCGCCGGCGTCGCCACCGTGGGTGGCATGGTCCTCACGCGTCTCCGCCCGTCGCGCATCGTGCGCGGCGTGGAGGACGGCGTGGTCGCAGCATCGAGCAAGGTCGCGAGCACGACGAGCAGCGCGGTGCGCGCGGTGCGCGTCGAGTACAGCGCGCGCAAGATCGACGCGCTTCGCCGCGATGTCGAGAAGGCCGCGAAGAAGATGCGCGCGCTGGACGCAGCGGAGCGTGCGCGGCTGGCCGCCGAGCAGGCCGACATCCTCGATCGTGCGGAGCAGCTCGCTGCCGAGCGCGGCGGCGGTGTCGAGCCGGGCGACGGCACGCTGTAATTGCTTCACCACAACCAGAACGGGAATAGGCGTACGAGTACCCGCGCCGCCAACCACAACCAACGTCAATACAAGGAAATAGATCATGAGCATCTTCAAGCGTGGCAGCAAGACCGAAGCGCAGAGCGCGCAGGCCGTGACCAGCGAGCAGCAGGCCGAGCACGTGTTCGACGAGAGCACGACCACCGCGGCGCTGCTGGAGCAGCACATCGCCGAGGACGATCCGGCGGCAAAAGCGGCGCTGGAACTCAGCACGTTCACCATGACGCCCGGCGCGAAGAGCCTGCTGGACCGCGCGCTGGACAACCTGTCGACGAACGACGGGGCGGCGATCAGCGACCCGGAGGCGCGGATGCAGATCAAGCTCCGAGCGGAGCTGCTGAAGGCGGCGGGCAACGACCTCAGCGTGGTGCTCCACGCGCTGGTCGACTCGTGCGAGAAGCCGACGGAGATCAGCGGCACGGTCTACTCGCTGTGCTTCAACGTCCTGAAGGCGTCGGTGTTCGTCGCCAATATGGATTACAGGCGGTGGCTGGACCCGAAGGGCGACTTCGACATGTCGCCGTACCTGCCGCTGCGCGTCGAGGACGAAGCGCTTGGCGGCAAGGACTTCGAGGTGGACGCGAGGAGCGAGGAGTCGCCGCTCGACGGACTGACCGGCCACGACACGTCGGTCGATCAGGCGTGGCACCGGCTGCGCGAGCTGTACGGTCAGGGCATCGAGGACGAGGGCGACGTGTTCCGCGCGTCGCTCGACGATCTGCGGTTGTTCATGACGCTGACCGTCGAATCGTTCGGTTGGGACGCCGACAGGCCGATGCCGTTCCTGAACGTGATGGAGAAGGACGGTTCGTTCACCGCGATCACTGACGCCGAGCAGGCGATGGACATTCAGGAGATCAAGCGGCAGGAGAGCCGGAAGCGTCGCGCGGAGGAGAACGCGGTGCGGATGGCGAACGCAGCGGAACGCGCGAAGGCGCTGCTCGCTGGTGCGTTGAAGCGTTAAGCGTCGAGGGGAGATCGGAATTAATTCCGGTCTCCCCTTTTTTGGTCGGCCCGCGATCGCTAATTATTGTGCAATTTGACTAACAGAGCGCGGCCGACGCGAGGGGCCAGCGAAGCTGAACGCCAGCTTGCTAGAACGTAGTCGAGGGTTTTCAGAAGTTAAAGTTAGCTAGGTCGTATACTGCGGCGCAACAAGCTAGTAGAGGCTTTCCTCTCTCTTTTCTCTTTACTAAGCTTTTTCCCCAGTCTAACCACTAATACTAACTTATCTTCATGAAAGTCAATTGTCGTTCCCTGACAGGAACTTACACCCCCAATCGTGAGACTCGTTCGAGGTTTAGTACAGGCAATTATTTTTGTTAGCAATCCTACTAACAAAAATAATTCCCCCTACTAAGGCCCCCACCCCGCTCTCCGCTCGACCAAAAATGTTCCACGCGAGGATGTTCCACATGTCCCTGCACTACCCCACCGTCCAGCCGTTCCACCTCGAATACCTCAGTCGCGAGCTGCAGAACCGGCATGCGTTCCGCGACTTCAGCCTCGCTCTACGCCCGAAGCGCCAAGTGCTGACCCTCAGCACACTCGCCACCTACTACTTCCGGTCCAAGTCGCTCTTGGGCCCAGTCGATCGCTGGACCACCAGCCTCGACACCGAGGTGGGGGGCGCTCGCTTCAACCTGCTCTGCGAGCACTTCGGTGCTGCATTCGCTGCCCAGTTCCACCAGCGCCGCACCATGACCCGCGACGCGTTCACGCTCTGGGTCACCGAGTTCATCGAACCGCACGATCAGGACATCCTGAACCGGCTGAAGCTCCAGTCCGACGTGCGCAGCGCCGAGAGCGACGCGGCCGAGCTGCAGGAGATGCGGCAGATGACCCGGCACGTGGAGCGGGAGGGTTTCCTGCGCCGGCGCCGCGACTTCGCCAGCTACCTGCGCCGCCGCAAGGGAGTGTGCAACCCCCGCAGCATGTACAAGGACTGGCGCGGCGTCGAGCCTGCACACATGAAGTGGGCCCGCCCCGACGGCGTGTTCGCCACCGACCCGGACCAGCCGCCGAGCCTGCACTACCGCATCAAACCTGACATCAAACGCGTCCTTGGCCCTGCGGCCATCGATCTGATCTTCAAGGCACCCAACATCGACCGCGAAGAACTCGCAACCAAGATCGAGGAGCTGCCGTGAGCCACATGACCCGTGGCACGCGCTTCGCCCCCTCGCTCTACGCGCGTCGCACTCGGTCCCGAAGGATCGAGACGGCGGTCAAGATCATCAACAAGGAGTGACCGCATGGACACCTACAAGCTCGGCGACAAGGTGCGTTACACCGGCCTAGGCCCTTTCTGGCACGGCAGCGCGTGCAGGATCGTCGGCACGCGCCGCCACCAATCGTCGGGCGTTATCGGTTACGAGATCGAACAACTCGCCGACCCCAACAACCGTTTGTTCACGCTGGCGCGCCTACTCGAACCGTGGGACGCGCCCGTCGCACGCGACAAAAAAGAACAACTCCGCCCGACGTACTGGGGGGAATACCACCACTACAACGGCGGCAAACGGCTGATCAAGTTCTTCCTGCACGGGGACGAAGAACCGCCGCGCGAAAACGAGCAGTTCGTGGTGAACGCGCCGACCGGCGAGAAGACGGTGACGTTCGCAGGCCGTGCGCGCGAAGCCCACATGAGCGGGGCCTACCCCGCTCGACGCGCTGCGTACCTCGCACCCGACCCCGGCGACTGCGCAC
>CAZHZR010000008.1:0-4559 GCA_964537095.1 uncultured Roseivirgaceae bacterium
GCTTAGCGGAGATCTACCACTTCCACACCTTTATGCTTGTTCTTGTCAAACTGGAAGAAAGAGTCTTTTACGTCGTTCAATATTTTGAAATTCGTAATATTGTAAATAAACTGGTTGCCGCTTTTGTCAAACATTGTCCAGCTTTTAAGCATATTATCCTGCTGGTCTATTGTTAACCTGATTTTGAAAAACTGGTCGTTTTTATTTTCTGGCACCAGGTCGATGATGTCAAAAGATTTGCCTGCATTCTTCTGCTCTTCCATGTAGACATACTTGTAACCATTTTTGTAAGCAGCGTAAATTTTTGAAGGGGTCATTTCACCCGCGTCGGCGCTATAATTGTCAATATTTACCTCATTTATTTCCGGGATGTAAGTCCACACCGTTTTGCCGTCGTTGATAATTTCCTGCCCTCCCATGTCGAGCCTGAATTTTTCGCCTTTTACGGTAATGGTGCCTGAAAAGTCCTCATTGATGTCGGCTTGTGTATTTTCCAGCGTCTGGGTAAAACTGGCCTCGTAGGCAGATATGCTTTTATATTTATCACTCATTTTATCCAGTATGCCAAGGGCCTTGTCGTCATACTGTGCAAAAAGGCTCAGAGAAGATAGATGAAAAACTACTACTAATAATCCTAAACTTCCTTTCATTGTGTTTTTAATTTTGATTTTAATGTTTTGATAACCTCTCTTAGATTCTTTCGCGGAGTTTTCAATCACCTTCTTCTACTTATGAAAACTGGCTTGTATACGAGAAATAAACGCTAAGATGGTTTAATATTCTTTCTTATCCATGCTATTCAATAACTGTTCCAAACTGTATTCATCATGAATTAAAACTTCCCTGGCTTTACTTCCTTCGAAAGGACCGACAATTCCAGCGGCCTCTAATTGGTCTATGAGCCTTCCTGCCCTGTTATAGCCCAGTTTTAATTTTCTTTGAATCAGCGAGGTACTTCCCTGCTGATGCATCACAATCAGTCTGGCAGCATCATCAAACATTGCATCCCTGTCGGAAAGGTCTACCTGACCCACAGTACTTTCCTCTTCATCTCCCGCAAATTCAGGAAGCATGTAGGCGGACTCATATCCGCGTTGAGAGCCTATGAAATCGCATATTGCATCTACCTCAGGGGTATCTACAAAAGCGCACTGCAGACGGATGATGTCAGATCCCATAGAAAGGAGCATGTCTCCCATGCCTACCAATTGTTCAGCACCTCCGGTATCCAAAATGGTTCGGGAGTCTATTTTCGAAGTCACCCTAAAGGATAATCTCGCAGGAAAGTTAGCCTTGATAATTCCAGTGATTACGTTCACCGAAGGCCGTTGTGTGGCAACTACCAGATGTATGCCTATAGCTCTTGCCAACTGTGCGAGCCGTGCAATAGGTGTTTCCACTTCTTTCCCAGCAGTCATCATCAAATCTGCAAGCTCATCAATGATTAACACGATGTAAGGCAAGAACTTGTGACCCTTCTGAGGGTTTAAGCGCCTTCTTACAAATTTAGCGTTGTATTCTTTCAGGTTTCGGCATTCGGCATCTTTTAGTAAGTCATACCGATTGTCCATTTCGATACACAATGAATTTAAGGTATAAACCACCTTTTTTGTGTCTGTAATGATCGCCTCTTCGCTGTTAGGCAGTTTTGCGAGAAAGTGCCGTTCAATTTTATTAAACAAGGTTAATTCTACCTTCTTTGGATCCACCAAAACAAATTTTAACTGGCTGGGATGCTTTTTGTAAATTAAAGAAGTAAGCAGCACGTTTAGACCTACTGATTTTCCCTGTCCGGTAGCTCCGGCCATGAGCAAGTGCGGCATTTTCGCCAGATCAGTAACAAAAACCTCGTTGGATATTGTCTTTCCTAAAACCACAGGAAGCTCCTTATCACTTTTTAGAAACTTTTCCGTAGATAAAACAGATCTCATGGATACCATTTCCCTGTTTTTGTTGGGTACTTCAATACCAATAGTGCCCTTGCCCGGAATGGGTGCTATAATTCGTATACCCAACGCAGCCAGACTTAGCGCAATGTCATCTTCCAGGTTTTTAATTTTGGAAATTTTCACCCCGGCATCTGGTACGATCTCATACAAGGTTACTGTGGGCCCGATGGTAGCTTTTATACTGGAAATACCAATTTTGAAATTGATAAGCGTTTCTACGATCTTGTCCTTATTTTGCTCCAGCTCCTCTTTGGTAACTTGTACCTTGCCTGATGAATATTCGTTCAGCATTTCTACGCTGGGGTATTGATAGGAAGCAAGATCCAAAGTAGGATCATAATTTTCAATCTCTCCGGAAATGTTTTCATCAACAAGCTCCTCCTCCTTTACTTCCAGCTCCAAACCTGCCGGCTCCTCAGGTTCAATTCTTTTTGGAGCGCTCAGGGCATCAGCCTTGTCTTCAATATCCAACTCAAGTGCCTGAGGCTGTTTGTTTTGAGCAGGCTTAGGCCGCTCTTTTATAGACCATGATTCAATACCATCGTCTTCATCAAAGTTGCTTTCAATAAGGCTGTCTTCTATATACTCCTTTTTGATGCTTGCAACCCGATCTTCTTCCTCATCTTCAAAATCACCTGCGGTAGCTTCTTTCTCAGAAACAGCATTACTGGATTTGAAATTTAAGTTCAGCAGGGAAGTGATGTTGAAGAAATAAATTACAAAGACAACCAGAGAAAAGATAAGGAACAGGAAGGTTCCCCAACCCAGCAGACTGTTGAACAGAAGCGCAAGCTCATAGCCAATCCCGCCGCTTAAAAAGCTCCAGGTAGGGCTATCGGTTTCAAGGGTGATATAGCCTAACAGCAAGCTGATCCAAAATGCGAAAAAAAAGGAAAATTTAAACGCCTTATAAGGTGCTATGACCTCTTTCCTGAACACAATTTTGCTTCCCAGGATAAACAAGAGCGGGGGAATAAAAAAAGCTGCGATACCAAACCAAACAAATATAAAATAATGCGAAACATATGCCCCTATTACGCCAAGCCAGTTTTCTGTTTCCAGACCAGAGGTTTTAATATCAGTTTCCAAAAAAGCTTCAATCAGACTTTGGTCAGCCTTTCCTGTAAATAAATAAGATATAAAAGCTGTAAGAAGATAAATTGATAGCGCAAGGAGAAAGAAACCAAATGCCAGATGGAATTTCCTGTCTTTGTAAAAGGATATCCTGAACCTGGGAAGCTTCTTCTTTTCGGTTTTCGTCTTTTTAAAATTATTTGACTTGTATGTATTTTTTGCCATTTATATGCTAAAGCACAAAATTAATAAAAACTGATTTAATTAGTTAGAAACAAGCTTATTGCACAAGATTCTGTGCGGTTTCCGGATGAATAATAGCTACAAGTTAATATTTTAGCCAGATTATTGTTTAAGAATCGCTTTATTAATTCTTTTTACAAGCCCTGGACCTTCGTAGATAAAGCCTGTGTAAACCTGAACCAGCGTAGCCCCGGCCGCCAATTTTTCCAATGCATCCGCAGCGCTGTGAATGCCGCCCACTCCAATAATAGGGAAGGCGCCACCTGACTTTGTATGTAAATATTTAATTACCTCCGTACTTCTTTGTCTTAGCGGTGCACCGCTCAAACCTCCGGCTCCGATTTCCTCAATTTCCGTACTGGTCGAAATTAAATTTTCTCTGCTTATTGTGGTGTTTGTAGCTATTACACCATCTATTTTTGTTTCCAACACGATTGAAACGATGTCATCTAACTGTTGATTGCTCAGATCGGGCGCTATTTTAAGAAGTATCGGTTTGGGTGCTGCCTTTTCGCTATTCAACTGCTTGATTTTCAATAATAACTTTTGCAGCGGCTCTTTTTCCTGTAGTTCTCTTAGGTTTGGTGTATTCGGGGAACTCACATTGATGACGAAATAATCCACAAAGTCATACAGTGCATTGAAAGCCAGTTCATAATCTTCATCCGCAGATTCATTGGGAGTAAGCTTGTTTTTTCCAATGTTTCCACCGACGAGAACGGTAGACTGCCTCTTCCTTAGCCGAGCCACTGCGGCTTCCATTCCTTCATTGTTAAACCCCATTCTGTTGATGATTGCCCTGTCTTTTGGCAGCCTGAAAAGTCGGGGAGTTGGATTGCCCTGTTGTGGTTTAGGCGTGATGGTGCCAATTTCTATAAATCCGAAACCCAAACAAGCCAGCTCGTCTATCAGCCTTGCATCCTTATCAAAACCTGCCGCAAGGCCTACCGGGTTTTTAAATTTCAAACCAAATACTTCTCTCTCAAGATCCGGGTGCTCGAAATCATAGATTCCTCGAAAGATTGCTTTTTTGCCCGGTATCTTCATCATCCATTTTAACATGGAAAAGGTGAAATGATGTGCTGATTCCGCAGAAAGCCTGAATAGAAATGGTCGCAGAAGGGATTTGTACACGCTTGCTTTTTTGTGCCCAAAGATAATGGAATATTAGGAATTAACAGGAAGTATTTAGATAGGCGATGTCTGACGATTAGATATTAGATATTAGACATTAGACAATTTAATATTAGACAATAGACATTGAACCCTGAAACTTTAGACGTAGACGAAGAC